>NZ_POUC01000014.1 GCF_002891435.1 Streptomyces cahuitamycinicus
CCCGAAGGCCCGGCCCCCGCCGGTCCCGTGCGTACGCCGGGCCACCCACAGGACAAGACTCGCGAGCAACCGCACTTCATGCCGCACCAGCAGCCCCCCGACCCTCATCGCCGCTCCTCGGCGAGGATCCGCAGCGCACGGCGGACGGCCTCCGTCTGAGCCGGGGAGAGGTCGTCGTAGAACGCGCGCAGGAAGCCGTCGTCCCGGTCCAGCTCCCCGGCCTCCGGGAACAGCCCCGGCGGGATGCAGCCGGCGAGCGCCCGGGCCGCCTCGTCGACGCGCGGGTCATCCGGCTCGGCACCGGCGAGCGCGTCGAGCAGCGCGTAGGCCTCACCGGCCCGTGCCACGGCCCCCGGACTCCTCAGCGCCTCCCCGATCGAGGACACCATCTGCTCCCGGGCCCCCGCCGGCATGGCGGTCTCCAGGAACGCCATGATCTCGCGGTCCTTGACGGCCATGGGTGAATCCGACAGATGCGCGGTCCCGGCGAACAACGCGGCCAGCTCGGGCGACACGGGCCCCTCCGCGGGCACCCCGCCCTCCGCGTCCAGCAGCGACCGCGACCGCGCCCGCCGCTCCCGCAGCGCCTCCTCCTGCCGCGCCAGATCCTCGTCCAGCTCGGTCAGCACCTCGACGAGGTCCTTCCCGGCGTCGTCCGCGAGCAGGTCCCGCACCTCCGCCAGCCCCAGCCCCAACTCGGTCAGCCGCCGGATCCGCGCCAGCACGACGGCATGCCGCAACCCGTACTCCCGATACCCGTTGGCCCGCCGCTCGGGCTCGGGCAGCAGCCCCAGATGGTGGTAGTGCCGCACGGCCCGCGTGGTGACGCCGACGACCTCGGCGAGTTCTCCGATCCGCATACGACCAGTGAAGACGTTGACGCTGCGGCAAGGTCAAGCGAACGGCTCGGTGCCTGACGGCGGCGTTGATCGTGTGCCACGATCGAGGGAAGAGATCCCGATCTCACGGACAGGTGATCAGCCGATGTCCCAGCCTGGTGAGCGACAGAAGGAGGGGCGTGACATGACTGCCATGGCACACGAGCCGCTTTCGCAGGAAGACGTCCTGCTTGAGGGCTTCCTCGCCCTGGACACGCCGGAGGGTTTCCGGGCAGAGCTGATCGAGGGGGAGATCGTTGTGACGCCGCCGCCGGACGGGGATCACGAGGACTACATCGGACTGATCGTGAACCAGGTGATCAGACGCTCCCAGACCGACATGCAATTCTCAGGCAACAAGGGGTTGAAACTGCGCAGCGGAGGCGGCTGCCCGAAGAACCACTTGGTCCCCGACGGCACGTTCGCTCCCATGGAACTGCGCCTGTACCGGGGGGCCGACTCCTGGATGCCCTGCGACGGCGTCGCCATGGTGATGGAGGTGACCTCCACCAAACCGCAGGCCGACCGCGAGGCCAAACGCCGCTGCTACGCCCGCGCGGGCATCCCGCTCCACCTGCTCGTCGACCGGGACACAGCGCAGGTCACCGTGTTCAGCGAGCCGAAGGACGACGACTACCGCGAGCATTGCGCCCGCCCCTTCGGCAAGTCCGTCACTCTCCCCGAACCCTTCGCCTTCGACCTGGACACCGCGGATCTCCTCTGATCCCCTGTGGGCGGGGGTGGGCGACTTGGGGTCACGTGAACAGGCGAGATGGACCAGGGCACGACTCGGCCGGTCCGGCCCGCCCCTCGACCTCCTCACCGCCCACTTCGACAGCCACGTCTACGCGCCCCACGCCCACACCGAGTTCACCGTAGGCGTCACCGTCGGCGGCTCGGAGGTCATCGCCTACCGGGGCGGGCACATCCACTCCTACCCCGGCTCGATCGTCGTCCTGGAGCCCGGCGAGATACACACGGGCGGCCCGGCAGCGGCCGACGGCTACGCCTACCAGGCCCTCTACGCGGAACCGGCCCTCCTCACGGACGGCACTCTCGGCGGCGGCCTCCCGCACTTCAGCGACCCCGTCCTGCACGACCCGGAGCTGGCGTCAGCCCTGCGCGCCGCCCACACCGACATCAGCGCCTGCCCCGACCCCCTGGAGGCCGAGTCCCGGCTGCCCTGGAACTGATCAAGGAGGTCGGCCCGACCCGGGCCGGCGTGATCACGTACGTCAACCCGGCGGTAGCGGTCGCCGCGGGCGCGCTGCTCCTGGACGAGGAGCTGACCTCGGCATCGGCGTCGCCTTCGCCCTGATCGTGGTGGGCTCCGTACTGGCCACGGCCGCGGCGCCGAAGCGGACCATCCGCCGGGTACCATGGTCGACACGGCAGACGAGCCGGGCGGACGGCCGCGTGGAGTCCCCCTGACGGGGAGCTCCCCGAGGAACGTCCGGGCTCCACAGGGCAGGGTGGTGGCTAACGGCCACCCGGGGTGACCCGCGGGACAGTGCCACAGAAAGCAGACCGCCGGGGACCTCGGTCCTCGGTAAGGGTGAAACGGTGGTGTAAGAGACCACCAGTGCCCAGGGTGACCTGGGCAGCTAGGTAAACCCCACCCGGAGCAAGGTCAAGAGGGGCCGCCTTTTCGGAGGTGGCTCTGCGCGGACGATCGAGGGCTGCCCGCCCGAGTCCGCGGGTAGACCGCACGAGGCCGGTGGCAACGCCGGCCCTAGATGGATGGCCGTCGCCCCGACGACCGCGAGGTCCCGGGGTACAGAACCCGGCGTATAGCCCGACTCGTCTGCCCCTACCTGTGGCTTTGCCTCGGAAAGGGCCTCTGATCTGGGACGGAGGCTCTTTCCGGTCTTTCGGGGGCTTGCCGCGTTGGTGGCGGAAAGTCCCTCGGAAGTCCCTCGGACAGGGCTGAAAGTCCCTGAAAAGTCCCAGGAGCGGAGGGGCGGGCGAGGCCTCTGGGCTGGGCATTCGCGTCAGCCGTCGGACCATGACGTAGGGAGCGGATCGCAGTCCTCGGGGTGGCCTTGGACCGGCGATTAGGCGGCCTCGGCGTTGGTGGTCGTGTGGGGCCGTGCGGCCCATTCGGCGCTGGCTGCGGCGAGCCGGGGGTGCATCGCGCGAAGCTCTTCCAGCTGCCCGGCCACCGTCTCGATGAACTCGGCCAGCTGGTCGGGATCCATCGGGCGGGTGTACATGTCGGCGGCCACTTCCACCAGAACGTGCGGGACTCGGTAAGCCGGGCTGGCTGTTGAGTCCGGACTCACGGCGAGGTGCGCGCAGAGCAGTTGCCAGGACTTGTAGTCCTCGTAGCCCTCGGTGTATTCGGCGTGGGCCACAGTGCCGTACAGCTGGTGGTGGACGTCGGCCGGGTGGCGCGTTCCATCCATGTCGTCGGTGTGATCCACCGTGCACCAGGACGGACACGTGACGGTGTGCCGGGTACCGTACCTGTCTTCGTACGTCCAAGTGCGGCCGGCCGTTGCCGCGGTCTCGATGGTCTGCCCGGACATCAGGCCAGCGATCTGTGTACGTGCTGCCCGGAGCTTCGCCAGGTGCACGCTCATGTCGCTGATCAGTTCGTCTACCTCCCCGAGGCTGAGCGTCGGCCAGTCGCCGCCGGCCACGAAGTCCAGTCCGGGCGCTTCGTCGTTGATCTGGGACAGGTGGAACGCCATGATGCCGTCCCTGTGCCGTCCAGCGTACGGGCGGTGGGCGCCCATGGCGGTGAACGGGCCGTGGTGAAAGTGCTCGTTCGGGTCCTCGTGGTCCGCCGGGTCTCCCGTGCAGAAGGAGATGCCATCGGGGCAGACGACCCTCTCCGGATCGGGTGCCTGCTCACGGCTGATGACGGCATCAACCTTGTCCGCGAGGATCTCGAGCTCGTCCGCGAACCTTCGCAACTCCGTCGCCTTCGCGCGGGCCTCGGCCGCGTCCGTGTCGGTCTCGCTGAGGCCGATCACCGGATCTGAACCGGAGAAGTCCAGCAGGCGCGCGTCCAGAAGTTCACTGCCGTCATTGCCCATGACGACGTGCCGGGCTCCGATGTGTGCGTCGTGGACGCCAGTCTCGGTGCACCAGTCCCGGTGGACGGGGCACAGCTGCCAGTCGTCGCCCTCAAGGCCGGTGCCGTTGGCAGGCGACGAGGAGTTGGCGGCGCGTTGGGGGGCCAGTGCACTGCAATCCTTGGTGCTGCCGCTGTCCGTGGTCGTCGATACGGCGGTGGTGCTCACGCTCTTTCCCCTCGTTGCAGAGATATTGGGTCGGAGACCTCGGCTGGTAGACGAACAATCACAGGCTCGACGTCCGCTGTCGCTTGGCTCCTCGTGGTCGCTCAGCCTCGCTCATAGCGGGCAGCCGTTCTCTTTTCGAGCAGCACTTGTCCCTAGAAGGCTGATGAAGATCTTGGGTTCTGGCCCTGCCGCGTCAGCGGCAGGGCCAGACTCGTCTTGTGGCGATGGGTGAGTGGGTCGGCGAGGTGGTCGGGCCGGACGTGTGGGAGACCTGCCGGGAACTGATCCCGGCGGGGAGTGTGTTCGCGTTCCTGGCCGAGCATCGTGGCGAGCTGTTCCCGGCTGAGATGTTCACGGACATGTACCCGTCGGCGAACGGACGGCCGAGCATGCCGCCGCAGATCCTGGCCGCCGCGATCACGTTGCAGGCCCTGCACGGACTGTCGGACTTCGAGACGGTGCAGGAACTGCGGTGCGACCTGCGGTGGAAGGCCGCATGCGGCCTGGGCCTTCACGACATGGCGTTCGATCCGTCGTTGCTGGCCTATTTCCGCCGCCGGCTGGCCCGTTCCGCCCGTCCTAACCGGATCTTCGAGGCCGTGCGCGAGGTCGTGAAGGCCACCGGGACCCTCAAGGGCAAGCACCGCCGGGCGCTGGACTCCACCGTGCTGGACGACGCGGTCGCCACCCAGGACACCGTCACCCAAATCATCGCCGCTGTCCGCGCGGTGATCCGCGAGGTCCCCGGCGCCGACGCGGTCGCCGCTGCCCAGTGCGGCGCGCACGACTACACCGACCCGGGCAAGCCCCGCATCGCCTGGAACGACGAGCAGGCCCGCGCCGTGCTGGTCGACGCACTGGTCACCGATGCCCTGCGGCTGCTGGGCCACCTGCCCGATGAGCAACTCGGCGAAAGGGCGGCCAACGCGGTGGGCATCCTGGCCCTGGTCGCCGGCCAGGACGTCGAGCCCGCCGAGGACTCCGACGGCCGGGATGGCCGCTGGCGCATCACCCGGGGCACCGCCCCGAACCGGATGGTCTCCACCGTCGATCCGGAAGCACGCCACGTGCACAAGACCCGCAGCCACCAGCAGGACGGCTTCAAGGCCCACCTGGCCGTCGAGCCCGAGACCGGGTTGTACACCGCCGTCGCCCTCAGACCCGGCGCGGGGCCCGAACACCATGAGGCCGCCGTCGGCCTGGACCTGCTCGCCGGGGAGAGCGAGCCAGTGGACGCCTTCGGTGACACCGCCTACTCCACCGGCGACGCCCGCCAGACCCTCCACGAGGCCGGGCACCGGCTGTTCCTCAAGCCCGCACCGCTGCGGCCCGCCGTCCCCGGCGACTTCGCCATCGACACCACCACCGCCATCGTGACCTGCCCGGCCGGACACACCGTGGCCCTGTCCGACCCCGGCGGGCAGCACCACCAACGCAAAGCATCCTTCGGCAACTTATGCACCGGATGCCACCTGCGCGAGCAGTGCACCAAGGCCAGGGCCGGACGCATCCTGACCATCCGGCCCCATCACAACATCCAGACAGCAGCCCGCCGCCAGGCCGCCACCGATCCCGGCTGGCAGGCCGACTACCGCCGCTGGCGGCCACCGGTCGAACGCGCCGTCGCCTGGCTCGTCCACCACGGCAACCGGCGTCTGCGCTACCGCGGCACCATCAAGAACGACACCTGGCTCCACACCCGAGCCGCCGCCCTCAACCTCCGCCGACTGATCAGCCTCGGACTCACCCACACCAGTGGCACCTGGCACGTCGCACCGGTCAGTACATGACCGGAGGGCTGTCCGGCCTGACGGCCGGACAGCCCTCACCAAGATCTTCATCAGCCTTCTAGTAGTGCTTGCGCAAGGCCCGATCCCGGCGGTCCGACTGGCCTACTATGCCAAGAGTGATCGATCGGCAACGTCGCGTGGAGCCTCGTCGGCTTCGCTGCTCACGGCTCTCTCCCCGCGTCCTCATCCTCCGCGGTGAGAAGTCATGACCGCTCAGGACGCGGCCGTCGAACTCGTCGGCTTGTGGCCGCGGTTGCCCGAGCTGGTCGGCCGGGACTGGCTTGATGTGCGGGGGGAGCTGCTGGATCTGGTGGACCGTGTCCGCCGGTCCGGTACGGACGCGGACCGGGTGGAACACACCGAGTCCATCATGGAGTTGCTGCTCCCCTACGCACAGGTGCGCGAGGCTCTGTCGGACGCCTATTTCCGCGGTCGCCGATCGAGTGCTCCCGAGGGCCTGGAGGACATCGACTGGGCGGCGGTGTGTCGCCTGCTCGGCGCGATGCCGCACGAGCAGTGGATCAACGCGCGCTTCGACGGACGTACACGCGGCGATGCGTTGCCCGCGCACGTCGCACACCGACTGGTCATCGGCGTCGACCGCTTCGCCCATCCCCACGCCTTCGCCTCGGCCGAACTCGCCCTGACCGTGCCCGAGGAGGCGGGGTCCGCCGTCCTGGACGTCGACGTCCACGGCCTGCCCGAGTCGGTCGAAGTGGTGCCGGTGCGCCGGACGCTGGTGGTGTGGCGCGATGTCCCGGGCCTCGCCGTGGCGGAGGGTGCCGGTGACGCCGCGTTCGATGTCACCCTGCTCAAGGACGACGGGCCGGTGAAGCTGATCGCGGTCGTCCGCACGCCCCACGGGCACATGCGGCAGGCGATCGTCATGACCGTGCATCCGTCGGGACGGATCGACCAGGAGGCGCCCGTACGGCCACCGCGCCAGACCGGCATGCCTGGCACGCCCGTGGCGCTCTCCTTGGTGATCGCCCGCCTCCATGGAGTCCCATGCGTGGTGGCCCGGGACCGGAGAGGCGCCATGCTGGCCGAACTGCCCTACAGTTCTGACCTGTTGGACGGCATAGCCGAGGACGCACGGCAGGGCATCGGCAGGCTTCTCACGGGCGCTCGAGGGCAGCTGTACGAGGAGCAGTTGGACATCCCGGACGAGGTGTACACGGCGGACCTGCGCAGCGTGGCACGGTCCGGCCTCGAATTCTTCCAACGCCTCTTTCACGAGGGCCGGCACCTCAGCCCGAACCTGCCGAGGATCGGTGACATGCTCGTCTCTGCCGTCGCCGATGCGGGGTCGGACTCGGACGCGCCCCATATCGAGATCGTCCCCAACGGCCTGAACCTGCCCTGGCATCTGCTGTACGCCGCCGACCGCTGGCACGAAGACACGCTGAGCCCCTACCGGCTGCTCGGCATCGGAGCCAGGCTCACGGTCGTCCCCGAGTTCTCCGAGCACCGGCACACCACGGACGCGACCGTGCGCCCCGCCTCCGACACCACCGCCTTCATCGCCGTGAACACGGAGATCGACCGCGCCCACACGGACGATCCTCGCTCCTTGGTGGCGGACCAAGTCGGCTACTGGAAGCGGCGCATGGCGGACCGGGCGGAGATCGTCGACGACGGAGACCGGGTGGCCGAGGCACTGAGAACGCCGGAGCGGTGCGATTCTCTCTGGTACTTCTACTGTCACCTCGTGCCCGGCGAACAGCCGACGTCGTCCGACGCCACGTTGCTGTTCGCGGAGCAGAAGCAGGTGAGCCTGCGGGACATGCAGCTCGATGCTCCGTACGAGGTGCCGCTCCCGGGCGCCCCTCTCGTGGTGTTGAACACCTGCTCGTCCAGGGCGCGCGGGGCGATGCTCCGGTCGGACTTCGGCGCGTACTTTCTCGACAAGGGTGCCCGTGCCGTACTCGTCACCGACGTCGAAGTGCCGACCACGTTGGGCGCCGTGTGGGCGGAGCGGTTCTTCGACCGGCTTCTCGCGGGGGCCACCTTGGGGGAGGCGCTGCATCTGACGGCGCGTGACCTCGTCGAGAGCCATGGCAATCTGCTGTGCCTGCTTTACACGGCGCTGGGCTCCGCGGACGTACGGCTGGTGGCCGCGTGATCCGTATCGAGGCGCTGCCCGCCAAGCACGGTGACTGCCTCTGGGTCGAGTGGGACGACGGCCCCCGGCTGCGCCGGATGCTCATCGACGGCGGGCCGGGCGGCACGCGTGAGCTGCCCACCGGGCTGGCGGCGCGCTTCGCCCGACAGCCGGAGAACCAGCGCGAGTTCGAACTCGTCGTGTGCACCCACATCGACGACGACCATCTCGCCGGGCTGCTCCCGCTGTTGACCGCCCCGCCGAAGAACTTCTCCGCGCGCGACATCTGGTTCAACGCACTTGAACACACCGGTCCCGCGGACACCCTCGGCGTCGTGGGGGCCCAACGACTCACGGAATGCCTGCGGAGCGGCCGCCACCCGTGGAACGTGGCCACGTCCGGTGAGCCGATCGCTGTGCCCACGAGGACGGGTCCACCTCAGTTCCCCTTGCGCGGTCTGACCCTCACCCTGCTGTCCCCCTGGGCGGAGCAGCTCACCGCACTGCGTGCGCACTGGCAGCGGGCCACCGCCGCCCGGGCCCGCCGCCAGGCGCGC
Source organism: Streptomyces cahuitamycinicus (assembly GCF_002891435.1). Lineage (GTDB taxonomy): Bacteria > Actinomycetota > Actinomycetes > Streptomycetales > Streptomycetaceae > Streptomyces > Streptomyces cahuitamycinicus. Next base: position 8,578 of record NZ_POUC01000014.1, read on the forward strand.
GATGTCCTCGGCGGCACAGACCTGTTCGACGGCGCCGACGCGCGGACCCTGGCGCGACTCGCGGCACGCCCCTACCACGCCGACGACAAGGCACCCAACGGCTCCAGCATCGCCTTCCTCGCCGAACATCCCGACGGCAGCCGTGTACTGTTCGGCGCGGACGCCCACGCCGAAGCCCTGGTCCGCTCCCTCCATCGGGTATGGCACGGCAACGACTTCCCGGTCTCCCTGGTCAAGGCACCGCACCACGGCAGCGCGCACAACACGAGCCGGGAACTGGTGGCCGCGCTCCGCTGCGCGAACTGGCTGATCTCCACGGACGGCGGCCACGGCCACAGGACGAGGTTCGCGGACGGCCGCTCCACACATCCGGCGCCCGAGGCCGTCGCCCGGATCATGGTGAGGAACGCGGCGGCCGGCCGTCCCGGCGCCCCGCACACCACCCTCTGGTTCAACCACCGCTCACCCAGCACGGAGCGCTACGCCGCCCCCTCGCTGCGCGAACTGGGGCTGCGCGCAGAGTATCCGCGGGACGACAACCGGGGCATCGCCGTGGCCGTGTCCAGGGGGACGGTGTTCCGCGACCGAGGGACTTCGCGGCCGGAGGGCCCGGTACCGGAGTGACACCTCCCGGGGAGGGCGGGCCTCAGTTCGCCGGCGTGGCAGGCGACGCACTCTGGTCCGGCAGCGCCGATGTCTCCAGCAGACGCTCCGCATACAGCCACGCCGCCGACTCCACCCACCGCGCCCGCACCACCAGCGACCAGAACGCGACCAGGCCCACATGGACCACGGTCACGGCCACCACCACCGCCGTTTCCGGACGTCCCAGGAATCCGACCGGCACGAACAGCCACGCCAGCGCCGCCATCAATCCGGCAATGGCCGTCGCCAGGCCGTACGGCCGCAACCCGAGGGCGTTGCGCCGGAAGCCGTACTCGCGGTTCTGCTCCATGACGAGCGCACAGCCGGGCAGACCACGCGCCCGGGACCTGAGCACGAGTCCCGCCGCGTCGTAGAGACGGTCGGCTGCCTGCGGATCGCGCCGTTCCTCGGCCTCGGTGGGCAGCCGCAGCGCAGGGCCGGTGATTCGCTGGACCGCCTCGTGGAAGTACGTCAGCTGGGAACGGTCGGCCGGCCCCCGCCAGCGGAGCAGCTGAACCGTGGGCTTGCCGCCCCAGGACGCGAACAGGGCTTCCTCGAGGCGCTTGCCCCGGCTGCGCCCCAACTGGTCGGCGCAGAAAGGGAGTCCACTGCACAGGATCAGACTCCACAGCCACGAGGAGCGCGGCAGCGCGGGAAGCCCCGCGCCGAGCAGCAGGGCCACGGGCAGCGTGGCGATCAGCAGGGGGCGCAGCCGGGCGCGTCGGCTGTACGCGTCGAAGAGCAGGAAAAGCGCGGACTGGCTCATCATCATCCCCACCTACCTGAACGGGCCTGCGCCGGACAGTGGTCCACAGACCCGGCGAAGGCATACCCGTGCGCGCCGGGGTCCATGCGGTGCCGGTCAGACGCCCATGTAGGTGAAACTCGCCCACTGATCCGGATGGGCGTGGGAACGGTCCGCTCCCGCGCCGCGAAGGCGCAGCGCGATCCGGAAACGGCGCGCGGCCTGGTGCGGAAGCCAGGGGGCCTGCTCGGCCGAGGCCCGCTCGTAGTGGTCCAGCTTCTCCTCGTCGGTGGTGTCCCGCATCCACACCTGCGCCCGGGCGAGCGCCACGGGCGGCGGGACAGAGACCTCCTGATGGCGCCAGAGCCGGTAGAACTCGGTCATCAGCATGGTCGTCGCCACGTCCGGGACCTCCCAGAGCGAGGCGAGCACTCCGGCGGCGCCCGCCTGGAGCAGCCCGGTGGGCAGGGAGATCACCTCGTCGGGCAGGTCCGTGCCCGGTACGAAGGTCTCGCACGCCGACAGCACGGCGAGCCGCAGCCGCAGACGGAGCGGCAGCAGGTCCGCGAGCCGCAGCCGATCGGTCCCGGCGAGCAGCAGATGGCTGTCCAGCGGGGTGCCGAGGTCGGCCTTGCCGTGGCAGGCGAAGTGCGCTACGTCGGCCCGGCGCAGCGCGGCGGAGACCGCGACGGTGCCGGCGTCCTCGCCGGACAAGGGCGGCTCGTGTGCGCCCGGGAAGGCCGCCTGGGCGACGAGCGCCTCGGTGCCGGCGTACTCCAGCTCCCGGCCTCGTGGCGTACGGGGCGGGTCGGTGACGGTCACCAATCGCCGGGCCGGGACCTGAGAGAGGGCACGGGCGGCGCTCAGTGCGCGGGCGTTGGGGATGTGGCTGAGGGTGAGGTGGTCCAGCGCGTAGCGGCGGCCGGTCGGCCTGCTGGGGTCGGCGGTCCACGCCGCGTGCAGGGGAACCAGCCCGAGCAGACCGCCGGCCACCAGTGTCGCGGCGGGCTCGTGGGACAGTCGCGGCAACACAGGTGCCATGACCGCGGTCCAGAGCCACTGGGTGAGGTCGTCGAGTTCCGACCGCCAGCGCCGCGCCGCCTCCTCGGAGGCGTCCTTGGCCGCGCCGTGCGCGGTGAGGTAGGCCGTCACCCGCTCGTGCAGGGACCGCGTGGTCAGCTCCGGCAGGGGTACATGATCCACTTCCGGGCCCCGCACGACGAGGGCCAGGCCGCCGGGTTCCGCCGGCGCGAGGTAGACGAGGGGCGTGTCGGACGCAGCGGCCGTGACGTCGTCCATCGAGGGCGGGGCGAGGAAGGAGGCGAACTCGCGGACTCCGTCGATCTCGACGTTCTGGATTTCCTTGACCACCTCGTCCAGCTCGCGGCGCGCGGCCCGGATCTCCTCGGAGCGCTCGTCCTGGATCACCGGTTCCGCTCCCGTCGCCCCAGGGATTTCAGTCGGCACATGGACTACGCACCCGCCTCGTCGTACGCCTGAGTGGCTTGTTCCAGCCGCAACATGGCCCGCTCATAGCGGGCGGCCAGATCGGGGCGGGCCGTGCGCAGGGTGCCCACGGCGAACCGCTCACGGTCCAGCGACTCGGCCAGGATGACGGCTCGTGCCGTCTCCAGGACGACTGCGGCGTCCTGGAATCTGCCCGCCGCCGTATGGACCGGGGCCGCGCGCTGCCCCGCGGTCGCTGCTTCGACCAGCACGGTCTCTTTGTCGGCTCGGGTGGTCTGGGTGATCGCCACCCTGTGCAGCAGTTGGAGCAGCCAGCCGTACGCCTCGGCGGCCTCGCGCGGCCGGTGTCCCTCCCAGGCCCGGTCGGCCCAGGTCCGGGCGGCGTCCAGCGCGGTAGTCGGCGTGATCGCGGCCAGCGTCCGCACGACCTGCCTGGACCGGTTCGACGCCTCTGCCCAGTCGTCGCTCGACCCCGTCGAAGCGGCCCGGATGTGCAGCATCTGAGCGAGCCCGGCTTCGGCGAACGCCCGCTTCGGGGTGCCCTTCCGCAGTCGCTCGGCGTCCGTCGCGCGAAGCTCCAGCGCCCGCGTGAAGTCCTCGGCACTGCCGTCCCTGATGCCGCGCAGCAGCAACGCCTCCGCGTACCGGTGCCGCGCCGGGGGGACGATGTCGGGCCGTCGGCCGGGTGAGCGCAGGACACCCTCCAGCAGGCCGATGGCCTCGTCGAGGTCCCGCGCGCTCCGGTCGGCGGTCTCGGCGTACCGCTGCGTCAGGCACTGCGCCAGCATCACCGCCGCGCCCGCCACATGCACGCCCACAGCCACCCGGTGGGCCTCACGCGCCCCGTCCAGAGCCTCCCGTACGTCCTGGTCGGCGAGTTGGGGCTGCGCGCGTCGACGGTGGTGGGCGCGCGCCAGCAGGTGGTGGGCGGCGTCGCACAGCATCGGAGCGCGGGACGGGTCGTCCGGCGCCATGTCCCCGAGGTGCCGGTCGGCCAGCGCGATCGCCCGGTCCGCTTCCGAGAGCCGGCCGCTGAGCGCCATCGACATGGCCGAGCGAGTGGCAGCCAGCTGAGCGGGCAGCCCGGACGAGGCAAGGCCCGGCAGCAGGCGGGTGCCGGACTCCCCGGCGGCTGGTTCCGGAACGGTGTCGAGCGCCGCCGGATCCGCGCCGGTCCGGACCACCTCCTGCCGCGCCGCCTCCAGATTGACCGCGAGCGCGTCCGCCAACCCGACGACGGTGGACGCGCCGTCCGTTCGCTCCAACTCCTCCAACAGATCCACTGCCCGCACCGCGTCCGCTGGATCACCGCTGACCCGGCGGCACCGCTCGAGCAGGGCCGCCGCCAGCCCCATGGTCAGAGGAGCGCGTTCGACGTCGGGCAGCCGCGCCGAGCCGAGCGCCCGCTCCAGGTGGTCCAGGCCACGCTCGAGATCTTCAGGACGGTGCCGAAGTTCATGCAGGGCCACATGGGCCTGCCCGATCCTGCCCAGGAGTTCCGCGTGCTGCGTCGAGCCCTCACGGAGCCCCCGCATCGTCTCCTGCCAGAGCTCGATCGCCTCCTCCTGGTCGCCCACCGCGCGGCCGTACGACAGACAGCCCGCGAGGTTCCCGCTCAGTGTCCGTCGTTCGGCGCGCCCCTCCGGTACGAGGCCCAACGCCTGGCGAGCGGCGTCCACCGAGTCCTCCCAGTGGCTCACTTCCCCCGTGCAGCGATAGGCGGCCAGGTGCGCCTGGCTCAGATTCGACAGGGCGACGGCCTGGCGCAGCTTCGAGGAGTCGGGGCCGGGCAGCGACGCCCGGGCGCGGCGCAGCAGTTCCGGAACGCGCTCGCACGGCACCTCCTCGCTGAGGAGCCGGTCCAGATCCACGTGGTCCCCCTCGGGGCGGCACGGAGGCAGAGCCATCAAGTATCACCAGAAGTCGCTCTTGCGTGACCCTATTGACGAACTCAAGCGAAATGCACGGGAGTTCTCGCAATATCAGGGCATCACGGCTCAAGGTGCCGCTACAGTGCGGGCCCGGAAGCCGTGTGCCGCGCTGATAGCACGCGCGAGACCGCACACGCAGCACAGCCCGTAGGGGGACCATGGCCGCCGCATCAGGCCCATCGGACGGGAACTCCAGGAGATTCCAGGGGGACAGCACGACCGGCGACGCCGAGGACGTCACCAGACACGACCCGACAGGCCGGTCCGACGTCCGGACGGACGCCACCCGGCGCGACACGGTTCCACCCGCCGGTGCGGGGACCGGGGACGCCACCCGCGCCGACACACGGCGCCGGGACCCGGGGGAGAGCGGACGCGACACGGACGCAACGACGGCCTGGATCCATGTGCCGTCCGTCGTCACAGAGCGCTACGAGGTCGTCCGACCGCTTCGGGCCGGCGGCGAGACCCTCGTCGTGCAGCACGTCAGGGACCGCCGGGACGGCTCGGAGTGGGTCGTGAAGCTCTACCGGGGGTCCTTACGCCGCAACACCCCCGTCATGACGGCCCTCAAGGAGGCGGATCACCCGCACGTCGTCCGTGTCCGCGACTTCGGCTCGGAGCAGGACGACCACGGCACCGACTGGCCCTGGGAAGTGCTGGAGTACGTCCCCGGCGGCTCACTCGACACGCTGCTGCGCGAGCGCGGCGCGTTGGACGAGGACGACGTCCGTACGGTCCTGAGCCAGACCGCGGAGGCCCTGCACTATCTGCACACCGAACTGCACATCGGCGACCGCCGCGGCGCTGCGCACCGGGACGTGAAACCGGCCAACATCCTGCTCCGCCACGCGGACGGCCCCATCGAGGTGGCCCTGGCCGACTTCGGCCTGGTCGCGGAGACACGCGAGACCCGGCAGACCGACCTGGCGGCGGGCAGTTGGATGTACCAGGCGCCGGAGACCTTCTACCGGGCCGACCGCCGTGTCGCACAGGACTGGTGGTCACTCGGCATCCTCGTCGTCCGCATGCTCACGGGACGCAACCCCAATGACGGGGGCGCCGGTAGCTGGTCGGGCCCCCAGGCCCTCTTCGAGCACCTGACCACGCACGGCGTCGATCTCAGCGGTGTGGAGAACCAGCGTTGGCGCCTCTTGTGTGCCGGACTGCTGACCCGCGCGCCCGAGGACCGCTGGGGTCACGAACAGGTGCGGATCTGGCTCAACGGCGGTAGCCCCGAGGTGCACAACGCGCCTCCTCCGCAGAGCGGCAAACCCCTGCGCGTCGGTGGCGAAACGTACCCCGACCGCGAAAGCCTGGCCGAGGCCATGGGGGAAGCGGGCTGGCCCGTGGCCCGCAGCCCGTTCCTGTCGACGGAATGGCTGGGCTCCCTGCGCACCTGGTTAGAAAAGGAGTTCAACGGCGGCGGAGTCCCCGGCGAACTCGTCGAGCACCCGGCCGAGGATGTGCGGGACGCCGCCGTACGGGCCGCCGCCTTCCGGGCGGCCGTGCTCAAGGAGGCCCCTCCGCGCTTTGCCGGCCACGACGCCGACGCCGTCGGGTTGGCCGAGCTGGCACGGTCTTCCGCCCCGGAGGACCGGCAGGTGATCGCCGTGGTCAGCGGGGACCTGCTGCATGTCTTCGCCTCCCACCCCTGCGCCACCCCCGACGAGCGCGGCCACAGCCGGTGCGGCAGGGGCTGCCGCGTCCTCGTACGGGCCGCCGAGACACTGCCGGAGGAGGAGGCACGGCTCGGACGCGAGATCAGCGCGCTGGTCTCCCGCCTGGGGACCGCCGCACCGCCCCAGCTGGCCGAGGTGCTGCGCGGGCTGCACCAGAACCGTGAACTGCGCGTCCTGTGCCTGCGCAGCGTTCTCGACCCGGCGAGCGTGCAGCGACTGCGGTCGAGTATCCGCGTACAGCGCCGGACCGTCCCGAAACTGCGGGCCTGCTCCTGGTGGATGGACCTGTCGGCGGACGCCGTGCGCGACCGTGACTCCGTCGCCCGGCTGCTGCTCGCCCAGATGCTGCTGCCCCAGGCCAAGGCGGAAGGGCTGCAGGAGCTGCAGAAGCCCGGCGGAGCCCGGGAACGTCGCCGCACCGGGCTCAAGAACGCCCTGGGTGAGGCCCGGACCCACGCGCTGCGGCTGTCCGGGGACCTGATGACGGCGACCGCGCTGTTCCTCCTCTCGCTCGTCGCGCTCTACGTGGCGGTCGTGGCCTGGCTCAGCTGGGCCGGGGAGACCCCCGAGACCGAGCTCGGCAAGTACGCGACGACGGCCGCGGACCTCCAGTACACCCTGAGTGTCCCGCTGGCCGCGGTGCTGCTCTCGCTGGTCCTACTCCAACGCAACCCCGCTCCGGCGGCCAAGCTGGCCGGCTGGTGTGTCGCGGCGGCCGGCGCCGCACTCGCCGTGACGCTGTGGAACGGTCATCGCCAGGAGGTCCGCTTCCCGTACCTCCCCGGATCGGATCTCAAGGACGTCCTGCTGGACCTGGAGACACAGCCGGGCATCCACGACCACCCTGGCACCGCGGCCGGAGTGGCGGCCGTGATCGTGCTGGCCGGACTGATCGGCATCGCGATGTGGGCCGACCGCCGCCCGGTCTCCGGCCGCTCGGCCACATGGGCGCTCTGGGCCCGCACGCTAACGGTCCTCGCGGTGCTTGCGCTGCTGATCGGCCCCGCCTTCGACTGGTGGCCGACCGCTCTCCTACCCGTCGAGACGAAGGAGCTGTGGTGACGAACCGGCAGCGCGAGGAGCCCTCTTGAGCTCGATGGGCGCCGCCTCCTACCGGGTGGAGACACCGGAGGAGATCGAGGCCAGGCGCAGACGAGCGGCCCGTGAGCGCTATCGCCTTGCTGCGGTCCGCCACACGGCCCTCGTGACCGAGACCACCGCGTACCGCACCTCGTACGGCAAGGCGATCTCCACGATCCGGCGTGCCGCCGAACCGTCACCGCACGCCTCGGCCGACGAACTGGAAGCGGCGGCCACGCGGCTGGACGCGGAGCGGGAACAGGCACGGACCGTGCTCGACGACCAGCTGAAGCGCGCTTTCAGCGAGTCGCTCTCTGCCCTGGCGGCCAGGCCCGCCCCGCGCGTCGCCCGCCGCGCGGCGGCGGCCACTCCCGCTGAAGAGGCCCGGCAGTCCCGCGCCCGCCGGCAACAGGAGTCCGCAGAAAGCGTACGGCGCATGGCCGAACGCGCCGCCGCCCTGCTCGCGCGATTGCCCGCCGCAGTGCCCGCGCAGGTAAGGGAGGAATGCCGGGAGAACGCCGCCGAGATCGCGTCCGCCGGCGAGCAGCGGGCACGCCTCGTCCTCAGTCGGCTGGAGGACCAGGTCCGCACCGCCGAACGCCGTCAGCGGACGGTGGAAGCCGCGGCCGAGCAGGCCGCGGTGCTCCTGGCACGGCTGCAGGACGTGCCGGGTGCGCATGCCGGACGACTGGCCGCCAGGCTCACCGAAGTGATCGAGGAACGACGGGAGAACGTGCCCGCGGATTTCGTCGTGGAAGTCGAACAGGCGGTGGCCGACGCCGATGTCGCCCGCACCCGCAGGATCGCCGCGCAGGCGCTGGCGCGGGTTCTAGCCGACCTCGATTACCAGGTCTCGGAAGGGTTCGAGACCGCGCTCGTGGACGAGGGCACAGCGGTGGCGGGACTGCCCGACCAACCGGGATACGGGCTGAAGATCCTCTTCGACCGGGGGAGCGCACGGCTCAACCACATCGTGGTGCGCGACGCCGGGACGGACGGCGGCGAGCACGCCGACCGGCGGGCACAGCGGGTGTTCTGCGAGGGCCTGACCGCCCTGCACAACGGCCTCGGCCGCTACCACGTACGGCTGAAGGAGCGGTTCGTGGAGGAACCGGGGGTGCGGCCGGTGCCCAGGGTCCCGACGGGAACCGTGCCCCGACGCGACCAGGATCAGGGCCGGCAGCACGGTGGGGAACGGGAGGCATAGAGCATGTCCGAGACACGAGCGACAGCAGGCGGGCCCGACGGGTACGTCTACGGTGCGGCACCGCATGCCGCGGAGGAGCCACGGCCGGCGTGGGTGCGGGAGGTGGAACTCGCCGTCACCGCGCACCCGCAGATCCTGCTCACCGGAAACGTCCACGACCTGTATCTGCTGCCCGATCCGGAACTCGACGGGCGCCCGCGGTACATGCAGCTGGTGGAAGTCCTCGCCACCGTCCTCGCACAGCGGGGCTATGCGGGCCTGCTGACCTGTGCAGGCGGAGAGGGCCTGCAACTCGCCTGGCCCGAGGGTCCGCAACCGCGCGAGGTACAGGACGTTCTCGCCGAGGCCCAGGTGGACCTGGGGCATCATCTGTCGCTCGGGCAGTTGCGGGAGGTCCTGGCCGCGGTCGCCGGGGAGCGTCCGCCAACCGCGGCTCCGGTCGCCCTCGTCATCACGGACGCATCCCGACTGCTCTCGGGGGAGCAGGCCACCGCGGAGGAACGGCTGTTCCTCTCGGTCGCGGACCGGCTGGCCTACCGGGCCCTCCCGTCCGCCGCCGGATATCCCGTCGTGTTCTGGGTGCTCGACCGGGTCAACGACCTGCCCAGCTGGTTCACCACGGGCAACCACACCCTGAGAGTCACCGCCGTGCCAGAGCCGGACCTCGGCACCAGACAGCGCGCCGCCGCCGAGTACGCCCCCCGCATGCTGGCCATGCCGACCGACCCCAGACAGCGGGCCGACCTCGCCCGGCGTTTCGCCGAGGCCACGCACGGCATGCGCTTACGGCAACTGCGCGATGTGGTGGAACTGGCCCGCGCCGCTGACATCCCGGCAGAGCGCATCGAGGACGCCGTACGCACCTTCCGGGTGGGTGTGCCGGACAACCCGTGGCAGCATCCGACTCTGCGCACCCGGCTGGCCGGCGCCGAGGAGACCCTGGGCCACCGGGTACTCGGTCAACCCGACGCCGTACGGCGGGCCGTGGACATCGTCGCCCGTTCGGTGACCGGCCTCGCCGGGGCGCAGAGCGGGGGTACCGGGAGCAAGCCGCGGGGCGTTCTGTTCTTCTCCGGGCCGACCGGCGTGGGCAAGACCGAACTGGCCAAGGCACTCGCCGGCTTGCTCTTCGGTGACGAACAGGCCTATCTGCGTTTCGACATGAGCGAGTTCTCGGCGGAGCACTCCGAGGCCCGGCTGATCGGAGCTCCCCCCGGCTATGTGGGGCACAACGCGGGAGGCGAACTCACCAACGGCATCCGTGAGCAGCCGTTCCGAGTCGTTCTCTTCGACGAGATCGAGAAGGCCCACCCGCGGCTGATGGACAAGTTCCTCCAGATCCTCGACGACGGACGCCTCACCGACGGACGCGGCGCCACCGTGTTCTTCACCGAGACTCTGCTGGTGTTCACCACCAACCTCGGTGTCATCACGGCGGACGAGGAGGGCAAACCGAAGGAGAACGTCACTCCGGACGACGACCTCGAAACGATCGAGAGCCGGGTCCGCGAGCACCTCCAGCTGTACTTCCGGTATCTGCTGGGACGCCCCGAGCTCTACAACCGTATCCAGCAGAACATCGTGGTCTTCGACTTCCTCCGGCCGCCCGTCACCGAGCAGATCGCCGACCGGGCCCTGGACCGAGTCGCCGAGACCGTGCGGCGGGTACACGGCGTCACCGTCGAGTACACCGACGAGGCGCGCGATCGGCTGCGTGAGCTGGTCACGTTCGATCTGCGCAACGGTGGCCGCGGCATCGTGTCCGAGGTCGAGGCCGTACTGGTCAACCCGCTGGCCAGGGAACTGTTCCTGCACCCCAGAACGCTGGGGAGCAGCATCCGGATCACCGGCCTGAAGCCGGACGGACAGAACTGGAAGCTGCTGACGGAATGATTCTCCACATCGCGCGTCTGCATCACCCGGTCACCGCCCTCGGGCCCGGCACCCGCCTCGGCGTCTGGACCCAGGGCTGCGCCCTGGCCTGCCCCGGCTGTCTGTCACGGGACACCTGGGAGGCCGGGCCGGAGCACGCCGTTGGCACCCGGGTGGTGCTGGAATGGTGCGATCGCCCGGACCCCGACGGTATCGACGGGGTGTCCATCAGTGGAGGGGAGCCCTCGGAGCAGCCCCAGGCCCTGGCGGAGCTGTTAGCCGGCCTGGCCGAGCGCCGGGCCCGGCACGGCTGGGATCTGCTGTGCTGGACGGGCCTTGAGGAGGAGCCGTTCGCGGACCGCTGCCCGGAGGCGTACGGGCTGCTCGACGGACTGGTCACCGGACCGTATCGCGTCGTCGAGGCGGGTGGCGGACGCTGGCGTGGATCGGCGAACCAGCGTCTGATCCCGCTCACCGAACTCGGGCAGGAGCGCTACGGGCCCTGGGCGGGTGACGGTCCGGGTCCCGAGCATCCGGCCAAGATGCAGTTCCAGGTCGAGGACGACCGGCTCTATCTGATCGGCGTGCCCCGCCCGGACGACCCGGCCCGGATCCAGAAGGCCCTGGCAGCACAAGGCATTTCCCTGGACGGAGTGACATGGCGGCCCTGATCTGCCCACGCGGACATGACGAGCCAGGCGAGGGGACGACCTGCATCCACTGCGGCGAGTTCCTGCGCAAGGCACCCACGGGAGGAGCCGCGGCCGGCGTCCCGGGGGAGGAGGAGTCACCGCGCCCCCGCCCGCCCAGAGCATCAGCGATGGTGATCTGCGCGGAGGAAGGCTGCGGGATCGTACTCGACGACGGCGTCTGCCCGTTCGACCACCCACAGCCGGACCACGACGGGGCACCCGAGCAGGAGGCCACCGTGCCCCAAGCGCAGGAGCGGGGCGGCCCCGGGCGAGGCCCGCGAGCGGGAACCGGTCCTGGCGGCGGTGCGACGACGTCGCTCTCCGTGGTCTTCCCCTTCGGCACATACCCCGTCGGCTCCACGCCCCTCGTGGTGGGCCGCTCCGTCACCGAGGCCGGCGAACTCGCCGAGCGCATGGATGAGTACGCCCAGTGGACCGGGAACGATTACGGCAATGTCTCCCGTGTCCACGCGATCGCCTGGTCCGACAACGACGGCACGTGGATCCGCCACGTGAGCAGAACCAACGCCACCTGCGTCAACAACACTCCCCTCCCACTCGACGAACCCCACCGCCTGCACCCTGGAGACGTCCTGGCCTTTGCGGCCAGGTTGCGCGCACATGTGGAGGCGTCGGCCGAGGAGTGCTGAAGGGGGCGTTAGCGCTGCCGCCGGGAGCCGGCGTGCATGGCGATCGTGGTCGGCGCGGTTGGGCGCGGAGGCGCGTGTATCGCCTGAGCTTGAGTGCTGCGGGCGAGCGCCGCTGTGGCCAGCGGGTTGGGCCTGGCTGTGGCCTCGCGCGTGATCGAGACCAGTGAGCGGTGGCGGTCGGGGATGTGGTCCAGGGCGCGCGCCACAGGGGTGGGGTCCGTGAACGCGGCGGTGGAGGCCGCAATGAGATGCTGCGGGGTGTATCGGCTGAAGAAGGCCTGCCAGCTCGGCGCGTACACGGGGTCGGTGCCGACGGACATGCGCCACGTCGACTTCTCGAGCGTGAGCAGCTCATCGTACTCGTGGAGCCAGCCGACGCGCATCTGATAGGCGGCGTGGCCGTCGGGGGAGACCGTGCGGAACGGCCGGGAGCCGTGCACTGGCTCCCATCGGTGCCGCGCGGTCAGGGAGGCGGAGCTGATGCCCGTGTAGTGCTGGCCGCCGCTGAGGTAGTCGGCGAAGTTGTTGTGCAGTCCGTTGACGAGGGTCTTGGTGAACGCGGCCACGATCTCGTGGGGTGTGTTTCGGTCGAATGTGGTGATCCAGTCGGGGACGCCGAGCGGGTCCTCGGCGTAGGAGACGGTCCATCCGCCGTAGAAGCTCTCCGCAGCGTTGGCGACGCGTACGCGCTGGCACGGACTGGTGTAGTAGGTGTCGGTGCCGAAGGCGACGGCCTTGGTCCAACCGGGCGCGAGGTCAAGGGCGTTGAAGATACTGTGGCTGTCCCCAGGACCGGCGAGGTAGCCAGGGCTGACCAGGACATCCGAAATCGGGTCGAGGGCAAGGGGATCCGGGCTGGGCATGAGAGGGTCTCCGGGCGGCGGGGCACGGGCGGCTGAGCGGCTCGTGTTGGGGCATGAGGGGGTGGTCGCGCGGCGAAGTCTGGGTGCGGGCACTCGAGTCACCTGGTTCGGGACGGGTGGGAGCGTGCTGTGACGTACGCCGGGACGCGCGGCTGAGGGGCGGAGACGTGCGAGAACAGCTCGGAAGCAGCCGCAGGACTGCGGCGCACGGCGGCGCTCGCCCGTTCGGCCTGCTGAGCTGTCGCACCGTGCTGGTCCGGGCGAGTTGCTGCTGGTTGTGCCTTGCGGGCGAACTCGGCGAGTTCGGCGTACACGGGCGTGAGCCCGCGGGCTGCGGACGTCAGGGTGTACTCGGAGCCTCGGCCGGAGAAGGGGCTCGTGCGGGTGATGAGCTGGTCGGTCTGGAGCTGCGTGATGCGGTAGTGGAACGAGCCGGTGGCGAGCGCGGCTTCGTTTCGCAGCGCGCCGTTGGGAAGGGGGCCGTGCTGTGCGAGGGCATGAAGGAGGGGGACCGCGCCTTTCCCTCGGAGTCGGCCGAGTGCGTCTTCTACGCGTTCCGCCTCTGCGAGTGACGCCGCGTCGTCAGCGAGGTGGGTACGGCGCCAGGCCGAGAGCGCACGGTGGACGGACCGCGCGTCGCGGCCGAGCGGTGTGAGGTCGTACACCCCGAACTGAGGCCGGTCCAGGAGACCGCTCGTCTGCATGCGGCGCACGATCTGGGCCATGGCATGGACACCTATCCGCGGGAGCGCGGAGTTGATGTCGGCAAGGCGCATGGGGCCGTGGTGCTGGATGGTCTGCAGGGTCCAGGTGGTCCAGCGGGGTGAGAGGCGGGCGATGGCCTGGTCGACGAGTTCGGTGTGACGGGTGGGTGAGGGGCTGAGGCTGGGCACGGTGGGGTTCTCCGAAGGGTCGTTGAGCGCCGTCAGCGGGACCGCGCGGCGCGTTCAGACGTGGTGCGGTTCGTGGCGGTGCTCGTGGCCGGAGGCTGCTGGGTACCGGTGACCGGTCGCCCGCTGCGGCGGCGAGGGGAGCGGGCCGTAGCGGCTTGGGCGCGTCGGTCGTGCGGGGACGCGGCGGTGGCCGCCCGCTCGCGCTCCAGCCGAAGGGCCGCGGCGCGGTAGGCGGCATGGTCCTGGCGCTCACCGACCGCGAGCAGGTAGATCTCCCGTTTGTGCTGGGAGGAGGCGGGAGCGTCCCGGTACTGGATGACCAGGCGCCAGCGGGTTTCCGGGTCGACGTAGACCTTGTGGCAGCCGGCCAGTTCGCGCTGGAGGGCGGCGCCGCGTTCGTTGCCGTGGACCAGGTGCTGCAGTTCGAGCAGGGCCAGGTCGCGGATGTTTTCCGGTACGGCGCGCAGGTCGGCCAGAGCCTCGGGATGGGCGGCGAAGGCGTACCGTGCCCGGCTCATCGCGTGCTCCTACGGGAGCGCGCCGGAGCAGGTTCCGATGATCGCGGTGGGGAGACGGGCGCGGGAGCCACGGCGAGGCCGCTGCCGCCGATCGTGGAGCGAGCGCGGGCGGCTACCGCCCGGCGGTCGAAGGCGCACGGTGAGGCAGGTGCCAGGGGGAGCGGCGAGTCCCGCTCCACAACCCACGTGTCCGCTTCCTCGGCGCTGGCGAAGACACCCTCCCGCACGGTGTAGGTGTGCATGTCTTTGGTCGTCTCTTCGAGGAAGAGCCGATACGGCGCGTCCGCGGAGTCGGGGTGGCTGTCGTAGACGAGGGTGCGTACCTCGACGCCGACGTCGAAGGAGCATGGGTTGTCGGTGTAGTGGTCGAGGACCTCGTACCGGTTGCCGGGGTTGGTCCGGAGCAGGTCCTCAAGGCGGGCCGTGACCGCGTCGGCCGGGCGGGGCCCGCGGTGGGGGATCCCTCGGCGGCTTCATGCGGGCAGCCCCGGCCGATCAGCCAGTGCTGCGCCAGCGGAACGACCGGGTGGCGCTCGGACGCGAAGCCGAATGTGCGTTGCTCGATGTCGCGTGTGATGTGCAGGGTGACGTACTCCGCCGTCCCGGGGATGTCCCAGATCGCGGACCGGTCGTACAGCAGGTGTGTTAACTGCACCTTCTCTGGCTCGTTGAGCGAGATGAACTCAACACCAGGGAGCCAGAGTTGCAGGATCTACATCGTGAGCTGATCGAGGGGCGGGCCAGCGTGCCCCGCGTCGGTTCTGTCGTCGAGCTGGAGACCGTACATCCCGAATACGCCGTGCTCGATGCCTCCGGCGTCGTCGTCGAACCCGTCGCGTCGTACCTGCGCGAGCTCGCACTCGATGACAACCGGCCGCTGACCAGCCGAAGCTACGCGTACGACCTGCTGCGTTGGCACAGGCTGCTGTGGTTCCTCGGGGTGGCCTGGGAGCGGGCCACCGAGGCCGAAGCCTCCGCGCTGGTGGGCTGGCTCCGTGTCACTGAGAACCCGCAGCGCGGCCGGAAGAACCCCGGCGCTCCGCCGCCCGGCTCGGTGAACCTGCGGACCGGCAAGCGCTACCTCAGGGCTGGCTACGCGCCCACCACGATCAACCACAACCTCACCGTGATCAGCAGCTTCTACGCCTTCCACCGGCACCACAACCGGGGCCCGCTGGTGAATCCAGTGCCGGAATCACGGGCGCAACGCCAGGTTCTGGCCCATCGTATTCCCGACGCCAACATGCCAGTGTTCCGGCGGGCCCGTCTGCGGCAGCGCGTCAGGCAGACCGACCCGCGCGCGATTCCGGACGCGCTGTGGGACGAGCTCTTCGCAGCGATGACACACAACCGGGACCGGGCGGCGATCTTGCTCTATGTCTCCAGCGGCTCGCGGGCCAGCGAACTCCTGGGTGTCACTCCTGGCGACATCGACTGGCCCGGCCAGCAAATCTACGTGGTGACCAAGGGCACCGACGACCGCGAACCGGTCCCGGTCAGCCCGCAGTCCCTGGTCATCCTGGCCGCTTACCTCGACCAAGCGGGTCTGCCGCCGGCGCACGAGCCGGTTTTCCGCACTCTGCGCGGCGCCGACAAGCCGCTGAGCTACTGGGCGATGCGGCGCGTTTTGCAGCGGGCAAACGAGAAACTCCAGACGAACTGGAGCCTGCACGACCTGCGGCACACCGCCGCGAACCGGATGGCCAACGACCCCAACCTCACCCTCGCTCAAGTGCGGGCGATCATGCGACACGCCGACCTGGCGACCACCGGCCGTTACCTCAACGCCCGCGTCGAGGACCTCTTCGACGCTCTGCAGCAGCACTACAACCGGCCCCGCGTCGAGCGGAGCTTCGCACCGGGATACGACCTCGACGATGTCAAGGCGGTATTCGGTGGTTAGCCGCACCCGGGTCGACACCTACACGGCCCGTAACCGTCGGCAGACCTTCCGCGAGGACCCCGGCCCCGAGCCGACCCGGTTCACCAGCGCCGCCATCAAAGCGGCACCAGCCCCACGGCCGGAGAACCCGCCGGCCCCGTTCGGGGACCTCTCGAAGGCGGAGGTCGTCGAGCTGTGCGGCGTGTCCAGGGACATCCTGCCGGGCCAGAGCGGATCGTCAGCCGAGCAGCGCCGGGCCGGCATCCGGATGCTGTTCCACCATCTGGCGACCCTGCCGGGGAACACGTGGCAGGAACGGTGGGAGACCAGCGGCTTCAACGACGTGAACGCTCCGTCGGTCACCATCCTGGGGCGGCCCGAGGTCCGGTACCACAGCAGCTGCCTGACCTCGGCGCTCAAGATGGCATTCTCCCTGCGGGTCATCCAGCCGTCCGTGCCGGGGTTCAGGGCCAACAAGTTCACCGACTACGCCGAGCCGTTCCGAATCATTCAGAAGGACCCGCGGCTGGACGAGTTCTTCAAGACGGTCGACGCCCAGCCGCACCTGCACCTTGTCCACCGCCAACGGGCGAAGTTCGACCTCACCTGCGCGCTCACCACGCAGGGCATCGCACTGGAACACCTGACGCCGTCCGCTCTGCTGCACTACTCGCTGGAGAACAAGAAGCTCGGCCTCACCCCCGGCGCCGTCAACAACACCACCCGCTTCGCGGCCCTGGGCGCCTGGGAGATCCTGCATCGAATGGGGCACCTCCCGCCCGGGACGGCCCCGACGCTCCGGATGTTCATCTACAGCGGCCAGTACACCGTCGAGGAACTCGTCGACCGTTACGGCATCAGGAACGCCGGCGTCCGCCAGCTCCTGATCGACTACCTCGTCCGGCGCCGCGCGGACACCGACTACATCACCATCGAGGGGCTCTCCCGCAATCTGGCCAGCCTGTTCTGGGCGGCCATCGAGCGCATCAACCCCAACCAGCAGAACCTCGCGCTCAGTTCAGATGTCTACGATCAGTGGCGAGCCGAGCTCCAGTACCAGCAGAGAGACCGGACCAAGCAACGCAAGGGTGCCGCCAGTATCCTGCTGGCCGTCCGCGGTCTCTATGTCGACCTGCACAGCTGGGCAATCGCCGAACCCGGGCGCTGGGCCCAGTGGGTCGCTCCCTGCCCGATCATGCCGCGCGATCTCAAGGGCTTCGGGAAACGCCGCCGGGAGATCAACCGGCGGATGGCCGACAGAACCCGAGTCCGCCAGCCGCTGCTGCCCGTACTCGTCCAGCACGTCGAGGCACGCTATGAACACCTGACCAGCCTCCTCGAAGCCGCCACGCCGGTCCCCTTGGGCGCACCCTTCGTGCACCAGGGACGCAGCTACAGCCGCACCGACTCACGGGATGACCGGCGCAGGGCCACCATCTTCTCTGACCCGTCCGTCCGGGTCATCGACCACGGCACCGGCGAGACCATTCACGTGACCATGGCCGAGGATGCGGCCTTCTGGGAGTGGGCGGCGGTCGAGATCCTGCGGCACAGCGGCATTCGCATCGAGGAGCTCTGCGAGCTGACCCACCTCAGCGTCCGCCAATACCAGCGGCCCAACGGCGAGGCCATCGCGCTCCTTGTGATCGCCCCGTCCAAGAGCGAACGCGAGCGGGTCATTCCCATGTCCGCCGACCTCTTCCACGCCGTCGCCCAGATCGTCCGCCGCCAGACCCGGAGTGCCCGGACCATTCCGCTGGTCAGCCGCTACGACCCCCACGAGAAGACCTGGTCCGAGCCCATGCCGTTCCTGCTGCAACGCCAGCTCGGCACCGTCCGGGGCGTCATGGCCGCCGGCACCGTCCTCAACATGCTCACCCGCACCTGCGGGGAGATCGGCGAGACCAACCCGGCGTTCGCCAAGTTCACCCCGCACGACTTCCGTAGACTCTTCGCCACCGACATCGTCAACGGCGGCCTGCCCATCCACATCGGAGCCGCTTTGCTCGGACACCTGAATCTGCAGACCACTCAGGGCTACGTCGCGGTGTTCGCCGAGGACATCGTCAGGCACTACCAGGAGTTCCTCAACCACCGTAGGTCGCTCCGGCCCGAGGGGGAGTACGTCGACGTCCCCCCTGGCGAGTGGGAGGAGTTCGAGGAGCACTTCGACAAGCGCAAGGTCGAACTCGGCAACTGCGCTCGCCCCTATGGATCACCTTGTCAGTATGAGCACGCATGTATCCGCTGTCCTATGCTCCAGGTCAACCCCAAGATGCTGCCCCGGCTCGCCGACCTGGAGAAGGACCTCCTCCTCCGGCGCAAGCACGCCGAGGAAGAGCAGTGGCTCGGAGAGATCGAGGGCATCGACCTGACCCTGACCTTCCTCCGCACCAAGCAGGCCGACGCTGCACGGCTCAGGCGACGGCCCCCCGTCGATCTCGGCCTTCCGCATCCACGCTCGCCCTGGACATGATCGACGAGACGCGGTTCCTGGGGCTTGGCTGTCGCTGTCGCCGACGACGCTTCACGGAGATGATGCCGCCTTCCGACTGCGCACCGGCACCAGACACGGCCGCGGCCTCGCTCTGTCGCGGCCGGAGGCCACAACGCGCCTATACAGTGAAAGCTGGTCACCGCGGTCGGTCGGGCGTTCGATCGGTGTAGTGGGATGGAAGGCTTCTGACGGCACTGGCCGCAGCGGCTTCAAGCGCGTGTACGGGCGTCAGGAGCCAGGCAGGACCGTCCTGACTGACAGTGCACTGGCCCCCATCTGATGTCTCGAACGCTGTAGTACTTACCGTCGCCATGGGATACCTGGCGTCGATAGACTGTCATCTCCCAAGTTGCAGGGTGGACCGAGATGGCCATGCACCGAAGAGCCGTACTCTCCAGCGTCGTTGTCGGAGTTGTCATCGCTTGCCTGTCGGTCCTTTCGGCGACTGCGAGCCAGGACGCTGGTGACGGAGATGGGCAAGGGGGTCGGTTCGAGGTGACAGACGGCCAGGGACGCACTCCCTCAGCCAACCCTCGCACCGCACAGGAGCGCGAAGCCTGGACTCAGGACGAGACGCCCGAACAGGCGCGGAGGAGAATTGATTACCTCGAGAGTCTTGAGTCGAGTCGCCCAAGCGGCAGTCGCTAACCCCCGGCGATAGACCGCTGATGCGGTGCACTGCTAGTCTCCGATGACGCGAGTCCCAGCGGGCGCTGCAATTGAGACAATTCCCGGTGCGCGGGTGGAGCGCGGGCTGGATGTGACGGTCCCTTCCCAGAGGTTGGTCAGTCGGCCCTCAGGGGTGCGGCTCAACACCATTGGACCACCCGCCTGACGTGCGGCCGGGTGAGTCGATCACCCGGCCCGCTTCAGTTGCCGATCGAGAAACCCATTGGCTAATCGATCCTGGTGAAGGCCGACCGGTGCACCCTCACCGCCAGACCTTGACGACGCCCGTGACCTCGCCGTAGCTAACGCTGCAACCCCCTGATCTCGATGCGCGGGCAGCCTGCGCCCCCTCCATTGCGATCTTGCAATCCCGAGCCATGCAAGTCTGCGTGAATTCGATCAACCCCTCCATCCGTGCGGCACTTTTGTGTGAAGATCAGCTCGCGCCGTCGGCAATTGCCGCTGGCGTACTTCGGCTTGCCTGAAAAGTGTGGAGGGATTCCGCTTGCGAAGATCAATAGCGCACCAGAACCGAAGATCGACATGGCTGACTATGATCATGTTTTCCGTCCTGTTATCCCTGATGGCCCCTGAGGCTCACGCACAGGAAGAAGGGGAGAGTGCCGGCCAGTTCACCGTCACAAACCTCGATGGAAGTCCTATCAGGTGGCCGGAAGCTCCGAACAACCTACCGTAGGCCCACAAAAGTCCAGTTCAAGGACGGCGAACTGACCCACATCCTGCCGAATGCTGCACTACAGCCCTTTAACGGACAGTCCTTTTTCGGACAGTCCTTATCGAGGCTATTGACTGCCACCCATTCCCTCACCCAAGATCATTACGCAAACTCCCACTGGGGGAGTTAGGGGAGGAATACCGTGAGGATATCCGGCAAATCGATCGTTCTCGGCTTTGTGAGCGTGGCACTCGCAGCATTTAGCTTAGCTACACCGGCGGCCGCAGACGCCTCTCAGGCCGCCACCGTTACGGCGAACGGCACTGTCGTCGCCGCGGATGGTTCCAAGATCGGTCAGGTCGCCTTCCATAAGCGTGGTGACGGGACCAAGCCGCCCGCAGAGCTGGGTAACCCCTCAAAATGGGGTGCGATGGTGATCAACATAGACAATTCTCCTTCTGCGGCGCAGGGCTGCATCGGTGCCAGTGGCGGAAATTGGTGCTACGGCTACGAGCTGACCACCGACGGTAAGTACTGCTACTCGAACTACTACCACGGCACTAAAATGCACCATTCCTCGGTCAAGATTGGCGCATTGAAGGGGAGCGGTTACGCGGCCGCTGGCAAAACCTCCTATGCCAACCGGACAGGGGGCGGTGCCTACACCTGTGAAACCTTCTACAGTCTTGATGAGTAGATTCTGATCCCCGCATGACGCGGTCACCCTTTCGCTAAAGGGTAGGTTGGTGCGCCACTCGGGTCCGTTCCGTCGGCTGCGCAGTATCCGAGTGGCGCCACCTCCTACTTTTGAGTTAATCACGGAAAAGGGAAGAAGAAATCGCACACTTTCCGCGCACTCGTGTTGCGTCGCTCGCAGTGCCCCCCGGGGTCGGTTTTCTGCTTGGACTAGCGGGTCCCCTTACCGAAAAATGGGGCAATCCCGTTTGTGCCTCCCTGAATGTTGTTTTTTCTGATGGGTGGTCGTGGGTCTGTTATGCGTTCTTGGTGGGCTATTTCGGCCGATCCAAAATTGAGTCAGCGTTGCTGTCCTCTTTGGGGTTGGCTATCGGCGTGGTCACATACTATGCATTCAAGGACCTGAGCCCCACCGTCCCGGCCGGACTGGAATCTGGCGCCACCGGCGAGGTAAACTACTCCAGTATACTTGTATGGGGAATGGCAGCTTTCGCCCTTGGGGCACCCGTCGGGCTCTTGGGTAACCTGGCGCGAATTCCAAGTGTCGGCGGTCTCCCATTCCGACTGGTTGTTCCGCTCGTAGCGCTTTTCGAGACCTCCATGCAACTGGCTGCAGAGGCGGATGGGCAACGGGCGGTCCTTGGAATTACTTGGAATGTTATTCGGTTCATCGCGGGCGTTGTTGCTTTGGCTCTAGTAATTCACGCCATCCGGAGTCGGTGGCACTCTCGGCGTATTCGTTCCGCGGAGTCTGATCAGCACCGCGCCAGAAGGGACACTTCGCCCTTGTGACCTTCTGAAATCCAGCCTCGATTTCGTCAGCTGGGACCGTCGGTCGTTGATCGGCCCAGCGGAGCGCCCGTGTCTCCCGGGTGGTGCGGTCCTCTCCTCTTCGGTTCTCGTCGGGGCGAGTGTCGGTCGGTCAGGCGATGGCTGGGAGGGCGGTCAGCCGCCACCAGACGGTGATGAAGGCGCCGGCCCAGGGCCGCCAGCTCCCCAGGGGGTTACCGAGTCCCCCGCCGAGGCTGCTACGACGGGCTCCACCATCCCGTCGGATGACCACGTCATGCGGGGATCAGATACGCGTGCGCGTGTTCCCCTCACCCCGGTCTATGGCTGGGTAGAGACGACAACTACCAGTAGTGGTGAGCGCGCGACACACCGCTCACTTTCACCACCCACCAACCCCGCAGCCGATTGCAAAACCCCGTCAGGTCTCGCACTTTGGCCGAGCAGCGGACGGCTGCCCTCTCGTCGAAGTACACCCCAGGCACCGCCCCCGGCCCCGCAACCGGCCGGGGGCGCTCGTGTACCCACCCAGAGTCACACTGAGCTTCTTCGGGCGGGCCACCGATCGGGTGACAATCGTGAAGCGTAACGAGCGAGGCCCCCGGGCAGTTGATCGAGATGTCTGACGTCTCAACCACGCTGGTCAGGGGCCTCGTTGGTCGTCTATCCTGCCGCACTCGACCTGCCACATGCGCTCGTGGAGTGGGTCACCATGCTCATCGTCACCCGTGAGGGTGACCGCCGCTGCAAGCTCCGTCCGTCCCAGCGCGCGATAGTGGCACTGGTGTACCTGCGCGAGCACACCACCCTGGCGAAGGTCGCTGCCGGGTTCGGGATCAGCGAGTCCGCCGCCCACGCCTACACCAGCGCGGTCATCGACCTCCTCGCCGACCGTGCACCGGGCCTGCTGAAGGTCCTACGCGAGCAGAATCCGGACTTCGTCCTCCTGGACGGCACGCTCGCCTGGCTTCGACACTTTTCGATGGCCCCGGACGACAGCTTGGGTTCTAGAGGTGGTCGCAGCACCAGACCCTGAGGGGTGTTGCATTGACCAAGCCGCGGCGGACCGGCGGATTCTGGCGATCGTCGCAACACGCGATCACTCAAGTGTTGCGACGAGCCTAGCGAAGAGCTCGGCGGGTGTCCGCCAGCCGAGGGTCTCCGCCGCGAGGACGCAGACGGCTCGCGGTGGGGTGCGGTAGCGGGCAAGGGTGGGCGGTCCGAGCCCGCCGTAAGCCGGCTGGTGCGGCTCGACGTCCTCCGGGTGGGCGACTTCTTTCCCGTTCAGGGCCAGGACATAGGACAGCCCTCGCTCCGTCAGACCGAGCCGGAACGGGGTGCTGACGCCGTAGCCGGCGTCAGCGACCACGACCGGCGCCTTCAACTGCCAGGCGGCGAGTGTGTCCAACACGGCGAGCGCGAGACGCCACTTCTCCTGGTGGACCACGTCGTCGGGGACTCCTGCCCTGCGGCATCGGTCCGGCTCGTCCGTCCACTCACGCGGCAGATACAACTGCCACTGCAACGGGCACGAGGCGGTGTCGGTGGCGGCATGGACACTGACCGAGACCTGGCAGTTCGCCCGTTTGCCGACCGCTCCCTAGTATTGGCGGGCCACCCCCACCGACGCTGTGCCGCACTCGGGGAACGACACGTCGTCGATCACCCACACCTCAGGAGTGATCACTTCGGACAGCCGCTCGGCGATCCGCTGTCTGACCGGCAGCGGATCCCACGGCGGCTGGTTCACGAACTGCTGCAGGGCCTGCATGTTCCCGTCCGGCAGACGCTCGGCCATCGGCTGGATCGACTTGCGCCGGCCGTCCAGCATCAGGCCCCGCACATAGCACTCGCCCCACCGGAGCTGATCCCGCCGCGGCAACGATCCGAACACATCGGCAACGAACTCCGCCAACTCGGCCCGGAGCCGTTCCACTTCCCCCAACCTCACCCCGGGAAGCTTCCCACGATCAGCCGAGATCACTCAACGTAACGAAGCGCTACTAGAGACATACAAGTCGATCGTCCAGGCGCGCCCACCCTCACTGTTCACGCCGCAGAGTGAAGTGCAGAGAAGCAGGTAGCTGTCGCGGCCGTCGGCGCTGTGGTGTTCGGAGAAGGGGACGAACAGGTCGTCCGAGAGCGTGACGGAGGAGAAGTCGTCCTCGATCTGCGTGGTTGCGGCTTGAAAGTCGTCGAGCCGGTAGTCCGGCGCAGGGGGTTCGTACTCGTGGGCCATCTCAGACTCCGGCGGGCTCGGGCGCGGCCAGCAGCCGGTGGTGGGGGCGGGCCGCACTGGTGGTGCAGGCGCCGAACGGGCCGTCTGGGGTCCGCAGTTGGAGCAGGGCCGGGTCGAGGTGGTCGCGGTGCCAGGTGGAGGGACCGGTGAGGCCCGCCTGGACGTCGGTGAGTTGCTGCCAGGCGAGCCAGAGGGCGTGCAGCCGGGCCACGGCCTCGGGGTGCTCTTGCCACTGCCGGCACCACGGGCGGCCGGTGGTGATCTCCCGTCCGTAGACCGGCAGGAGCAGGTTGTGCACCCAGTTGGTCAGCGCGGCCAGTTCTTCGGCGTACGCCTTGGCGCCGAGCGCCAGGATGAAGACGGAGGCCGGGCCGTCGTTAGCATCGCCATCGGCCGGTGCGGAGGCCGATGCCGGGCTTTCAGGGTGCACGGGATCGGCCGGTTCGCTGTCGTCCTCGGACGGCTGGTCGTCGGTGAGCCGGGCGAATGTCTCGCCCTGCTTGCCGCTCTCGGCGACGAGTCGGGGGACCGTGGCGACGAGGTCGTCCAGGTCGTGGTCCGGTATGCGCACCGGCTCGCTCTCGTGGGCGGATTCGGACATGGCTACCCCTGGTGCAGGTTCTGGTGGGTGGGGTGTCGAGGTTCCGGAGAAACGGGGGTTTGGCCCGGCCGGGAAACGGGTGTAGAAGGCGCAGGTCAGCGCGGCGCGCGATGGCGGCATCCGGTCCTGGGTGGAGCCAGGATCTGCAGGGCGCGGGCGGCCTGCTGGGTACGACTCCGTTGCCCAGAGCGGTCAGTTGGGCGGGGCGCCCCAGTCCGGGTGTGCTGGTCACCCAGCCGGGAGGGAGGCCTTGCATCCACTCCACGAACCGCGCACTGAGGCGGCCGGCGTTGTCGGTTGGTCGCGGTGCGGGACGGGTGGCGTGTTCCCAGCGGGTGATCGCGGCGGCGTACGGCCCCCAGATCTCGGCCCGTCCTGCTGGTGCGCCGGATCCCCGAACAGCGGCGTTGCGTGCGTGCGCGGGGTCCTGCTCGCAGCGCCCTTCCGCTGCCCTGTCGTTCGTGTGGGCGTGGCATCCGGGGTGGGCCGCAGGCGTGCTGCTGCCGAGGGCAGGGTCAAGTCCCCATTGCTGTGGCGCTGGTTGGGCGAGCCCTTGGTGCCGTCGGAGGCCTTCGGGGTGGGCAGGAGCCACTCGATCTCGTCCGCCAGGTTCGGGCCGTGGCCGCCCTGCTTGCGTTTCGCCGGGTGCTGGCTGCCCCCGTTGGCCCCCAGGTTGCTGGTCGGGGTCTTGAGCAGCGGTGATCCGTCCGGATGGCCAGGCGGCGAGGAAGATCCGCTCTCGACGGTGCGGGGCTCCGACGTCGAGGCGCGAAGCACGCACCAGCGCGCATCGAACCGGATGTCGGCCAGGGAACCGAGTACGGCACCGAGTGCGCGCACAGGAGGCTAGCCTGCGGTGTCTCCCAGACACCACGGGCAGAGTTCCACGTCGCCAGGGGAACCGGCGGGCGAGGTGAGGAGCCCTCGGACATTCTCGATCACCACCAGGCAGGGGTTGAGGGCTTCGATGGCACGGACGACGTGGTGCCACAGGCAGGACCGGGTGCCATCAGCCAGTCCGGCGCGGCGGCCGGCGACGGAGACGTCTTTGGCAGGGGAAGCCGGCCGTCACGACGCACACCTCCGGGACATCGGCCCAGTTCGCGGCCGTGATGTCGCCGAGATTGGGCACGGTGGGCCAGTGGCGGGCCAGGATCCGGGCGGCACCTGGGTCGATCTCGGCGTGCCAGGCGAGCGTGCCTCCGAGGGCGGCCTGGACGCCGAGGTCCAGGCCGCCGTAGCCAGAGCACAGGCTCCCGATCAGTGGCGGCACAGCCACCGAGGCCAGGTCAGCGGCCATGGCGGGGTGCCGGAGTGTAGGCGAGCCGGACGGGACCAGGGGCGGGCGGCTCCGTGGGCAGGCGGTAGATCGAGATTGTCGGCTGTGCCGAACGGCTCAGCGCTGCAAGCACGCGCGGTGGCGTGCCGTCCAGCCGGTCCGCCGCGCCCCGCAAGGTGTCGCTCACCTCTTGGAGATCGTCGCGTACGAGCTCCATCCGCTCCTGGACGACACGGAACGCCGCCGCACGCGCGTCGTGCAGATCCGCCGAGTCGGGGGCCTCGGCGAAGCGGCGCAGGAAGCCGAACTGGGCATACGCCTCGGTGTAGTTCTCCATCGCGCGTCCCGCGGGCACCGCCCCCGAGGTGTACGCGTTTATGACCGGCCCGAGGCCGAGCCCGGGATCCTCGTCGACGGCCCGGAACAGGACCTCGTCCGACAGGTCCTTGATCAGCCCTGTCAGCGTGGTCAGATGGCCGATGGTGTTACACATCGTCTGCATCAGAGGTAGGTCACAAGCCCCCATGAGGGCACCTCCTTTCGGGAGCGGCGGCGATCACGGCGCGACGCTCGGCAGCACGCCGACGAGGCCGCAGTCGTGGTGGGGACGGCACTGGACGGCGAGCGTCGTGGAGCGCGACTCGGCTCCGGCGCCCGAGCCCTTCCAGGCGATGGCCTGCTTGCCGGTGACCGTGACGGCGTAGACATACGCCTCGGTGATCGCGCCGGGGTCCTGGGCCAGGGCGGTCTTGAACGCCTGTGGGTAGTGGCCCTCGCCGATCGTGGCGCTGGCGTGTTGGCGGTTGTCGTGCATCCGCGACCACAGCACCGGGCTGGGGATCTGGTTGGTGACGGACGCCCAGTCGGCGCACTTCTTCTCGTCGGTCATCCACCGCTTGAGCCCGGCCACATGCTCGGCCCGGGAGATGGAGCGGGTGTCGTACGACCAGAGGACCTTGGTGGCCGCCTTGGCGAAGGCGATCGGATCGCTCGTCCGGGGCGGCGCCGCGACGGCCTCACGCTTGCCGTTGGCCGTCTCCGGCGAAGCCGATTCCGGGGCGGACGTCCTAGCGGGAGTGGGGGCCGCGGAGGCTGCGGGCTCTGGGCGAGTCAGGTACGCGAGCAGTCCGGAGATCGCCAGCAGCACCGCGAGCACAATGCTGCCGAGAGCGATACGCCGAAGGACCGAGGAAGGCGCCCCGTAGGTGCGCTCCTTAGCAGTGCGGGAACGTTTCCTCGACATCAGTGGACCTGCGTCCCCATTGCCGAGAAGAACGCGACGATGCCGTTGGCCGCCCGGAGCAGCAGGGCGCAGCCTGCGGCGACGACCGTGCCCTTCTTGCCGTTCGCCTCTGCCTGGTGGCCACCGCTGTGGTGGCCCCAGGCCCAGACGAGGGCGGATATGGCCAGCGCGCCGACCACCGCGATGATGCTGTAGAGGTTGATCGAGGAGACGACGTTCTTCAGCACGCTGAGGCCGGGAAGCCCGCCCTCCTTCGAAGTGATGCCGGGGTTGTACGCCAGGTAGTGGGCGTGCTGCATGAGCTTCAAGTGGAACTCCAGTGCGATTTTGGGCGCGTGAGGGCCCGGGAGAGGAGATGGAGGGAGGGGAGGGGGAGAAGAAGCCGGTCAGACGATCCGGCGGGCGGCGACGATGTCCGCACGCCATTCGGCGAGGGTCGAGATCTTGACCACGTCGCCGGTCTTGGGGGCCTGCAGAATCAGCCCCTGGCCAACGAACATCCCGACGTGTTCGGGCGCTGCGGCCGTGCCGCGAGTGAACAGGAGGTCACCCGGCTTGAGGGCATCGACCCCGACCGCCTTGCCCTCCTTGACCTGCGTGTACGTGGTCCGGGAGATCGAGACACCGCCGGCCTTGTACGACGCCTGCATCAGGGACGAGCAGTCGCACCGGCCCATCGGGTCCTGACCGTGCGGAGCGGAGCACGTACCGCCCCACTGATACGGCGTACCGAGTTGACCAAGACCCCAACGGATCGCAGTACGCACCGACTTGGGCGCGCTGGCCGGGATCTCGTAGCCCTCGGGTATCGACCCCTCAGGGATCGGGCCGAAGGAGGACTCATCCTCGCCGGTGCCGCACCCGGCAGTTGCTGAGGTGGCCGTCTGCTCGGCCTCACTGTCGGTGTCGCTGTCCTTGCTGGAACTCCCGCTCTGGCTCAGCGACGTCGCGATGGAAGAGACCGAGCGAATCGCGATCCCCGTAATCCAGGTTCCGCAGCCCCGACTCCTGCAGGGCCGTTTCCAGGGCAACGATCTGCCCCCGTGCCGGCACCTTCATCGCGGCGCCGGTGGCCTGGATCGTCTCGGCGTTCGGTATCTGTTCCTCTGGGGCATCCAGACCCGAAACGGACACGGATCCCTTGCTGTCGTCCTTGAGGATCGACTTCACCAGCTTCGCGACCGCCGCGCTGTCCACAGCCTGTGCACCGCCTGCGGAACAGGCGGCCTGAGCACTGCTGGAACCAGCGAGAGCGACAGCGACCGGCGCTATCAACAACGTGGGGCCGAGCGCCACGGCCCCTGCTATGGCGATGGCCTTCTTCATGAAGGCGTGCCGAACGCCGAGCGGCAGGACAGGGAATCTGGCACTGGGGAGGGGCGCGCCTGGGCATACTGCATCGGCAGCTCCTTACTCGTAGGCGGCGCGGCGCAGGCGTTCTCGTCGAAAAGGTCACCGGCACCACGCCGGTTATAAATTCGCAATCCCTGAGGGAGCCCGGGAAACCAGGGCCGGGAGCTGCTAACTCCCGTCCGCTGGCCCATTACTGAAAATCGGCAGCCAGCCGCGCTCGTAATCTCACTCGCCACATGGGGAGTCCCCTTCGCCGATTAGGAAGCCATTCGGTGGGGTGCCAGACACGCTGTCCTTCGGACGGAACGGCACGCATCGACACAGCTCAGCAGGGACGGAACCAGGCCCCGTCCTGCGAACACGGCGAGACTGTAGGGACGAAATCCGGCCGCACCAAACGGCCCGTGCCTCGGGCGGTTTCGGGGCGCTCGGCCGAGATCGACCTCAATTGGGTGCGGCCGGAATTCGGGGTTAACCTCCAGCGCATTGATCGCCACGGCGACTGCTCTCGCAGTTCCACGGAGCGACCCATGCCGACGTGCGTATCCGTCCGCGAGCGGAGAAATGCGCGCACGACCGCCTCCCCGAAAGAGAGAACCGCGCAATGCCATACACCCTCCACCGAGGCGACGCGCTGACCGCCCTCGCAGGCATCCCCGACAACAGCGTCGATGCCGTCATCACCGACCCGCCCTACAACAGCGGCGGCCGAACGAGCAGCGAGCGCACCGGCCGCTCCGCGCGCGCGAAGTACACATCGGCGGACGCCGAGCACGACCTCGCCAACTTCCCCGGCGAGAACCGAGACCAGCGCTCGTACGGCTTCTGGCTCACCCTCCTGCTCACCGAGTCCTATCGCGCGACCGTCGAGTCCGGCACCGCGCTCGTCTTCACGGACTGGCGGCAGTTGCCAACGACGACGGACGCGCTCCAGGCCGCCGGGTGGACCTGGCGGGGAATCGCCTCGTGGCACAAGCCGGTCTCACGACCGCAGAAGGGCCGACTCAAGCAGTCGTGCGAGTACATCGTGTGGGGAACCAAGGGGCCGGTCGATGCCAACCGGAATCCCGTCTACCTCCCGGGTCTCTACACGGCGAGTCAGCCCCGGAAGGACCGCGTACACATCACGCAGAAGCCTGTGGAAGTGATGCAGGAATTGGTGAAGATCTGCCCTCCCGGCGAAACGGTCCTCGACCCCTTCACTGGCTCCGGCACGACCGGCGTTGCTGCCTTGCGTGAAGGCCGCCAGTTCATAGGCGTCGAACTCTCCTATCACTACGCCGACATCGCAGAAGCTCGGCTGTTGCAGACGCTGCAACAGACTGCACAGCGCGAGGACTTCGTCTTGGCGGGACCAGAGGAATGAGAGTAGGAACGCAGCACTGCTGTCCCGGAGATACAGAGCAGACGGCTGGTGGCATGTGAAGCACGAGTCACCAGCCGTCCATGCTCGGTGGAGGACTGCCAGGAACCCGGCGCACTGGGGGGCGCGCCACCGTGCTGTGCGGTTGTCGGTGCGGCTCCGTAAGCTGCTGACATGAACACCGTGCACGCCAGGGTCTGGCAGTTCGAGATCGTTCCGGGGGCGGGTGGAGATCCCAGCGTTCACGCGAAGAAGCTTGGAGGGATGGACCTACCCGTCCATCTCGCTCGTCTGGTTCACATCAACGCGTTGGCCTGCGACTTCCGGCGAGTCGTGGACTACCGCATCCGTCTGCACGAGGCCCGGCTGCTGACCAGCTACCTCGCCGCCCCAAGCGGCTTGGCCCTTCAGGTCGACTACTCGTCTCTGCTGGCTACATCACTGCACGTCCGACGGTTCATCAGTGAGTGCGCAGGGCTCGGGGTGATGACAGCCGGGAGCGAGTCGTTGTTCTCCTGGAAGCCTGGGCGTAACACTCTGCATAGCTTCGATGTCCTCCCGCCCGGCCCGTTGCAGACCAAGTACGGGACGTTCGGCGTTAGGCCGGACCTTCTGTTCCACCTGCCGAACGGGCCCGTCGCCGGAGAGGCGCGTGGACGTCACCGCGAGGCGAAAACGCTGTTCCCGAAGAACCCGGATTCGAACCAGAAGAAGCGGCTTCTTCAACTCGCCTCCTGGTCAGCAGACTTGCAGGATCACCCGTACTTCATGAGCTGGGTATGGATCGGCGCGACCGGCGTGGGAGTTGACATCTTCATCCCTAAAGCCGGTTGGTTGGGTGGTGACGGCGTGCAGCTCGGGGCGATCCAGGAGGAGTACGAGCCAGATTGGTGGATTGAGCCGCCGCGCCGGGTGCGGGGATCCGAGCTGGACGACGGTATGGACAGGCGACCCTCGGCCCTACGGCCCGGAAGGAGGCGTACCAACGTGGTAGCCATCCGCGACCGCACGGACGAGAGAGTGGGGGACGTCCTCGACACGCTCTACCGGACAGCCGGTCCGACAGTCGGAAGCTTCGCAGGCGTACCTGTACGAGGTTCTTGGGCATCAGCCGACGAACTGGGCACTGCCCGTCATGACGTCCTGATCGGCGTCCTGGCCGAGTACCCATCAGGGCAGCGCCGAGCCCGCCGACACCCCGAGGGCATCGAGTTGGCGGGGAAACGGGCGGACGTCCACTTGGAAGGGCGGCTCCTCACCGTCGTCCGCGAGACCGGTGGCACCTGGCCGAGTTGGGCGCAGCTTGAGGACGAGCTCCTTGAGGTGTGAAATACCGATGTCCCGCTCCAACGGCCATCACGGTTCCAGCCTCGAAAGTCAGGCTGCCTCGAACGCCCGCCGGATCAGCGGGCCTGCCTTCTCAAGGCATGCAGCCGAGGAGATCCGGACCTCCAGGTCGCCTGTTCCGAGATGGCCAATGCCACGCATGTCGCGCGAGAAGCCCTCCTCCAGCGCCACGGTGTCCGGGTCAACCCTCAGGTAGACCAGGATTGCCTCGTGTTTGCGTCGGAAGATGACGGAGGCGATGTTCACCATCCGTCTGTAGGCGATGTAGTGCTGCTTTGTGTCGACTTCCACTTCGCCCGAGGCGGTTAGCACCTCGTCCAGCTCAGCGTAAAGCGCACGCAAATCATCGGAAACCGCGTCGAGAGTCGCCTGAACGGACTTGGTGCCACCGTCGACATCAACCGTTACTTCCCGTCCCGGAGAACGTCGCCGAGCCGATGCTGGGCTGGTGGTCCCGGGGGCCGACTCGACCAGCATCAGGCTCAGCAGCCCGCCGTCGAAGACGCGGTAGCGCACGAGGTCAATCCGCTTGTTCAGGTCGTGCACGGCAACCCGGTCGTGATGCGAGAAGCCGGCGGCGATGCAGACCATTCGCGGATTTCGCCAGTCGATCGCCTCTGCTGCCTCTGTGCCCAGCTTCTCCTTGACCAGCGCCTCGAATTCGTGACGCGCGGAGCGTAGCCACGACAGGTACGAGACCGCCTGCGACACGACTCCGTTATCGGAGCCCTTCTTGTACTCCACTTTACCGACCGCAGGAGCTCGCGAACCGTCCCTGAACTGCGACGACTCATAGACTGCATGTCCGCGACGGGGAGTTGTGGCCGTGGTTGGGGCTCGGGTGCGCTTCTTCTTGAGGGACCTCGCTGCCGACCAACACGGACGTGGTCGGTGCTGGGAACTCGGCGCGACCTCCTGTGCCGCGCTTGCCGCAGACGCAAGGTGCTGACCAGGTATTTCTTGTCCCCCCCCCAGAAGAAACGCGCCCCAACCGCGACGCGTCCCGGCCCAGCACGCGCGTCAGCTCCTGCGCGGACACCGGTCCCGCAGCCGCCACGACCGCCGCGAACACCTGCCGGTAGGCCCCGGGCAGGGACTGAGCGTCCATCCCGGGCTGCCAGACCGGCGGGCGCGGGTCATAGCCCGGGCGCAGGACGGGGACAGGAAAGCCACAGATCATCGAGCTACAGCACGGTTCACCACCACGCTCTGATTCATACGTAGGCGGCGGGGCCAAGACGCCTTTCCGTGGGGACTTTCCGGCCCGCAGCTTGTGGATTCAAGCCAAACGTGATCAGCAAGCGCAATTGTCATGCCCAATTCACCGCTCAGTCACCTGCTGTCGCGAGTCTCGCCCGAGCACGTCGATCACAGGGAGCGCAATCCAACTTCGACAAGCAGGGGGGCATACATGCGAAGACTTCATCACGCGTACCGAGGGATCGTAGCGGCGGCGGTCGGCGGGGTTCTCACGCTGACCACACTTACCACCGCCCAGGCAGCGCCGGCACCGCTCACCGATCCGGCAGAGGTGGCGGCGATCGCCGATCAGCTGGGCAATAAGCGCACAGCCGGCATCTACTACCAGGACGAACGACTCGTTGTCGCCGTTACCGATCAGGCCGCGGCAGAAACCGTGCGAAGCGCTGGGGCGGCAGCGGAGGTCGTCCCACACAGCGCGGCCGAGCTCAGCTCCGCCAAGGCGGAACTGGATCAACTGGCGGGGATACCCAATACTGCCTGGAGTATCGACCAGAGCAGCAACCGGGTGAAAGTAAAGATCTACGACGGGGTCTCCGACGCCGACAGGACTCGAATCGAGGAGGCCGTTTCCGGAATCGGGGACGCGGTCGACATAACCGAACACTCCGGCAAGATCGAATCGACCGCGTACGCCATGCGCGGCGGCCTCGGCATAAAATCGGATTTCACGTCAGGCGGGGCAAACTGGACCAAGACCTGCTCGGCCGGATTCAACGTGCAGAATTCCAGCGGTAAGAAGTACATGCTTACCGCCGGCCATTGCATGCAGGGAGGCGCTGTTACCTGGCGCCGCAGCAGCGGGGACATTCCCCTCGGAAGGGCCATCGACTGGGCCTACGGCAACGACGTGAATCAGTCCGACTACGGAGTGGTGGAGTACAGCAACAGCGACGTCGCGCCGTACGGAACGATCCAGTACAGGGACGGCTCGGAAGGGCAGATCTCGCGTTCCGCCTCCGCGTTCGAGGGAGAGAAGGTGAAGCGCGTGGGGACCATGAGCCAGGACCTGGTGGGCATGGTGCTGGCGACGAACGCGACGGTCACCTACACCGACGGCACCACCCTCACCAACATGGTCGAGGCGAGCAACTGCACCGTGCATGGCGACAGCGGAGGACCCCTCTTCAGCGGTGAGACGGCGCTGGGCATCAATTCGGGCGGCAGCTATGCCAACCAGCCATGTGGGGATTCCGACAGTCAAGCGGACCGTTCCAGCTTCTACGAGCCGGTATACAAGGTGCTCTCCTGGGAGGGCCTGAAGGTCTACTAGGCCACGGACGACCTCTCGCTGCCTGCGGCCCTGCGACGCCAACGCAGATGCAGCAGGCGGCGAGAGGCCGTGAGTGAACCCGGATGCGCCCGTCCGCGTCGAAGGTGTGGGAGTGGGGCAGCGCTGGACGCTGAAGAGCCCTCGCGCCCTTGTGTTCCGTACCTAACCCTCGTCGACCGCCACAGAGGACTCCATGAATACGCAACCGAAGCGCTCCGTCTGCATACTATTGGTATCACTCCTGAGCATGAGCCTCCTTGCTGGTTGCGGCAATGATCAGCGCACAGACGATGGTCATGCGAGCGATCAGTCGCTGCGCATGCAGGAAGAGCGTGCCCGGCAAGTAGCCGATGCCTGGCGGGCATCTGCAGCCGCCGCTGCCTGGGCGCAGGGCTACTACCCGATGGCCGACGCGGTGCAGAAGCCGGAATCCGGCTGGCGCAGTAAGGCAGACGAGCGAGCCTACGAAACGAAGAACTTCGTCCTGGGCGGCGATCTGCCCAGCACAGCCGCCGCCCTCGGGAAGGTGGACTGGGGAAAGAGGAAAGATCTCACCCGCCCACTGATCGGGGCAAAGAAGGCATACCAGTCGTTCGCCCTTAACCGCAGTGACGGACCCCAACTGACCGTGACTGGGGCCCGTCTCGGAACAACAACCATCATGACAAGCCGCGGCAGCGCAACCGTTCCCGCATGGTTGTTCACGCTGGAGAGCTACGACACCCCGCTCAAGCGTGTCGCCGTGACCCCCTCAAAGCTTCCCAAGCCGCCGATCGGACAAGCCCGACAAGGGGCTACTGGCGGTCTCAGGAGCATCGCCCGGTTGGCCGGAACGGCGGCAGATGGCCGCTCCCTATCTGTGAAGGCCACTCACGGATCCTGCGACGACGGCCCCATCGTCAAAGCGCTGGAAACAGATGAGAGCGTAGTACTGTACGCCTCCATCAAGGGGGCCGAAAGCGGCACATGCCCCGCCGACATGATCGAACAGAACGTGAGGGTCGAACTGTCGCAGCCGATCGGTGACCGCCTCCTCCTGGACGCCCTCACCGGTCGACCAGTGCCGTTCGGAGACCCCAAAGGGGCGGCACCGAGCTGGACGTAAGCGCAACATCATCCAGCCCTCCATGTACGCCGTCCACTCGGGAGCAGTCGCCGCCGAGCAGCAGCGGGGGCGAAAGTTCACCAACGTGGAGGACATCGAGATCGAACTGTGGGCCCGCTCCAGCATGAGCGGCTCGTCCCCGGCTGTGGTCGGGTAGCCGGATCACGTTGCCGTGACCCGGCCCCCTCAGAACCGGACGTGCACCTTTCAGCGCATCCGGCTCAAGCAAGCCACGAGGGCTTCGCAGGTCAGCAGGGTTATCTGGCCCGTTCGCTGTCGCCAGCGTGATGCTGACGGTGGCATTCGGAGTGCACGAGCCGTCCACCGGGAGGGAGGACGGGCCGTGAAGTGGCTGGGCAGGAGGATCAGGACTTCGGCGCCGGTTCGGCTATGCGAGCTTCGAGGTCGGCGACGCGCCGGTCCTGGAAGCGGAGGTTGGAGCGGGCGGCCTTGAGTCGTTCGTCGAGGGTGCGGTTGTCGGTGGTGAGCTGGCGGACGCGCTGTTTGAGGGTGGTGCTCTCGGTGGTGATCCGCTGGATAGCGCCCTCGGTCCATTCGTCCTGCAAGTCCCGTATCTGGCCCATGAGTTCGCCAATCCGAGTGCGCTGGGTGAGGATCTCGGTGTGGGCGGCCTTGAGGGCGTCCTGGGAGTTCAGGGCGCGTTCGCGCCACGTCGCCTCGCGTTCGTCGCCCTGTTCAGCGAGCGTGCCGGATTGGTGTTCGCCGGCCTGCGTAATCGCTGCGGCGACCGCGGCTCTGGCCTCGACGTTGCCGTAGAGAAGGTGCGCGAGACGCCCGCTCGGCGGGCGACGGCGGCGACACTGATCTGGGCTTTCTCGCGTCGGAGCCGGGCGATGGCCTGGTGGACGCGCTCAGGGGCGGCTTCGGTCTTGCGGCGGCGGGCGGCCAGGGCCGCCGCGGTGCGGGGTTCGGGAATGGCGGCGGTGTTCATGCGGCTTCCTGTTCGGGGTCGTCTCCCTCGGCTGTGCATGTATCGCTGTACTCGTCCTGCTCGTCGCTGCCCGCGTCGGCGAGGTCGGCGGTGCGGAAGGCGGTGGACCACACGCGGTGGAAGTAGTCCTGGGGTTTGCGCAGGTCCAGGGCGAGAGCGTCGTCGAGGAGGCCAAGGCCGGCCAGGGCCTTTTCCAGGCCGTCGATGGCGCGGGCGCTGGGCTCGAAGTAGCGATGGAGGTAGTCGGCGGTGGCGTCGTCCGGGGCACCCTCGGCCAGCAGCAGCCACTGCTCACGCTTGCGACGCCAGTAGAGCAGGTCCGCGCCGGACAGGACGAACTTGTCACAGTTGTGGCAGTCGAGGCTGAAGGGGCAGGCGCCGCCCTCGACGACGGGCTGGAAGGTGCAGAACCCGCCCTCCGCGGGGGTGCTGCGGCGGGACAGGTCGAATGGCCAGGGCCTGGGCCTGCTCGCGGGTGAGCGGGGTGGTGTCGCTGGTGAGGAGTTCGCCGGGGTGGGCGGCGCCGGGTCCGGCGACCCAGACGTGCTGGAGGACGTTGTCCAGGTCCGATTGGGTCAGGTGGACGTAGTGCTCGGCCATGCGGTCGGAGACCTGGCCGAGGTAGCGGCGGATGTGCGTCAGGCTCGCACCGTGCCGCAGCAGCCGGGTGGCCAGCGTATGTCGGGCCTGGTGGGCGACGTAGTGACCGCCGAGGTCAAGCTCGGCGAGCCAGCTACGGAACCCGGTGTGGAACCAGGTGTAGGACAAAGCGCGGCGGCCGTCTGGGTTGAGGATGTCGGTGGGGAACAAGGCCAGGTGAGCGCGCTCGGCGGCAGTGGGCGGGCGGCCGGCGTGCCGGTCGACGTAGCGGGTCAGGGTCTTTTGGCGGCGTTCTTCGAGCCGGTCCAGGAGATGGTCGGGGATGCGGACGGCCGCATTCAGGTTGCCGACCTTGGTCTGGTCGTGCCAGAGCAGGGGCAGCCCGCCGTAGCGGCCGACGCAGTCCAGGCGCAGCTGGATGACCTCGCTGGCGCGCCGGCCGGTGACGATGATGGTCTCCCACATATCCCTCAGGCCCCGGTCGTGCGGGTTGTAACCGGCGGCGAGCTGCTGCAGGTTGGCCTCGTCCGCAAGCGCCCGGGCGACTTCGTCGGGGAAGGGGTTGCGGCTGCGGGGCGTGCCCGGGCCACCGACCGGCATGGCGGCGATGAAGGCGCGGTCCAGACCGATCTGCTCGCCGCTGCCGCTGTCCAGCGCGCCGCGCAGCAGGGCCCGGCCGTAGTTGAACACCAGCCGGCGCGAGTTCTCGGTGACTTTCGCCCTTTTGCCGTCCAGGCGGGCCTGGCCGCGGAAGGCCAGGCCGAGGCGTTCGCGGTTGCGCAGGTCCGCGACGAAGCGGTGGACGTGCTCGCCTCGCAGCACCGTGGGGTCGTGGCCGCCGCCCGGTGTCTCCGCTTCCAAGAACGCGGCCAGTTCGGCGCCGGCGCGGCGCACGAAGTCCACCGGCTGGGCGCTGCGCGGGCAGGTGGGCGAGCGCAGCACGTCGGCGATGTGGTCCCACAACAGGTCGCGCAGCCACCCTTCCTACGCGGCCTGTTGGAGCGGCTGCGTACGCGTGGAGCGGTTGGGCACCGGTGGCTGGAGAAGTTCCTCGACGAGGCGGGCACCAGCCGCTACTTCATCTGGGGAGGGCGCCCGCGCGGCATGAAAGCCTTCCCCAAGGGGGTCTCCGCACCGAGCTTCCTGCTCGCGCGGCCCAAGCCGAGCAGCGAGTTCGACTTCGCCGCCGGACGTCTGTCCTGGTACCAGGCCTGGGCCCAGCGCTGCCTCGACATGACCCGCGAGCAGGCCGACGAGTTCTGGGTGCGGCTTCTGCCCCGGCTCACTGACGCCGGGCTGCTCGCTGCGCGCATCCCGAGCGACACGGCGGCCCGTCTGCACGGCCTTCAACCGGGCGCCATCCGGTTGCAGTTGCTGACGGACGCCCAGGTCAACGAGGCGTATGTGCGCTGCCCGAAGTGCTTCTGGGAGCAGACCGTCCACCCCTCGCTGCTGGCGCAGTATCACGGGCAGCCCTGTCAGGCGTATCGCTGCACGACCGGGCGGCTGGTCGCGGGGGATCGGTGGCTGGAGACTGTGGACCGGCACGACCGGGACCGCGACTACCGCGACGACTACTACCGCAGCCTGTACCGGCGAGCGGGTACCTACCAGGTCATCACCGCCGAGCACACCGGTCTGCTTTCCCGCGGCAAGCGCGAACGCGTCGAGGACGCCTTCCGTAACGGCGAGGGGTTCAACGACCCCAACGTGCTGTCCTGCACGCCTACCCTCGAGATGGGCATCGACATTGGCGACCTGTCCGCCGTCGTCTTGGGCGCCCTACCGCAAGGCCAGGCAGGAGGAGCTGCTGGGCATGCTCGCCGAGGAGTGGCGTCTGTGAGTGCGGGCCGGGGACATCGAGCCTCGCTTCACGTCGCCGACTCCACAGCCGAACTCGACCGGCCCGGCCACGACTCCGTCCCCCTCCCGGACCTGGGCTGGCAGGAGGACCTGGCAACCTACCGCCCCTTCCTGTCGTATTCCGCGCCCGGCCACGTGATCGGCGGCAGGCCCAGCGAGATGTACGACGCGGTCGCCTCCATCCTCAGGCTGGAGCAACTGCCGCCGCCGACAAGCGGTTGCGCGAGCTGGCTCGCGAGTACGAGGCACCCGCCAAGGCGGCCAGGGCCGAACTGCCCGCCCTGCTCACCCTCCTGGACGGCACCGACGACCCCCGCGCCCAGGCTGCCCACACGGCCCTGAGCGGCCGGCGCCCGGACCTCGCACGAGCGGCCGAACTGGCCGCCAGGACCGGCACGGCGGACGAGTCCCTCCTGTTCGACCTGCGCCGCCGCTCCACCCTGGCCGGACCCGACACCGAGGCGGTCGTCACGGCCGTGACCCGGCTGCGCGAAGCCATCGCCTCCGCCGAGGACCTGCGGGGCACCTCCGCCGAGGACGCGCTGCGCCGCGCCGAACTCCTCGCCCGCGCGCTCGCCCATCACCGTTCCCACCCCGCCCTCGTCACCTGCCCGGTGTGCGGCGGCACGGCCCGCCTCGACGAGGAATGGGCACGCGACGCCGCCGAGCAGGAACGCCTGCTGCGCGCCGAGGCCGAGCAGATCCTCACCGCCCGCAGGGAACTCGACGCGGCCGCGCAGGCCGTCCGTGACCCGGCCGTCCCGCCCCCCGAGTGGCTGCCATCAGAGATCGCCGCCGCCTGGGACGACTGGCTGAGGTGCCGTACCGTCTCCGACCCGGCCGCGCTGGCGTCCGTCTCCGAGAACGCCGCACGGACCGCCGCCGACGCCGCACGGGTCACCCGTCAGGAGGCCGCGGGGCGCCTCGCCGACCAGGACGACACCTGGCGGACGCCGCGCGGGGTCTCGCCGCCTGGCACGACAAGGCCCACGCCGCAGAGCAGGCGGCCCCACACCTGGCCCGCGTCAAGACCGCCCAGAAGTGGCTCAAGGCCACCCACGACTATCCGCGCCGACCGGATGCGGCCCATCGCCGAGGACGCCCAGCGCATCTGGCCCAACCTGCGCGAGCAGAGCAACGTCGCGCTCGGCCCCGTCCGCCTCGGCGGCTCCGGAACCCAGAGCAAGGTCGCCCTCGACGTGACCGTCGACGACATCGACGCCCCCGCACTCGGCGTGATGAGCCAGGGAGAACTGCACGCCCTTGCCCTGTCCCTCTTCCTCCCACGCACCTTCCTCCCCGAGAACCCCTTCCGGTTCCTCGTCATCGACGACCCGGTGCAGTCCATGGACCCCGCCTGCTGCGCCACGCCCCCGCAGAGGCCCTGCGCCGCTACCGGCAGGCTCGCAAACCGCAGCTGGCCCGCTGCCCGCCACACGCCCAGGCCCTGTGCCTGGAGTCCTACGCCGAGCCGGACACGGCCCGCCGCTGGTCGTCGACCTGGGCCGGTCTCAGCCGGGCCTGCCACTACTACGGGTACGAGCTGGCTCCCACGCAGGCGGAGCTGTGTGCGTGGCGGGACGACGTCGAGCGGGTGATCGGGGCCTTGGCACCCCGGATGCAGTGACGGATCGCCGTCGGACGGCGGGTCCACTGCGCGGGGCGGGCG
>NZ_POUC01000150.1 GCF_002891435.1 Streptomyces cahuitamycinicus
GGGCAGGCCGGTCGGGGCGTGGGGCGAGGCCTCCGCGTTCAGCCTGTCCAAGCACGTCGGGGCCAAGGCCGGAGGCATGCTCGCGCTCGCCGACCCAGGGCTGCGGGAGGCGGTGGAGGAAACCTGCGCCGGGCTGCTCGCGCCGCGCCGGGCCGGCGCCGAACTCGCCTACCTGGTCCGGCCGTACGCGGAGGCGACGGTGCGCGGGCTGCGGCTGCGGCGCGCCGCCTGGGCCGCGATCCGGCTGCTGGGGCTGGCGGACCGCGAGGAGATCCGGATGCCGCTGCGCCCGGACGAACTCGCCCTCGCCGCCCGCGAGACGCCCGGGCTCGACGCCCACCACCCGTGGGTGCGCGTCGACATGCACGACTACCGCATGGAGGCCGGCCGGCTGCGGCTCCGGCGCATCGGGCACAAGCTCGACCGGCTGGACGACGTCCTGGACGCCTGCCGGGCGGGCACGGAGCTGCTGCTCTCCACGCCCTGGGCCAAGCCGCGTGACGCCCACGGCACGCAGCCGTTGTTCCGTGTGCCGCTGTTCGTGGCCGACCGGGACGCGGCGGTGGCGGCTCTGGCGCGCCGGGGCATCGTCGTCGGCTACCTCTACGACCCGCCCCTGGACGACTACGCCGGTGCGGAGTTCACCGACCCCTCGCCGGCCCCCGAGGCGGCCCGCTGGTTCGCCCGGCACGCGTTGCCCGTGGACCCGCTGCGGGCGCGGACGGTCGCCGAGGTGCTGGAGCGGTCCGGGGCGCGGCCGGTGCCGGCGCCGGGAGAGGGAGAGCTGCCCGGGAGCAGGCCGACACCGGGAGGGCCGGTACAGTCCCGTGACTGAGATCCAGGTGCACGAGCCCGCCGCCGCCCGCACCGGTGGCGGCGGACCGAAGCCTGCCGACGGCGACCCCACCCACGACTCGCTCTTCAAGAACGCCTACTTCCTCATGCTCAGCACCGGCGTCTCCGCCGTACTGGGCCTGGGATTCTGGCTGGTGGCCGCCCGCTACTACACGGAGGAGGCCGTCGGCCAGGGCTCGGCCGCGATCGCCGCGATGCGGCTGCTCGCCAGCATCACGGCGACGACGATGATCGGCGCCGTCGTCCGCTTCGTCCCGCGAGCGGGCCGCCAGACCGGGCGCCTGGTGGGTGGCACCTATGTGGCCAGTTCGCTGATCGTGGCGCTCGCGGCCGCCGTCTTCCTGCTCACGCTCGACGCCTGGGGGGCGTCCTACGCGCCCCTGGGCGCGCCCATGGCGGGGGCGGTGTTCGTCGCGGCCTGCGTGGCCTGGGCGCTGCTCACCCTCCAGGACGGAGTGCTCACCGGACTGCGCAAGGCGGAGTGGGTGCCCGCCGGGAACGCGGTGTTCTCGGTCGGGAAGCTGGTCCTCCTGGCCGTCTTCGCCGGCACGCTGCCGGTGCTCGGCATCTTCGTCTCCTGGGCGGTGGCGATCGCCTTCTCCACGCTCCCGCTGGGCTGGCTGATCTTCCGCCGGCTCATCCCGCGGCAGGCGGAGGCCGACGGCGACAAGGAACCCCCGAAGGTCAAGGACATGGGCCGCTTCCTGGCTGGGGACTCCCTGGGCGCCCTGTTCAGCCTGGCGATGATCAACCTGCTGCCGGTGATGGTCGCGGTCCGCTTCAGCGCCGCCGAGAACGGCTACTTCTACGTGGCCTACACAGTCGGCGGCACGATGGAGTTCATGGCCATCAACATGGCCTCGTCGCTCACCGCGCACGCCTCGCACGACCCGCGCCAGCTCGCCGACGGCGTCCGGGGCGCCCTGCGGCGCATGACGCTGCTGCTGGTCCCGGTCGTACTGGTGCTGGTCGTCTTCGCCCCGTACATCCTCACGCCCTTCAGCCCCGACTACGCCGAGCACGGCTCGACCGTGCTGCGGCTGCTCGCCCTCGGCGCGCTGCCGCGGGTGGTGGTGGAGCTCTACATCGGCGTGCTGCGCGTCCAGGGGCGCACGGGTGTGCTCGCCGCGCTCCAAGGGGCCATGTGCGTCCTGGTGCTGGGCAGCGCTGCCGTGCTGTTCGCCCCGTCCGGGATCGCGGGCGCGGGCTGGGCGGTGCTGCTGAGCATGACGCTGATCGCCGTCGTCTCCATGGCCGGGCTGCGCGCGGCCCTGCGCCACGACGACGGGGCGCCCGCCGTCCGTACGCCCGCCGCCCCCTCCTACGGCACCCACTGGGCGAAACTCAACGCCACCGCCGGATACGGCACGAGCTGGGCCCGCCGCGCCGCCTGCCAGCCCAAGGAGAACGACCAGGACACGGTCACTCTTTTCATAGGGCGCCCCGGCTATGAGCGCGAGGCGCTGCAGGCGGACACGCTGGCGCTGATCGTGCGACCGGAGGGGCCGACCGGGCAACCACCGCCCCACGACCCCGGGGAACCGGATAAGGAGCCGCGGGAGCGGCGGCTGAGAGGCGCCCTGTGGAGCCTGCTCGGTGTCGCCGTCGTGTTCTTCTGGGCCCCGCTGCGGGACCTGCCGTGGCTCGACCGGGCATCCGAAACGGCTCTGACCGGACGTCAGCTGCTGGAGGGCATGCCCCTGCCGTCGCTCACCGCGGGCGGTCTGCTGCTCGTGGTGTTCGTCGCCGCCGTCACGCTGAGCACCCGGCGCGACCCGTGGCTCCCCGGCACGGCGCTGGGCGCCGCCCTCATCGCCCTGTACACCGCACCGGCCGCCCTCGGACGGGAACCGCGGCCGGTGGACGGGGCGTTGTATGAGAAGGCGGCCGGCTTCCTGGCGGACGCGCTGGGGCTCGGCGGGCCCGAGCCGATGCTGCGCTGGGCGCCGCCGGTCTGCCAGCTGCTGTGTCTCGTACCACTGGGGCTGCTGCTCGCGAGCGCGGGCGGGCGGCTGCCATGGCCGGGGCGCTGGGGGGTTCTGTATCTCGTCGCGGTCGGCGGCTGGGTGTGGCGTGACGCGCTCGCACCCCTCGCACCGCCTCTGCTCGTCGCCCTCCTGCTGCTCCTGCTGCTCCACCGCGCAGTGACGGCGTGGGCGCGCTCCCGCACCACAGCCTCACCGAGCCCCATAGCCGACCGAACGGCCGACGGACCACCGAGCGGCCCACCCCCCGACTGACCGAGCCCGAAACCGAAACCGATCCGGGCTCCGGGCCGACAGAGCCGCCCGAGCCGAACTGAGCCGCCACGGCAACACAGCCGAACAGAGTCGCCACAGCCAACACAGCCGA
Organism: Streptomyces cahuitamycinicus; assembly: GCF_002891435.1. Lineage (GTDB taxonomy): Bacteria > Actinomycetota > Actinomycetes > Streptomycetales > Streptomycetaceae > Streptomyces > Streptomyces cahuitamycinicus. The sequence goes on from NZ_POUC01000150.1 coordinate 3,208, forward strand.
ACAGAGCCAACACAGCCGAACAGAGCCGAAGAGAGCAACCGCCAGGGGGGAACCACCGTGCGTCCGCCAGTCACACCGAGGGAGAGATCCACGCCAGAACCCACACCTGCACGGGACGGCGCGAAAACCTCCGGCAGCGGCCCCGAGACGGCCAGCCAGTCCTCCAGCCCCTCCTCCTCGGAGTCGTCGAGCCCCGCCCATGAGCCCGTGACGGATCTGTCCGACCTGCCTCCCGCCCGGCCGGGGCCCCGCGCAGTCGCCTGGCCGGGTGTGCCGCTGCTCGTCGCGCTAGCGCTCTGGGCGTACGCCATGCGGCACACCGACATCTCGCGGCTCGACGACTACGGGCTGGTCAGCGCGCTGCACCCGACCTTCTGGGCGGGGCTCGCGGTGCTCACCACCGGCTTCTGGTTCACGGTCCGCGACGCGCGCCGGCCGGGCGCCTGGTCGGCGGCGTACGTGCTGGGCCTGTTGGTGATGGAGCGGGCCACGCAGGCCGTGCTCTACCCGACGCCGCTGTACGCCTGGGCGTGGAAGCACGAGGCGGTCATCGACCACCTGCTGTCGGCCGGCGGTCTGCAGTCGGCCGATCAGGTCGGCGACATGGCGGTGTACGACCAGTGGCCGGGCTTCTTCGCCGCTCAGGCCGCCCTGCAGCGGCTGCTGGGCGTGGACTCGGCGACGATGTTCATGGCCTGGTGGCCCCTGGTCTCCAGCCTGATGCTGCTGCTCCCGCTGGTGCTGATCTACCGCACCTTCACCGAGGACCGGCGGCTGATCTGGACCGCGGTCTGGCTCTTCTACGTCGCCAACTGGGTCGGGCAGGACTACTTCTCCCCGCAATCCGTTGCCTACGCGCTGCACGTGGGCGTCCTGGCCGTCGTCCTGCGCCGCTTCGGCCGGTCCGCCGTGCGGCGCGGCCGGCCGCGGCAGGCGGTGTGGACGGTGGTGATCTCCGTCATGATCGTGGCGATCGTCATCTCCCACCAGCTCACCCCGGGCATGCTGGCCGTCTGCCTGCTCGCCCTGTGTCTGAGCCGCCGCTACCGCGACTGGGTCCCGCTGGTCATGACCGTCGTGATCTTCCTGGCCTGGTGCCTCACGGCCGCGCTGCCCTTCCTGTCCGCGGCGATGCCGGACATGATCCGCTCCATCGGCGACGTCGGCGCCAACGTCGAGACGGGCTACGGCGCCACCCCGACCGGCACCGGAGCGATAGCGACCTCCTGGGCGGCCCGGCTGCTGTCCGGCTCCGTGCTGCTGCTCGCGGCCGTCGGCGTGCTGCGCCAACGGGTGCTGCGCCACCGCGCGCGGCCCCTGCTGCTGGTCGCGGCGGCCCCGCTGCCGATGTTCGCGGCGAGCAGCTACGGCAGCGAGATGATCTTCCGGGTGCTGCTGTTCATGCTGCCCGGCGCCGCCTTCTTCGCCGCCGCGGCACTGCTGCCCAAGGTCCGCACACTGGCCGCCGCCGCCGACGACGCCACCGACGCCGCCGCGCAGGAGACCGGCGACGGGCGGGCCACCCGCCCCGCTACGGCCCGCCGGTGGGCCATCGGCACGTGGGTGCCGCTGGCCGCGCTGCTCGGCGGAACCCTGGTGTTCGTCCCCGCCTACTCCGGCAAGGACCGGATCAACTACTTCCCGCCGCAGGAAGTGGCGCTCGTACGGCAGCTCTTCGACCAGGCGCCAGGCGGCTCGCTGGTCGTCGCCGCCAACCGCAACTACCCGGACGCGTACGCCTCCTACGGGAGCATCGACCACTACTGGTTCCTCGACGACGCCCGCAGCCACGTCGACAAGATCGTCCGGGACCCGGCCGCCACCCTCGCCGATGACATGGCCGGGGTGGAGCGGCCGGCCCGGGCCTACTTCCTGCTCACCCAGGGGCAGTTGGCCAACTCCGAGATGAACGGGCAGCTCGACAAGGCGCAGCTGGACCGCATCCGGGCGTCCGTCGCCGCCTCGCCGCGCTTCCGACTGGTGGCGGAGAACGGCGCCGGATGGCTCTACGTGCTGAAGCAGTCAGGGGGAGCGGAGCGATGACACCGCAGGAACTCGTGGTCCGGATGCTGCCCCCGTTCGGCGGCTGGCTGGCGCTGGCCGCGCTCGCCCTGCCCGGCGGATCGCCGCTGCGGGGCGCCGCGGTCGCGCTCTTCCTGGCGGCGGGGCCGGGCGCGGCCGTGGTCAGAGTCTGCGCCCCCGCCCTGGGGGCGCGGCCCGCCGAAGGGCCCGTGGAGCGCCGGGACCCGGGCTTCGCCCGCCACTCCGACCTGCTGGAGCGGCTGATGCTGACGCTGTTCCTGAGCATCGGCGCCGTGATGCTCGTCGCCACCGTGCTGATCGCCACGCACACCTTCAGCGCGCAGCGGATGTTGCTGACGCTGACGCTGCTGACCACACTCGCCGCGTTCTGTCCGCCGCTGCGCGCCTCCCCGCCGCCGAGGACGACGCCGAGGACACCGAAGGGTTCCGCTCAGTGAGGTTCAACCGTCTCCACCGCCCCTTTCGCCGCGATCCGGACCCGGCCGGACAGCACCGCAAACCCCCCGGAGGCCAGCCGACCTCCGGCCCGTTCGCGTCGAGCCGGCGCCGGCTGCTGATCACGTCCGCCACGGTGGTCAGTGCGGTCCTCGTCGCCGTACTCGCCCTCCGGGACGCCTCCGGGCCGGGGCCTGGAGCAGCCGGACCCGACGCGGACTGCCGCCCCACGGCCCTCCTGGAACCGCCCTGCGGCGCCTGGTTCGGGGCGTTCGTGCCACACGAGCGGGACGACCTGCCGGAGAAGGTGCGCGCCTACGAGAAGCGCGTGGGCCGCGAGCTCGACATCGTGTACACGTACCACGACATGTCCCTGGCCTCGGGCACCCGGCGCGAGGGCCAGCTGCTCACCCCGGAGGAGCAGCGCGTCGGCGAGGACCACCTGCTGCTGCTGTCCTGGGAGAGCAAGTGGTGGGGCGGCACGAAGCGGCAGCAGCCGACCTGGAAGCAGATCGCCGCCGGCGAGCTGGACGACAAGGTCATCGACGTCCAGGCCCGCCGCATCAAGGACTACGGCAAGAAGGTGTTCCTCTCCTTCGACCTGGAGATGGACACCCGCACCCCGGACAACGGCACGCCGGCCGACTACGTGAAGGCCTACCGGCACATCCACGACCGGTTCCGCGAACTGGGCGTCGACAACGTGGTGTGGACGTGGATCACCACTGGGTACCTCGACCACGCCGACGACATCAAGAAGATGTACCCGGGCGACGACTACGTCGACTGGGTCGGCTACAACCAGTACAACTACTACCGCTGTCACGAAGCGGGCTGGCTGACCTTCGCGCAGACCCAGAACACCACGCACGACTGGATCCGCGCCAACATCTCCGACGACAAGCCGCTGATGCTCTCCGAGTTCGGCACCGCCGCGGACTCGGCCCGCCCGCAGCGGCAGGCCGAGTGGTACGCGCAGGTGCCCGGAGTCCTGAAGGGCCTGGAGGGCGTCAAGGCCGCCCTCCAGTGGAACTACCGCGACCCCGGGCCGCACTGCAACCTGGCCCTGGCCAACGACGCGGCCTGGGACAGCCTGCGCAAGGCGGTCTCCGACCCGTACCTCAACCAGCCGCGGAGGTAGCGCGGGCAGACCTCGGCCCGCCCGGCCGGGGTCAGCCCGCGAACTCGGGCCCGTGCACCACCGCACGGGCCCGTCGGTACCAGCGCCACGCGATCGTCTTCGGCCCGTCGCGGTACGGCGCGACGCGTGCGCCCGCCCCCGCCAGCCAGCCCTCGACGTCGGCGACGGTGTGGGTGCGCCGGACGATGAGCCGGGCGATGCGGTACCGCTCGTCGCGGTCGGAGCTGAGCGCGTGCCGTACGGCGGTCGCCGTCTCGTAGCCGGCCCGGGCCGACATCGCCCGTACCCGGGGGCTGTTGTAGCCGTGCGGGTAGGCCAGGTGCCGGATCTCGTGCCCGAGGGCGTCCTCCAGCACGGCCTTGGAGGTGCGCAGTTCGTACGCCAGGGCCTTGACGGACAGGGTGTCGAGCTGCGCGTGCGTGACGGTGTGACTGCCGATCTCCATGCCGGAACGTTCCAGCTCCGCCGCCCGGGCCAGGGGCATCATCGGGGCGGGCGGCAGCAGGCTGCGGCCGCCCGGGGCGATGGCGCCGGTGGTGAGGTAGGCGGTGGCGGGCAGCGCGCGTTCGGCCAGGGCCTCGGCGGTGGGGCCGGGCAGATCGGCGAACCCGTCGTCGAAGGTGAGCAGTACGGGCCGGGGCGGCAGCGGCGCCCGCCCGGCCAGGTGATCGGCGATCGCGCTGATGGTCACGGGCGTACGCCCGCTGCGGACCACGGCATCGAGATGCGCGCCGAACTGCTTCGGAGTGACCGTGAACTCGGCGATCCAGTCCGGCGGATCGTCCACCACGCAGTGGTACAGGAAGACGGGGATGGCGGGAGTGCCGTGGGCATGCGGCGGGGCTATCGGCCCCTCACCCTCCCGCGCTCCCCGCTCCGCCCGGCCTCTGCCGTCCGTTTCCATCTCGCCCCCTGAGCTGTCTTGTCACGAGCCGTCACGAGCCGTCACGAGCCGTCATGAGCCCTCGTGAGCCGCGTCGTGAGCCGTCATGAGCCGTCACGAGACGTCGCGCGCAGCGCGCGACGCGCCTTCAGATAGCCGACCGGGCCGTACAGCATCCCCCTGCGCTGCAACCGCGACAGCCGCCGCGGCCAGGGGTGCGTCCGCACGTCGTGATCACCCGGCGTCCCACCGCCCTCCGTCTCGCGTACGGCGGTCAGCGTGCGGGCGTGGGCCAGACCTCGCGGCAGCCGGGCGAGGAACGCCGGCAGCAGCGCGGGCCGGTTCACGAGCACCGCGGTGAGATAGGCGGTGAGTCCGGCTCCGTAGCCGTACGCCTGGGTCTCCAGGTCCCGCCAGGTCTCCCGGTGGTGGTGCCAGACCAGGGCGTACGGCGTGTAGCGCAGCCGGTGGCCCTGGGCGAGGACGCGCACGAAACCGTAGAGGTCGTCACCGCCGCGGGCGGCCGTACCGGCGCCGGTGGCCGGGTCGAAACCGCCGACGGAACGCAGCACCGCCGTCCGGAACGCCATGTTCGCGCCCGAGCCGAACCGCCCCGCCGTGAACGGGAACAGCGGCTCGTCGCCCGGAGGACGCGCCGGGTCGTACGTCCTTGGAGTGAAGCCCTTGGCGAAGCCGCCGTGGCTCTCCAGCAGCACCTGGGCCGGGGTGGTCAGGCGCGCGGGCAGGATCAGCCCGGTGCAGCACCCCAGCCCGGCGTCGGCGGCGAAGGGCGCGCTCAGCTCGGTCAGCCAGCGCGGGTCGGCGACCACGTCGTCGTCGGTGAAGGCGACCACCTCGCCGTGCACGGCGTCCAGCCCCGCGTTGTGCGCGCCCGCGAGCCCCGGAACAGGCTCACGGACGTAGCGCACGCGCTCGGCGTACTTCCGCTCGATCAGCTCCCGCGTCTCGTTCGTGACGGGCGCGTTGTCGACGACGACGACCTCGAACCGCGGATGGTCCTGCGCCAGCAGCGAGTCCAGCGCCCGGGCCAGCTGCCCGGCGCGCTCCCGGGTGGCGACGACGACACTCGTGAACGGCGGCTCCCCGGGTCCGCCGAAGACGGCCGGCCCGTACTCCGCCCGCGCCCGCTCCGCCAGCACGGCCCTGGGATCCGCCCCCTCCGGCACTCGCCCGAGCAGCGTGCCCACCGGCCGGCCGCCCCTCCTGACCAGCACGAACACCTCGCCGTGCGTCACGGGCGGGCTCCCTGGACCGGGCCTGAGCGCCGCCTGGTCACCGTCGAGCTCCAGCTCGGCGACCTGTACCGCCCCGATGTCCAGGAACCGCCGGATCTCCTCCTGCGCACGCGCCGAACGGGCCATGCGCCCACCCCCCTTGTGTGTCAGGTACGGCGCAGCCGAGCCGCGCCCTTCAGCGTCCGCGCTGCCAGCGACGCGAGCCGCGGCCTGCCGCGGACGAAGCTGTGCGCGCGGCGTGTGGGCTCGCGGCTCAGCCAGTGCAGTGCCGCGCCGGCCCCCGGCCGGGTCACCGCACCTTCGTACACGGGCAGTTCGCCCGTCTTCAGCGCGTCCTTGTACTCGGCCGCGCCCCGTCCCAGGTCGAGCGTGCCGATGCCGTCGGCGGCCGCCGCCTCGGCCATGCGCAGGTGCAGCACGAGACCGGGTGAGAACTTCGCGAACTCCGGGTCGTACGCCGGGAACCAGCAGGCCAGCACCGAGGACGAACGCAGCCCGAAGTGCGCGGCGACGGGTCGCTCACCGGCGTACAGCACCGACAGCGTGCCGCTGCACTCCGGTGCCCGGGTCCGGGCCAGCTGCCCGACGAGCCGGGTGATCCACTCCTGGGCGAACCGGTCCCGGCGGCCGGTCCTGCGGTACTGGGCGGACTTCCACTCCATGAGCGTGCGCAGCGCGGCCGGTTCGCGTTCGTCGAACACGAACCGCAGGTCATCGGCGTGCCGACCCAGCTTGCGCTCCTTGGCCAGCGTGGTCTTCAGGAACTTCGGCGACTGTGCGCGCAGCACCGACTCGTACGTCTCGTAGCCCTTCTCCACGTCGATGACGTAGGTGGCGTGCTCCTCGGCCGCGTACCGGACGAACAGCCGCTGCTCGGCCTCCAGGTTGTCGAAGGCGAAGCTCGACACCGAGCAAGCCCTCAGCAGTTGGTCCGTCTCCAGGTCCAGGCCCGGCCGCAGGATCGCGCCCTGGGCGTCCGAGACACCGAGGCCGATCGCCCGGCCCTGCCCCAACGGGCCACGCTCATAGGGCAGGAACCCGGCCGGTTCCAGCCCCTCGTACACCACGGCCACCCGCGCCCTGGGCCTGACCCGGCCGACGGCTTCTGTGAACTCCGGCTCCATGAAGGGGTTGCGCGGTGCCTCGCAGGCCGCCCGCAGCGCACGCCAGCGCTCCCTCTCCCCTTCGCCGAGCTCCCCGGGCCCGGCCACACGAATGCGCCCACTGCTCAACCCGACCCCCCGATCAAGTCCCCCCTGGACACTTGGAAGGTACCGCTCGATGCGGCCCCACGGGTAGGTAGCGGAGCATGTTGTTGCCAACCGGTGCAGAGGCCTTCAACCGGGCAATCCGCGTGGGTCGTACGATGAAACGAAGGGGCGCGCTGTCCGTATTCTCTGATCATGGCCGCACCCATCGCATATTCACTCATCGCCACCGATCTGGACGGGACGCTGCTGCGCGGCGACGACACCCTCTCCGACCGGTCTCTCGCCGCGCTCGCGCGGGTGGCGGACGCCGGTGCCCAGCACCTCGTGGTGACGGGCCGGCCGGCGCCGAGAGTGCGGCCGCTCCTGGACGACCTCGGTGCGACGGGGCTCGCGGTGTGCGGGCAGGGCGCGCAGGTGTACGACGCCGGCGCGGACCGGCTGCTGTGGTCCATCACCCTGGACCGGGAGCTGGCGGAGACCGCCCTGGGCAAGATCGAGGCCGAGGTGGGGCAGGTGTACGCGGCGGTCGACCAGGACGGGGTCGACGGGCTCACGCTGATCGAGCCGGGCTACCTGATGCCGCACCCGACCCTGCCCGCCGTGCGGGTCGACCGCCGCGACGAACTGTGGGGTGAATCCATCAGCAAGGTGCTGCTGCGCCATCCCCATCTGTCGGACGACGAGTTGGCGGCGACGGCCCGCTCGGTGGTCGGCTCACTGGCGACGGTGACGATGTCGGGGCCCGGCACGGTCGAACTCCAGCCGTGCGGGATCACCAAGGCGACGGGCCTGGCGCTGGCCGCCGAGCATCTGGGGCTGCGACCGGCGGACACCATCGCCTTCGGTGACATGCCCAACGACATCCCGATGTTCGACTGGGCCGGCCACGGCGTGGCGATGGCCAACGCCCATCCCGAACTCAAGGCCGTGGCCGACGAGGTCACCCTGTCGAACGAGGACGACGGCATCGCCGTCGTCCTCGAACGACTGCTGGGCGGGGTGGCTCAGTACGGGCCGTTGACGTTGTCGATCGAGCCGTAGCGGTCGGCCGCGTAGTTGCAGGCCGCGGTGATGTTGGCGACCGGGTCGTACGGGTCCCACGACGTGCCGTCCACGTGGTAGGCCTGGAAGGTCGGGTCGATGGTCTGGAGGAGACCCTTGGACGGGGTGCCCTTGGCTGCGTTGGAGTCCCAGTTGTTGATCGCCTGGGGGTTGCCGGACGACTCACGCATGATGTTGCGGTGGATGCCGTCGTAGGACCCGGGGATCCCCTTCTGCGCCATGATGTCCAGCGCCTCGCGGATCCACCCGTCGAGGTTGTCCGGGTAGGTCTTCACGGACGCCTGGGTGGCCTGGGTGACGCCGCCGGCGGGCTTGGCGGCCGGCTTGGCGGGGGCGGACGACTTGGTCGCCGTCTTCTTCGCGGTGTCCGTCTTGGTGGTCTTCACCGTCAGCTTCAGACCCGGGTGGATCAGCTTCGGGTCGTCACCGACGGCCGCGCGGTTGTCCTTGTACAGCTGCTTCCAGCCGCCCGAGACGTCGTACTTGTCCGCGATGCGGGCAAGTGAGTCGCCCTTGACCACGGTGTACGGGAGGGACTTGGCGGGCTGGGCCGCCTGCGGCACGGACTGTGCGGCGGCGGGTGCGCTCTGGGGTTCGGCGGCGCTCGCCTGCGTGGCACCGAGGAGCGGCAGGGTGAGTGCGGCTCCTCCGGTACCGGCGGCGATGAAGCCTCGGGTGAGCGGGTTGGTTCTGGGGCGACGGTGCTTGCCTCGTCCGGCCATGACGATATTCCTCTCCGGCGCCTGCGAGGTGAGCTGTCGGGTTCGGGCCGGGAGGTGCCCGGCCGCGTACGGTGCTGTGTGCCGTACGCGGCTTCACCCCGAGCCGTGCCGCTGTGCGGACCGGCGACTTACCTGGGTCCCCCGCTCCTGCCCTGCGTGAGTGAGTCGGTTGGTGGGGAGTCCGGGCGGCGGCAGGATTGGGCGTCCGCCGGACAGGCCGGGAACGTATGCGAGAGCACATGTCGGGAACAAGCGCCTCAGTCACATATCGAGCGGTTGACCTTGGTCGGGGATGTTTTGGCCGCTTGATCCTTTGCGGCAGCCAAGGCTCAACTGGCGTTCGGGGGAAGGTGGTACGGGCCGATGTCGAGGCGGGGCGGAAAGGGGGAGTAAGTGATTCAACTCACTGATCACGAGCCTGTGGGGCAATTTCCACCAAGAGGAATTCACCGACTCTTCGCGGCAAATCGTGCATAGTTCGCTATCTCTGGGTAAGTCGATTTATATCTGTTCTTATAGGTTGATCGAAAACATAACGGTCGTGATCGGATACCGCCCGGCCTGTAACCCTGGGTGCTGGCGGTGATCGAAACGTGACCGGATACGCTGGCCGGAGTGTGGGCAGCGACCTATCGACAATCCGCGTAACCACCGGCAGACACAGCAGACAGGAGACCCCTCGTGACCGACGTCGGGCCGTTCGGGCTGAGCGTGCGGGACCAGGCTCTGGAAGCCGATGTCCAGGCCGGACTGGCGGCTGTCGAGGAAGGCTTGCTCGAGGCCACCAAGAGCGAGGTGCCCTTCATCACGGAGGCCGCCCAGCACCTGGTGCGGGCCGGGGGCAAGCGGTTCCGCCCCCTGCTGGTGATGCTCTCCGCCCAGTTCGGTGACCGGTACGCGCCCGGGATCGTGCCGTCGGCCGTCGTCGTGGAGCTGACCCACCTCGCCACGCTGTACCACGACGACGTGATGGACGAGGCCTCCGTGCGCCGCGGCGTCGCGAGCGCGAACGCCCGCTGGGACAACTCCGTCGCGGTCCTCACCGGCGACTTCCTCTTCGCCCGCGCCTCGCACATCCTGGCCGACCTCGGCCCGGAGGCCGTGCGGGTGCAGGCCGAGGCGTTCGAGCGGCTGGTGACCGGCCAGATCCTGGAGACGGCCGGACCGCAGGACGGCCGGGACCCCGTCGAGCACTACCTCGACGTGCTGGGCGGCAAGACCGGCTCGCTGGTCGCCGTGTCGTGCCGGTTCGGCGCGATGATGTCCGGCGCCGACGACACGGTCGTGGACGTCCTGACCCAGTACGGCGAGCGGCTCGGCGTCGCCTTCCAGCTCGCGGACGACGTCCTGGACATCGCCTCCGACTCCCACGAGTCCGGCAAGACGCCGGGCACCGACCTGCGCGAGGGCATCCCCACGCTGCCGGTGCTGCGGCTGCGCGAGCGGGCGGCCCGGCTCGGACTCGCCGAGGACGCCGCCCTGTGCGACCTGCTCGACTCCGACCTCACCGACGACGCCCGGCACGCCGAGGCCCTGCGCCTGCTGCGGGCCCACCCGGCGCTGGAGCAGGCCCGACAGGACACCGTCCGCTACACCCAGGACGCCCGTTCGGCGCTCGCACCCCTGCCGGAGTGCACCGCGAAGACGGCGCTCCTGGAGCTGTGCGACGCGGTGGTGCACCGGGCCGGCTAGGGCCCTTTCCCGTCCGACCCCTACGGGTCGGGGGAGAAGCAGCCCTTCCGTGTCATACCCCAGCAGTACACGGAGTTGAGCCCGGGGTCTGACGTATCTCCCTGGCCGATTTGGTCAGATGGACACCACGGAAAGACACCACTCCTCACCTGTTCGGGTGAGAATGGCGGCTCAGGGACGAGTGCGTGGACGACACGGACAGCCGCCGCCGATCACGGAGGTAGGGCACACATGGCACCGTACGCATCCGACGACAGCACGACCGCCGGAGAGGGCGACGAGCAGCGCTCCGTGCGGCGCAAAGCCGCGCGGTACATCGTCCCGGTCACGGTGGTGGGGGTGGCCGCCGCGACGATCGGGCTGGTCCCCGCGCTCGCCGACTCCGGGGACCCCGACCTCCCGAAGATCACCGCACAGCAACTCATCGAGAAGATCGCCAAGTCGGACGTCCAGCAGCTGTCCGGCACGGTGAAGATCAGCACGGACCTCGGACTGCCGAACCTCGGCGGCCTGGAGTCGGGCCTGCTGTCCGGTGCCGCGGGCAAGGGCGAGGGCGGCTCCTCCGCCGACCCGACGGCCAAGCTCACCGAACTGGCCTCCGGCACGCACACCCTGCGCGTCGCGGCAGACGGCCCGGACAAGCAGAAACTGTCGCTGCTGGAGAACGCCGCCGAGTACAGCCTCATCCACAACGGCAAGGACGTCTGGGGTTACGACAGCAAGTCCAACGAGGTCTACCACGGCACCTCCTCCGACAGCCCGGAGCGCGGCAAGGACCAGCAGACGCCGGCCATGCCCAAGGACTTCGCCGAGGAGGCCCTGAAGGCGGTCGACGACACCACGTCCGTGACCGTCGACGGCACCGCCCAGGTCGCCGGCCGGGACGCCTACAAGCTGGTCGTCAAGCCGAAGCAGTCCGGCTCGACGGTCGGCGCCATCACCGTGGCCGTGGACGCGAAGACCGGCATGCCGCTGAAGTTCACGCTGACCCCGGCGAGCGGTGGCTCGGCCGTCGTCGACGCGGGCTTCACGAAGGTGAGCTTCGCCAGGCCGGCCGCCTCCACCTTCGACTTCGCCCCGCCCAAGGGGGCGAAGGTCACCGAGGAGAAGGACGCCGGCAAGGCATCCGGCAAGGCCTCGGGCGACACGCCGCGCAAGGCCCCCGGCAAGCCCTTCGACCTGGGCGAGGCGCCGGGCCACGCCCCCAAGGCCGGGAAGGACTCCGGCCAGGGTCCCGGCGGCATGAAGACCATCGGCGAGGGCTGGACCGCCATAGCCACCTTCGACACCGGCGGCGAGGGCATGCCCTCGGGCAAGGCCGGGGGCGAGTTCGGCGGCTTCATCGACTCGCTCGGCGACAAGGTCCAGGGCAAGTTCGGCTCGGGCACGGTCTTCTCGACCCGCCTGGTCAACGCCCTCGTCACCGACGACGGCAAGGTCTACGCGGGCCTGGTCACCAAGGACGCGCTCGTGAAGGCGGCCGACGCCGCCAAGTAGGTCCCGCAGCCGCACGGGACATCGAGAGAACGAGGAAGCCGATGGGCGAGGTGTCCGCCGGAGAACCGGAGCAGCGTGAGACGCGGGCCGAGACCGGGGAACCGGTCATCGCCACCCACGCGCTCACCCAGCGCTACGGCGGCGGACAGCTTGCCGTCGACGGTCTCGGTCTGACCGTTCCGGCGGGCAGCTCGTCGTCGACGGTCTCGACCCGACCGTCCCGGCGGACAGCCTCTTCGGCTTCCTCGACCCCAACGGCTCCGGCAAGACCACCACCATCCGCACGCTGACGGCCTCCATGCCCTGTACGCGGCGGTGTTCGGGTCGGCGGCGTGGGCGCGCTTGACGGCGAAGAACGTCACCGCGCAGCGCTCAGTCCTCGTACAGGAACCTGGCCAGGGGCGCCTCCTGCTCGAAGAAGGTCTTGGCGCGCGTCAGAGCCGCGTCGTCGGTCAGTACGTCACCGGGCTTGCTGCCGTTGCCCAGCAGCACCCCGCCGAAGCGCATCCCCATGTACGCGGCGGAGTTGTGGAGCGTCCCGACGAGCGGGTCGGCGACCACCTCCTGGGTGTGCGCGAGGGCGGTGACGCCCCACAGGGTGCGGCCGGCCAGGGTCGCCTTGAAGTCGAGGCCCGGCGTGCGCAGCCAGCCCGACCAGTAGTCGAGGTAGCGCTTGGTCTGTGCGGAGACCGAGTACCAGTACAGGGGCGAGACGATCACGATGTCCGTCGCCGCGAGCGTGGCGTCGAGCAGCCGGGCCACGTTGCCCTCGGTCGGGCGGACGTGGTCGCTGTCGTGCCGCAGGTCCTCGAAGTCCGGTACCGGAAGCTCGGTGAGGTCGATCCACTCCTGCCCGACGTCCGGGGGAAGCTGCTCGGCGGCCCGGCGGGCCAGCAGCTCGGAGTTGCCCTCGGCGCGAGCACTGCCCAGGACGAAAAGGAAACGGCGGGTCATGGGTGCCCCTCTGGAGAACTCGGCATCGACGGTTGCATGCATGTGCATCGTATGTGCATGCAACTAAAAGCGCCAGGGGTGTCCATCACGTCTCCCGTGCCGCCGCCAGCAGCAGCGCCTCCCGCCCCGGTACCGCCCAGGGGTACGGCAGACACAGGCAGTGCCGTCAGCGTGCCGCTCCCGTCAGGCGGGCCAGGGCCTGCGTCTCGCGCGGCGGACGTCCCGGTTCACCGAGCCGCCAGGACGGCATCCACGGCACGCGGTACACGTCGATGACCGACTCCAGCGATCTGACCCGCTGGGCGAGCGGGCGCGGCAGCCGCCCCGGGGCGTCCGCCACGAGGACGATCGCGTCCAGGTCGAGCCCCGGCGGAGCCTGGCCGCGCCGGAAGAGTTCCACCGCCCCGGCCGCCGTGTCCAGGCCGGCCGCGTGCGTTCGCGCGACCAGCAGCACCGACGGGGGATCGCCGGGCCCGGGCCAGGACCGGCCGCAGTCGTGGCCGCCGTAGACCGTGGCGAGCGTGGAGACGCCCGCGCCGCCGTGCGTGCCGACCCAGGAGAAACGCCGTGCCGCGGCATGGGCGTGCGCGGGCTCGGGCGGCCCCGGCTCCGGGGTGGTCACCGGGCCGCGCAGCCAGATCTCCGGTCCCTGTCGCGCGCCTGTGTGCATGCCCCTCTCCTCCCTCGTATGCCCGGTCTTCATGCCGTCGCTGACGACCGTCCGGGGCCGGCGTCCCTTGGGACGAGCCTGTGACACCGTGGTGACGTGAGAAACGGGGGCGAGCGGACACACTCGACAGTAGGTGCACGACGCCCAGTGAGGGGACGATGTCGCGACTCAGCCGCGAGAAGAAGCGGGAACAGAAGCAGGCCGCACACGCGGCGACCCCGGCGGCGCCGATCGACGTCCATGTCCCCGGGTCCGGCACGGACGTGGGAGGGGGACCCGGAGGGGTGTCCGACAGCGCCTCCGTCGGTGGCGTCCCGGTCTTCGCGGCTCCCGGTGAGGAGATCCAGCGGGCCGTCCTGAACCGGCTCCACCACATCGCCCTGGCCACCGGCCACCCCGTCCTCGCCACGATCCGCGACGAGCGCATCGGTTACGTCGTCCCGCTCCAGGTCGACCCGGACGGCTCCAGCCACTTCACGGCAGAGCCGGTCGCCACGACGCCGCAGGAGCAGCAGCACGCCCGGGGCGAGGCCACCGGTACGCCGGCGGAGCGGCAGCACGCCCGGAGTGAGGCCACGGCTCCGCCCGAGCCGCAGCAGTTCCCTCCGGCCCACAGCGACAGTGCCACGCACGTGCTGCGTCCCCTGCCGGAGACCGGCCGCGGTGCGGCCCCGACGTTCCCGCCGCGGGCCGTGCCCGAGCCGCAGCCGGCCGACGGACCCCTACCCACGTTCGAGCTGCGCGCCGTGCCGGAGTCGCCCGAGCCCACGCCGAAGGACGCGCGGCCGGCCCCGGGTGCGCGGCCGACGCCGGGCACGGCGCCCGGCCCGGGCGCGGTGATGCCCGCGGGCACGGCGATGCCGCCCGGCAC
>NZ_POUC01000151.1 GCF_002891435.1 Streptomyces cahuitamycinicus
GGCCTCACCGGGGAGGCTGCCGGTGCTCCGTCGGGAGCTTCCGCCGGGCCTGTGAAGGCGGGGGCGGCCGCGATCGTCGTGGACGTCAGCGGCAAGGTCCGTGAACCGGGGATCCACCGGCTGCCGGCCGGTTCGCGGGTGGCGGACGCGCTGCACGCGGCGGGCGGGGTGAAACCGGGCACGAACACCGACGGGCTCAACCGCGCCCGGTTCCTCGTGGACGGCGAGCAGGTGATCGTCGGGGGACCGGCTCCCGTCGCGGGACCCGCTGCGGGCGGTACGGCGGCCGGTGGCCCGGCCGGTGCGGCGGCGGGCGGGGTGGCAGCCCCGGCGGCTCCGGTCCCGCTCAACACGGCCACCGCGGACCAGCTCGACACCTTGCCGGGTGTCGGCCCGGTGCTGGCCCAGCACATCATCGACTACCGCACGCAGCACGGCGGCTTCCGTTCCGTGGACGAACTGCGTGAGGTGAACGGCATCGGCGACCGCCGCTTCGCCGACCTGCGGAACCTCGTACGGCCATGAGGAGCCTGTCCGGCCCGCCGTCGCGGCAGGACGAGGCCGCGTCCGGTCTCCGGCCCGCCCGGTCGTCCGTGCACGCTTCCTCCGGCACACGCCTCGGCGCCGCCCGTCCACGCCAGGAAGGCCCGACGGACCTGCGGCTCGTGCCACCGGCCCTCGCGGCCTGGGGCACGGCGGCGCTCCTGCTCGACGCGGCGCCGGAACGGGTCCTCGGCATCGTGATCGGCTGTCTGGTGGCCGTCGGACTGCTGCCGTTGGCCCGGCGACGCCGGACGGCGTCATGGCCGCGGGCCTCGGCCGCCGCCCTGCTGCTGTGCGTCGCCGCGGCTGCCGCCTCGGCCGGGCTGCACGGGGCGGATCTGCGCCGGGGGCCCGTGCCCGGCCTGGCGCGGGAGTACGCGAGGGTTACCGCCGAGGTCGAGCTCACATCGGACCCGCGGCTCACCCGGCCGAGGGCCCGGGGCGATCACGCGGCTCCGACGGCCGTGCTGATCGACGCCGACGTGCGGCGCGTCCAGGAGGCGGGAGGCACGGCGGTGACGACACGGGCACCGGTGCTGCTGATCGTCGACGTGGACGCGGCCCCTCCGGGCCGGACGGCCGGTGGGCGGGGGCCGTCACCGTGGCTCGGCCTGCTGCCGTCGACGCGGCTGCGGGTCAGTGCCCGGCTGGCGCCCGCGATGACGGGCGGCGACCGGATCGCGGCGGTGCTGCGGGTGCGGGACCAGGGCGAACCGGAAGTGGTGGGAGAGCCCTCGGGGCCGCAGCGGCTCGCCGGGCGGCTGCGCGCCGGGCTGCGCGAGGCGACCGACGGACTGCCGGCGGACGCCCGGGCGCTGCTGCCGGGGCTGGTCGTGGGGGACACCTCGCGGATCACCGAGGAGTTGGAGGAGGCGTTCAAGGAGACCGACCTCACACACACGCTGGCCGTGTCCGGTGAGAAGTTCGCGTAGGGGGGTGCGTTACAGGGAGGGAAGATCGTTGCGCGTGAGGGAGGATCAAGGCTCTGAGCTGCGGTTACTCTCCCGCAACCTCGTCGATCAGCTGGAGTATGTCGTCGAGGCGGGTCCGCAGTCGCTCAATCATGAGGATATGGCCGGCGGTCGGAAGCTGGGCGAGATCCTCGGATCGTGCGTAGTCGAGATCGCGGCGGGCGAAGTCGATGCGCGATCGCTGGACATCAGTGAGGGCCCCCAGGGTCTCGCGGGACTGCTCGTCGGTCATGCTGTGCCACCTGCCGGGCGTGCGTGGGGGGACGGGAGGTGTGGGGGGCCGTCCGCAATGGTCATCTGCTTATTGCCGCAGGTCAATAGGGGGATGATCACGTCACCCGAACGGACGTTTTAATCTGCGAAACCTTGCGCGAGGTACGGTTCCCTCCCTCGGCGTGATCATTCAATGTAGGCCAACCCCTACAGACATTCGATCATGAACCCGTAACGGTTGCTGAGTGCCCTCAGCCTCGCCCCCGCCCGACTGGGTCCTCCAGCGACGTCGGCAGGTGGGCGAGCGCATACGCGCCGCAAGGATCCGGGCCAACCTCACACAGGAACGCGTGGCGTTAGCCGCCGAGATCGACCGGCCGTCCGTGGTCCGCATCGAGCAGGGTCAGCAATCCCCCACCCTGGACACCCTCATCCGGCTCGCCGACGCGATCGGTGTGCCCCTCGCCGAGCTGGTGGCGTGATGGGCGGCTGCCCTGGTAAATCCTTGGCACGGGCAGCCGCCCCCTTCGGATGGAAGGCCGACACCGACGAGGGTGTCCCCCTGGCTGGCAGCCAGGAGCTTGGATGAGCGGCCCGTCCCGCAGGGGATTTCCGGGGCGGGCCGCTCGGGAACCGGTGCCGGCGCGATCGGCGACGCACCGGCACCGGGGGTCAGCGCCCCAGGCCGACCGGTGCGGTCTGCCGGGGCACGGCGGGGCGGCAGGGTTCGAGGTGCCTGTAGACCGTGATGCCGGGGCCCGTGGCCACGTCGATGGACTGTTCGTCGTAGGCCTCGCCCTTGCGGATCAGTTCGTCACAGTGGGAGCAGTACTTCACAGCCACCCCCGGCGCAGGAAGAGGCGCAGCAGCGCCTTGCCGGTGTCACAGGTCTTGCTCCCCTTGCACGGCTCGCACTTCTCCAGCGTGTGGTCGAACAGCGCAAGGTACGAGTACTCGCCCACATGGCGCCGACAGCCCCGGGGGAACCAGCGCATCGGCGATGCGGTTCCGTCGACGTCGGCCATGCGCTCGCCGAGGTCTACAGCCATCTCGCCGGTGAGCGGCTCCTCATGGCGGTCCCAGACGCATACGCGGCCCTCGACCTGGGCGTCGGTCAGCGTGGCCAGGTCGGGCACGGCCAGCTCAGCTATGGCCCGTGGGGTGGTCCCTGCGGTGGTGCTGCTCATCTGCTACCCCTCGTGGATCTCGGCCCAGATTTCCGGGACGTCCGTCGTGTCGCAGCTCCCCCACCGATCCGCGCTGGAGAGTGCGGGCATGACGGCCCGCCACGTGGATTGGTCCTGGGGGTCTGGCGCTGCGCTGTGGAAGCGGAGGCGGCCCTCCAGCACGAGCAGGTGGACAGGCTCGTCAAGGGCCCGTTCCAGCGCGGCTCGTAAAGCCGCTGCTCGCAGACTGATAGGCACGACACATCCCCACTCTCGTGCGAGAGAATGACTCTCGTACGAGAGTAGCGAGAGCAGCACTACTCTGTCACGCAGGTCACACAGAAGGGAGGCGGACAGTGAGCAACACCGAGCCGCCGCTGTACCTGCGCGTAGCTGACGAGCTGCGCGCCCTCATCACAACCGGCGAACTCGCACCCGGCGCCCGCCTCCCATCCGTCGCCCAACTCATCCAGCAGTACGGCGGCAGCAACAGCGTTGCCTCACGGGCCTACAAGACCCTCGTGGACGACGGCCTGGTCGTCTCCCGGCACGGCGTCGGCCACTACGTCCGCGGGCCCGAGACACCCGAACTCCTCGTCCGCCAGCACCGACGCCGCAGCGAGGACAGCCCCTTCGCGCAGGGCGCTGCCGAACAGGGCGCGGTCGGGACGTGGCGGCACGAGTCCACCACCGAGCAGGCCAGCGAACCCGTGGCCGCCCGGCTCGGCATCACGACCGGCGACCCGGTCATGCACACCAGCTACGTGTACCTCGCCGACGACCGGCCCGTGCAGCTCGCCGAGTCGTGGGAACCCCTCGCCCTCACCGGGCAATCGCTCGTCGCCCTGCCCGAGGTCGGGCCGTACGCCGGCGTCGGCGTGGCCGCGCGGATGCGGGTCCTCGGCATCGAGGTCGGCGACCCGGTCGAGCGGGTGCGTTCCCGTATGGCCACCCGGCAGGAGGCGCAGGCCCTCGGCATGACCCCACCCGGGCCGGTGCTGTTCGTCGAGCGGACCTACTACGACCAGGCCACCGGCCGCCCGGTAGAGACGGCAGACGTCGTCATGCGCGGAGACCGGTGGGTGGCCATCTACGGGCAGGCGCCGGCAGGGAACTGACTCTGGACATGACGAAGCGGCCCCGCCCTCCCGAAGGAGAACGGGGCCGCTTCACAGTCTCGTCACGGGTACTGGCGGCGGTACGGATCCAGGCCGGCGGACAACAGGCCGCCACCACTGTCGGGTTCGTCCGGAGGCGGGGCGCCGTCACGGCGGCATACGCGGGCGTCAGGGTCCCAGCTGGGAGCCTGGAGGGAGTAGCCGTCGGGGCAGGTCTGGCCGTCCTTGCCGTCCCTGCCGTCCTTGCCGTCGACGCCGTCGCGGCCGTCCTTCCCCGGGGGACCGCTCGGGCCGGGAACTGTCGAGTCAGCGCCTGGTGGACCGGACGGGCCTGGCACGGTCGAGTCAGCACCGTCTCGGCCGGGCGCCCCGTCCTGGCCTGGCTCGCCCGGCGTTCCCGGGGCCCCCGCGCTGCCCGGCTCGCCGTCGGCGCCCGGTGAGCCGTCCTGGCCCGGCCGTCCGGGGTCGCCCTTCTGGCCGGGGATGGGTACGGGCACCTCGGCCCGCTCGGGTAGATCGTCCACGGCCTCAGACGGGTCGGGAGCGACGGGAGTTTGCCCCTCGCTACGCACCTGCGCCCGCAGCTGCCGCACGTCCGTCGCGAGAGTCGAGACGGCCTCGCCACGGCGGTTCGCCTCAGCGACCGCCTCATGCCGTGCGGTCGCCTCGGCGTCGATGCGTCCCCAGATGATGACGACCGCGCCGGACAGGGCGACCAGCCAGCACAGCAGCGCCACCGGGCGCCAACGCCGGGCAAGGGCCCGCTCTGTCCGGGTCACGGATGTCCTCCGGGTGGGATGAGTGCGCGGAGCCGGGCGATCTCCGCTTGGTCAGCGGCCCGGAGTGCGGACAGTTCGGCGAGCTTGGCGTTCAGCTCGGTCCGCTCGGCTTTCAGGGCGTCGCGTTCCTCTTGCAGGTCGTTGGTGAGCGAGCTGTAGCCAGTGACGGCGTTCTCGCCCCGCTTCCCGAGGTACGCCACCACGGCCGCGGCGACTGCGCCTATGCCCACGAGCAGGCTGCCGAGGGTGGTGGCGTCCAAGGTGGCTCCCTACAGGTCGCGCGGCAGAGAGCGGGTCGGGCTGGACGTCGGGCGGTTGGGCACGGCCCAGGTGATGCCCCAGGCGCCGAGGATGGCCAGGACGATGGTGACGCCCTCGCCGGTGGTGACCACGCTGTCCTGTGCGGCGGTGACGGCGGCCGTGGCCCCGGCCGCGACGCCCGCGACGATCGACTTGGCGATGCTGGAGAGTCTCATGGTCAGTCCTTCACGGTGAAGCCGTAGGCGTTGCCCAGGCGTGTCAGGGATTCCTTGCCGAAGTAGCCGTCCGCGGCCTGGCCGGGCTGGCGCCCGCGGAATCCGCAGCGCTCCTGCCACTCCGAGACGGCCGGCCGCGTGCGGGAGCCGAGGGAGCCGTCAACCCACCGCTTCGCGAGCAGGCCCGCCTTGTACAGCGCGGTCTCGACGATGAGGCCCTCGGCCTTGTACGTGGTGCCGCCCTGGGGCAGGCCCGGGTCGCGGCGCTGCGCTGCCTGAATGTGCGCCAGCGAGACGGACGGCTTCTTCGTGCCACCCGGCGCGGGGGCGGCAGGCTTCCCGGCCCGCTTGAGGATCTCGGGCAGCAGCTCGGCGCGGAACTGCGCGGCGCGCTTCTCGCCCGGGCAGGCGGTCCCGGACGGCGACCACTGGGGGAACATGCGGTGGATGCCGTAGCCGGGGTCACTGCCGCTGCGGCACGCCCGCAGGGGGACGGCGTGGGTGCGGTGGGCCCACACGCCGAGGTCGGCCAGGGCGTCGAGCTGCTCGTCCGTCCACGGGTCGGAGGCCTTGGTGTTGGAGGCGGTCTCCACGCTGATCGCGCCGGAGCCGTCCGCGCGCAGGTTGGCCTGATAGTTGGCGTCGGCGCGGGTGGTGGACGACAGGTACTGGCCGAGGCTGCCGTCGAAGTCCACACCGAAGTGGCTTTCGAGCGACGTGCTCTTCGCCCAGTACGCGTACAGGCGGTGCTCGTCCCACGGCGCAACGATGCTGTGAAAGATCATCTGCGTGGGACGGATCGACGGCTGGTCACGGGACTCGGGCTGCAGCTCCAGCCGGACGGCGTTCTTGTACCAGGCCATCAGCTGCTCGCCTCCTGCTCTGTGTTGGAGGCGGCCACGACCGCCCAGTTCTTCGCCTTCCACAGGTCGTCGAGCGCCTTGGTCACCTCCGGCCCGGTCAGCGTCTCGGCGAGACGGTGCGCGAGGGCATGGAACGGCCTGCTCACCTCCTGGAGGTGTGCAGGGAGGTGGTCGAAGCGGAAGTTGCCGAGCATCTGGGCTGTCGCGGGGTGGATCGTTGCGGCCATGAGGCCTCCAGACATGAGAAAGGCCCCGGCCAAACGGCACGGGGCAGGAAACGATCAGGATCTAGACGAGGATGAAGTCGGCGTGCAGGCGCAGGTTCGCCCCCTGGCCCGTAGGCGCCGTGGCGTCCCCCCGGATCAACGAGCCGTTGGACGTGCGCAGCGTGCACACACCGTCGTTACCGATGACGAACCCGCCGCCGGCAGTCCCGTCGTCCCACGAGCCGTTGAGCGTGCCGTTGTTCGGCCGCCACCCCACGGGCACCGTGCAGACGGCGGTGTCGGGCACGTTGCCGCCAGTCACGGCGATGTCCGCGCCGGTGCGGTGCATGTAGATGTCCAGCGTGACGTTCTTCCCCGAGCGCTGCCCACGGAAGTCGTTGACGGCGAACCCGGTGGCGGCGACGAGCCCAGCATCGGTGGTCACCGCGTCGACGCCGTCGTTCAGCCTCCCGGCCGTGATCAGCATTCCCGGCTGCCACAGGGTCACAGCAGGCCTCCTAGAGAGCGACGATGGTGGGCTTGGCGAGACGGACGTCCGTCCCCGCCGGGTGGGCCTTGACGATGCCGTTCCGGCTGCGGGCCACAGAGAACCGCTGCGGGTTCACGATCTGGACGTTGTCGAACCGGATCTGAGGGTTGACCGCCGTGCTGCCGGTGTTCGCGAAGGACCTGGTACCGATGCCGGCCGCGGCCGACAGCGCCGAATCGGTCGCCTGGACCTGCCAGGTCTTCGGCTCCGGACTGGTCGCAAGCCACACCTTCGCCCGCAGTGTCGTGCCCTGCGCCTGGAGACGGATTCGGTAGAACGTGCCCGCCGTGTGCGTCAGTCCACTGGTGAAGGTGGCCAGCTGCGTCTCGACGTTCGCCACCCGCTTGCGCAGGGTCAGCACGATTCCGGCGGCCGTGGTGAAGTCGATTCTGGCGCCATACCAGTTGGCGTTGTCGGCTGCGCGGATGACCGGGCCACCGAACAGGCTCGCCCCGGCAGCCACGACCGAGGTGGCGACGTCGATGTACAAGTCGACGTCCGGGCCCGGCGCCGGCACAAGGGTGAGGTGCGCGATGCCCGTGGCCGGCTGCGCGACAGCGCCGTAGCCGGATCCGACGGAGAAGTCCGCGGCGTTGCCCACGGTGCTCCAGGCCTGCCCGGAGTCCGCCGTCCCCCAGCCGCCCGCCATGGTCCGGCCGAAGGCGTCCCGCACCGAATCCGCGATTGCCGTAGCCGTCATCACCTCCCCGCCCGCCTGGATGTCCATCGGAAAGTCGAACGGGCTGCCGCCCGCCGGCCGAAGCGTGACCTGGTGCGCCCACAGCACATCCGCGGACGGCGGGAAGTTGGACACCGTCGGGGCAGCGTTCGCGGTGAGCGCTCCGGCCGGCGCCGTGGCGGTCAGCTCGAACCACGTCCACGTGTCGGCCGTGACCGTGATTCCGTTGGCGCTGGTCGACAGGTATGAGCCGCCCGCCTGGAACCAGTTGAGGTTGAGGTTCACGGTCCTGCTCGTGGCGCAGCGGAGCCAACCGGACACCACGTACTGCTGACCTGCGGTGACCGGCACCGTCGCGCTGCCCGCGTTCGGGAACTGCGCCACTCCATCGGGGGTGAACCGCATGGCCCACGCGCCCTGGAAGGGCTTCGGCTCTGGCGCGGCCACGCGCTCGATGACGCCCCCGTTGCCGAACCAGCCCGACAGGTCGGTCGCGAAATCGGGGTTGGTGTTCAGCGCCGGGTTGGCGCTGATCCACACGGGCTCGACGGGGGTGTCCACGTACACGCTGGTGTCCGTCGTCCCGATCGCCGCGGCGGTGCGGGACAGGTCGGTGTCAGCCCGGGCACGCTCCGGGTCCTCAACCGCTCCCACCTCCCACGGGGCGCCAGGCGTGCAGTTGTACACGATGTCCCACTGGAACTCCGACGCCCAGGTCTCCTCGTAGCCCTCCACGATCAGCTCGATGTCGCCGGGGGCGAGCCACCGGGGCGGATTCCGGATGACGATCTTGTCGCCGACATCGGTGGCGAGGATCTGTTCCGCCAGCTCGGGCGCTTGGTGCACCATCACGTGCACCTGCGGATAGCGGCGCCCCTCGTACGTGCCCAGGTGCAGCCGCCAGTAGGCCTGCGGGCCGGCCTGCTCGTCGTCGTGCAGGTTCAGCGTGACCGATGTGTCGTACGGGCCGACCCCGTTCGGCGGCGCCTGTACCGACAGCGCCCCCTCTTCAAGGACCGCGCGTGCCGACGAGCCGCCCGTGCGGGAGACCGTGACGTCGTTCGCCGTGGCGTCGTCGTCTCCGGTCGGCTCCAGCGGGGGCGCCAGCCCGGGCGCGGCGTAGTCCAGCACGAGGGCCGGACGCTGGTTGTACATGCCGGCGCGGTCCCGGTAGCGCAGCGCGGGCCGCTCGCGGTCCTCGTAGAGGATCCCGCCGTCGGCGTCGGCCGCGTCCTGGAGCAGGTTGAGGATCGCGTCCGGGCGCTGCGGCCCGACCGGTTCCTGCTCGGCCACGACACCGCACACGGTCAGTGGCAGGTTCTCCTCGGCGGCCAGGCGGCGCATGCGCTCGCCCGACGTCTCGCCCGTCCATGCCTCGATGGCGCCCTGGTAGGCGGTGAATCCGTTACCGCCTACCCAGGGCGCCCACGCGGAGATGTGCCCGAGCGCCAGGCCGTCGAGGTTGGAGGAGTAGCCGTCGGGTGGGGAAGCGACGGCCGTTGGGCGGCCGACGGTCCCGGCGAAGGTGCCGCTGGCTGCGCCGGCGTCTCCGCCGACGTCGGTGAAGATGAGCTGCCAGTCGACGTTGGCGCCGTCCTGGTTCACCTCGAACCGGACCTGGATCCACTGGCCGAAGAGGTCCGGGCCGGTCGCGAAGTTGTTGCTGAACACCGTGGTGCCGTCGTCGTCCTTGCCGATGATGCGGATCTCGGTGTCGCGCTGCTGGATGTACCACTCGCGCACCGTGCCCGTGGACAGGATCCGCATGTAGGTGTTCAGCGTGGTGTTGGCCTGGTCGAGGCGGTAGATCCACTGCACCTGCCACGACGTCTGTGCCGTGGCCGGGGCCGGAATCCGGCCGTACATCATGGGCAGTTCGCCGCCACCCGACGCGAGCACCGGCAGCGGGTTCGATGAGGGCAGACTGTCCGCGCTCGCCCAGTCCACGCGCGACAAGGACAACGGCCGGACACCAGCGATCGGCGACGCCGCCTGGGTGGCGGTCTGCCCGTCCTCCATCGGCCAGTACGCCAGCGGCCCGTACGACGGGATACGGCGGCGCAGCGTGGAGTCCAGGGCCTTGGTGCCGCGGCCGAGGCGGCGCAGAATGCCCGCAGTCTGGGCCTCCACCCACACGTGCTTACCGGAGGGGTGCCAGCGGGTCGGGTACGCGGCCAACTCGTGCGAGAGCCGCGTGCGGCGGTTGGTGATGGAGGCACCCCCGTTCACCGTCCACGTGCGGCCCGCCGAGTCCACGAACGAGGCGGTGCCGGGCGCCTGCGCGGTGAAATCGGGCGCGGCGACGACCACACCGTTGATCCCGTTGCGTACTTCCGCCTTGTGGATGCGCCCCAGAGCCTCGGTAAACACGAAGTCCGTGGCGTCCCCGACCTTCAGCGCGGTGGCGGTGTTGGCGATCGAGGTGGTGCCGGCCTGCACGACCGGAGAGCCGAGCTGTGTCCAGGGCCCGTCCAGCCCGGGCGCGGTGTAGAAGGTGATCGTCCTGCCTGCGGCGCCGTTGTCGACGTCCAGCGTGGCTCGCAGCGCCAGGCGCCCGCCGGCCGGGATGGGCAGGGGCACGGACTGGGCGTTCAGGATGGCCGTGCCGTCCTGCGACCACCGGAACAGCAGCGTGTCGTTCAGGGTGCCCAGCAGCCAGGACCGGCCCGAACCGCTGTACTTGGCGAACAGGTCGAAGATGCCGGTGGTGCCCGGGAGGGGCTGCAACCAGTTCAGCAGGGTGAGGTCCACGCGGACGTCGATGTCGCCCGTGATGTCGAGGGCGGCGGCGTCAGGGGTGGACGCGTCGCCGCCGTTCTCGGGGATCTCCAGGAACGTGGGGCCGGACCGCAGCGAGAGCCGGAAGGGCGTGTTCCTGCCGAACTGGCCGTAGTACGGGCCCATGGGGTTGTCGGGGGAATACCTCCCGTCGGTGTTGTTGAGCAGGGGCCGCAGGTCGGACGGGTCCACGCGGGCACCCTGGTCCTGGCGCCCGCGCGTGTGCGTCAGTGCCTGCCGTTTGAGGATCTTGCCGGTGGCGTCCACCCACACGCCGCCGATGTGCAGCTCACCGCGCAGGTTCAGCTCCACGGCGTCCCCCTTACTTCCGTCCTCGCCCGAAGGTCTTCTGCACGTCGCCGCCGCCCTTGACTGAGACGACCTCGCGGATGATGTGCGTCAGGAGCATCTCGACCCGGCCAGCCGATCCGGGCCGGACCTCCAGCACGATCGGCTCCCGCCGCCCCACACCACTCAGCGCCACCCCGCCCGGCATCGCGCCAACACCGGGTGCGGCCAGGTCCGGCACGGCCGGAGCGGGCAGGCTGTCCATGACCTTGCGCAGGTACGGCAGCTGGTCCGTGATGCCGCGGCCGAAGTCGCCCGCGAGCGCCCGGCCGGAGTGCAGCGTGTAGCCCTTGCCCGAGAACGGGCCTTCCTTCGCGGGGCTGAACGGGAAGAAGTTCCGGGCGGCGGACACGACGCCGCTCGCCGCGTTCTTCACGCTGCCGAGCATGCTCTTGATGCCGTTGATGAAGCCCTGGATGAGCGCGCGGCCCGCACCGCGCAGCAGCCCGCCGAGGTTGCCCAGTGCCGACCGTGCCCGCCCGGGCAAACCCCGCACCAGAGACACGAACGCGACCGCCTTCTCAGCCGCGACCTGGCGGAAGCGCGTGAAGGCGTTCGAGGCGGCCGACCGCAGGGTGCCCGCGAGTCCGGCGATCGCCGAGCCGACCCGGCGCGGCAGCCCAGTCATCCAGGCCACCAGTTCGAGGTTCTTGCGGATCGCCCAGTCCTTCGCGGCCCCGAACCAGCCCGCGACCTTGCCCGGGATCTTCGACAGCCAGTTGATCGCCGCCATGATCCCGTCGACCGCGGCCAGAATCGCGACCTTCACCGCCGCCCACACGGCCTGCACGACCGCCCGGAAGGTCTCCGACTTCTGGTAGGCGACGACGACGATGGCGACCAGGGCCACGATCGCGGCGATGACCAGGCCGACTGGGTTCATCATCATCACGGTGTTGAGGAGCCCTTGCGCGATCGCCCAGCCGCGCGTGACGGCCGCGGCGATCCGCGTGTACAGCGTGTAGGCCTTGACCGCCAAGCCGATCGCTACGAACCCGGTAGCGATGCCCGTCAGCACGCCCGGGGGAATCGTGTTGATCAGCGTCGCGAGCCCAACCGCGATCGTGGCCGTGATCCCGATCAGCGGAGACAGCGCCGAGACCACCTGAAGCGCCGCAGACGCCAGCGTGCCGAGCGTCTGGCCACCCTCGCGCGCCAGCTGCATGAAGGTCGCGAAGCCCTGACTATCGCCCAGCGACGAGCCCCAGTTCGCGAAGGCGGCCGTCATCTTGACCAGGCCGCCGGTCATGCCGTCCGAGACCGGCAGGAACGCCCCGAGCAGCCCGCCGAACCCCACCGCCAGGTTCTTGATCACCTGGAGGAAGTTCGACAGCGCGGGCCCGGCGGCGGCCGCCATGTCGGCGGCCCACTCTTTGAAGCCTGCGGACTTGACCCCGGCTCCGACCTCGTCGAGGAAGCCGGAGAACGCGGATGCCGCCGCCTTCACGAACGGAGTGAGCGTGGGCAGCAGCCCCCGAAGGATCTGGATGCCCTTGGTGAAAACCGGCATCGTCGTGCCGCTCAGGCCATCGGACCAGGCCTTGAAGTCCCCCTTGAGGCCGACGAACGCCCGGGCGGTCTCCTGCGTGGCCGGCGGCAACTGCTTGAGGGCGTCGGTGTACGCCTTCTGTTTCTCCGCAGCGTCAGCAGCCCCGGAGGCAGCAGCCTTCTGCGCCTCCTCGGCCAGCGTCGCAACGTCTTGAACAGCCGTCCACTGCTGGCCCGCAGCCAGGGTGAACGCCTTCACAGCGATGCCCGCGGCGGCTGCACCGGCTGCAATACCGCCGAGCGCGGCCCCCACCGCAGCGACCGCGGGCACTCCCACGCCGAGAGCAGCGACCGCCGCACCGACCGCCCGCACGGCCGGCGCCGCCAGCTCCGCATGCGCGCGGATGCCGTCGGCCAGGCCCCGGCCGGCCGCCTCGCCTTCGGAGATGAACCGGCCGCGGATGTCCCGCAGGCGGCCGTCGGTGTCGCGCTGGAGGCCGCGCATGCGCAGCCGGGCCGCGTCCAGACCCCGCGTGAACCCGGAGTCGTCGGCCCGGATGAAACCGACCAGCTCCCCGATGGTCAGGGCCACGATGCACCCCCCATCGGCGCCCGCCGGGCGCGCTATTCAGTTGTCGTGCTGATCACCGGTGCAGGGCCGCCCGGATCTGGGCGTCGTCGTCGATGACGGACACGAAGTCCTTGGAGACCTGCCGCCATACGGCGTCGCCGCTGAGGCCGCTGAGCAGGCTGTAGAAGCGGCGCCGGGTCAGGCGCGCGATGTCTTCCGGCTTGAGCTGGTACTCCCGCTGGAAGTCCGCTTCGATCGCCCACCACCAGCGGCGGACGGCTTCGCGGGTGCGCTCCTGCGTGCCGCTCGGTTCGGCCCCTTCGGGCCCACCGTTTTTCCCTCGCCGCCACCGCTCCGAACCAGCTCCAGCGCCTCACCGAAGGACAGGTCCCTGCCACCGGCCTGCGCCATGCCCCACGTGAGCACGGTCTGGAACTCCGTGGCTCCCATCCCGGCCTGCACCCACTCGGCCATGACGTCAGCGCCGAAGAGGAGCTCGACCAGCTCGGCAACGTCCTCTTCCCTCTCGGAGTCGCGCAGCTCCTCGATGCGCCGCTCCATCGCCAGCGGCATATCCGTGGGCACCTGCACCTCGACGCCGCGGATGACCTCCGTACGGCCGCCGGACACCTCGGCCCAGAACGCGTCCCACGTCTCGTGCCCAGCAGCCGTGGGCCTGCGTGCGGGGCTCATACCTTGGCCACCGTGGTGTTCGCGCCGGAGCGGGTGAACGTCGCCGACCACGACGTCTTGTCGTTGTTGCCGCCGCCCTCGTCGCCGAGGTTGACGTGCGCCGTCCACACCTGCCAGTTCGCGTCGTCCTTGTGCGCGAACCGGACCCGGCCGAGGGAGTCCTCACCGAGCCGCTCCGACAGGGCCTCCACCATCGCCTGACCCGGGTCCAGCGCGCCCGTGACGTCGTCCCGCAGCCGAAAGCCCTCGATCTCCAGCTGCTTGCCGAGCTGCATCTTCTGCGACTCAGCCTGGCCCTCGGACGCGAAGGTCGTGGTGTCGGTCGTCTCCTCCTCGTGGCTCTTGGAGAAGGTGTTGATCCCGTCGATCAGGATCCACGTGTTGGGCGTCGCGAAGTCCTCGATTTCGAACTCCACGTCGCGCGCGTTGTACTTCTGCAACGCCATGGGGGCGCCTCCTTCGGGCATGACGAACTGCCCGCAGCGCTGCCGCCCGGGCTACAGGTGAGGTGGGTCAGATGCGGTGCGCGGAGACGTTCCTGATCTCCATGCGGAAGTTGCAGACGTGCTCGTGCCGGCCGTTCTCGTCGCGCCCTAGAGAGGCGGGGCCGCCCTGGAGCGCGATGGACAGGATCAGCCGGGTGCCGTCCGGCAGCGTGACCGGACCGAGGCCGTGCATCTCGTCACGGATCGCCTTGCAGCGCTCCCGGGACACGCGCGGGTCGCTGGTGCCGCGCACGCGGACCTGCACGCGGGGCTCGTCGTAGCCGAGCTTCGCGTCCGGCTCGCGGGCGTCGTCGTACGCGGTCAGTACGACCGCTTCGTCCGGCGTCTGCGGCATGGCGTCGAGGAAGCAGTCCCCGCCCGGGCCCGTGAGGTCGTAGGTGAGCAGGCTCTTGTTCTGGAGGTGGCGGGCGAGGCCGTCCAGGAGGTCAGCCACGCAGCCACCTCCGCAGCGGTACGGCCATCAGCCGCAGCATGACGTCCTGGGAGTCGTTTATGGCGCTCTCCAGGTACTTCGCGCGCCGCCCGGGCAGATGCTTCCAGGTCAGCTCTTCGTGCTGGCGCCGGGCGTAGATCGTGTCGTAGGAGATCGAGCCGTTCAGGCCGTCGACGTCGACCTTCCCGGACCGCTCCAGCGTGCCCTCGTCCAGCGGCACTCGGGAGTTGGAGACACCGAGGGTGAACTCCAGGGCCTCGCGCAGTCCCTCAGAGGCGAGGCGCCGACCCCGGGAGGTCCACAGGCGGCTGCCCTGCCACTGCATCCGCGTGTACTGCGTCATAGGAGCTGCACCTCCAGGTGGTCCGGGAGCGGCAGCCCGCCGCCGTCGTGCCGTGCCTGGTCGATGACGGTCGTCTTGCGGCCGTCAGGCAGCGTGACGCGGGACTCCGGCGGGGCGTCGACGACGTCCAGGCGGCAGAAGAACCGTGAGGAGCTGACGACCTCGCGGCCGTCCGGGGCACGCACGAGCCGGTTCTTCTCCTCGAGGAAGCACCGCACCGTCACCGGGGCGCCGTACAGCGCACCAACGGCGCTGTTGCCCTCGTACGGCTCCACGGTCACCTGGTGGCGCAGCCACATGCCGGGGAGCTTCACCAGGTCACCACCGCTCCCAGCTGGAAGATGTCGCAGGTCAGATCGGCGGAGCCGAGGACGTCGCCCACCGCCGGGGCGATGTCGCGCGCCGGGGAGGCGTTGCCCGAGACGTTGGTGACCGACCGGGACAGCTGCGCGGAGCCGAGCGAGACGCTGCCCCATCCGGCCGCGGCTGCCCCGGTGGAGTCGCCGATCTCGTCGAACCACTCGGACTGGGCGCAGGTTGCTTCCCGGAAGGCCTGCCGCACCGTGGCGTTCGAGGGGTAACCGTCGGCGTCCACCTCGTACCAGCACAGCCGGAAGACGTTCGCCTCCAGGAACCTGGAGGCCTTCGCCAGAAGCGCGTCGATGTCCGACGGCGGGGCCTGCCCGGTGAACTCCTGGTAGTCCGCCGATGTGGCGTAGATCCTGGCCACCGGGCACCCCCTCGCTACTCGGTGGAGCCGTACTGCTCGATGAGCTGGTCCTTGGTCAGCTCATCGAGGCCGCCCGTCTCCGGGTCGACGGCCTGGGCATAGGTGAGCCACTCGGCCTTGGACGCGGAACGGGCCGGAGGCTTGATCTCCTCCGGCCCGTTGCCGCTTCCCTCACCATCCCCAGGCGGGTCCTGCTCCCCCTCGTCGGGGGCGTTCACCAGCTGCACGCCGTAGAAGTCGGCGTCCAGGGCGCCCAGCTCGTCGGCCAGGGCCTTGTCATCGGTCTCGAACCGGCCGTCGACGAACCGGACCTTGCCCGACGGGCAGTGCACCTGGAGCTGCTGGTACTTGTCGTTACGGAACTCGTACGTCATCAGATGTCCTCTCGGGGTCAGGCCGTGGCCAGGCCGGTGATCTTGCCGTGTGCGCGCTCGTTGCCGTAGTACAGCCCGACCTCGCCGTACAGCTGCGTGCGGTCCTTCGCGCCCGTCCGCGCGAGCGGCTCCGCGAAGAAATGCCCCTTGCCGGGGATCTCCTGGAACACCGGCATGCACTGCTCCAGTGACGCCACCGCGACCGCGTCGGCCGGCATGTGCCGGTCCAGCATGATGTTGAGCGTGCCGAAGTCGGTCTCGATCGTCTGGACGCGGACGCCACCGACGGTGCGGGACGCCTCCTCATAGTTCTTGTCCGTGATGAAGATCTTCGTCAGGGCCCGCTTCTGGACGCTGCCGCAGATCAGGGTCGCGGTGTCCGACTCCTGGATGCCGCCGTTGTCCCACACCGACTGGAGCAGGTCCAGGACCATGTCCTCCGTCAGGGCGACAGCCCCACCAGCCACCACGTTCGTGACGATCGCTTCCAGCAGGCCGCGCGTCTGCCGGGCGACCGTGTTGTCCGCCGGCTTGTTGTACACGCCGCGCAGGAAGCTGTACTCGATGTCGCGGACCATCTGCTTGAGCATCTGCTCGATCTGCCAGTCCGCCTCGTTGGTCACGGGGTTGGACTCGGCGTTGTTGATGCCCGACTTCGCCTGCACCGCGGCGAGCTTGGTGTAGGACACCTCCACCGTCTCGTGGTGGATCTGCACGATGTTGTCGACGTTCGCCCGCACCCGCTCCTGGCCGGTCGGCGCGTCCGCGCCCTCCAGCTTCGCGTTCTGGCCGGCGGCGCGCAGGTCGTACGTCTGCCACTCGAACTCGATGCTGTTGGTCTGTCCGCCGCCGGTCAGGCCGCCGATCGCGCTGAAGAACGGCGTGTCGGCCGGGGTGAGGCTGTGGAGGATGCCCGTGTAGTTGGGCAGGTTGTACGTCGTGCCGAGCCCGGTGATACCGGCCATGGCCACTCTCCTTCAGGGGTGATGGGGCGCGGCCACAGCCGGGCCCGGGTCTACTGCTGCGCGGCGAGGCCGGGCAGCTTGGAGCTCTCCAGGCGCATGACCTGGCGCCAGTTGCCGTCGGCCTTGGCCTGGGCGATCTGCTGGTCGAGGGTCGGGGCCTGGTGGCCGGAGCCGCCGCCGAGGTCGCCGCCGGATCGGCCGGGGCCCTTGGCGGGGGCGAGCTTGGAGAACTTGTCGACGGCGGCCTTGATGGCCTTGTCGTCGACCGCGCCGTCCTTGTCGAGGAACTTCGAGACGTCGATGAACTCGGCGAACTCGCTGAGGTCGACGCCCGCCCGTGCGGCTGTGGCTTCGAGCCGGGCCTGAGCGATCTGCGGCGCAGCCTCGGAGAGAGCGGCCGTGCGGCCCTGCTTCTCCGCTGCAGCTACGGCTTTCTCCTGCTCGGTCATCTGGGCGGCCTTGAGCTGCTCCAGCTGGTCGGCGGCGCTCTTGTTGTCCTTGGCGCGCTGCTCCCACTTGCGTGCCTCGGCCTTCCAGTCCGGCTCAGCACCGCCCGTGGGGGGCGTGGGGGCCGGAGGAG
>NZ_POUC01000152.1 GCF_002891435.1 Streptomyces cahuitamycinicus
CTCCTCGCCCACTCCGCCACAGACCGAGTGCCGGAACCGCCGGGACCGGCTCAATCTCAGGCTCTGCTTCGGTCGTGGTGACCGGCTCAGGGTCCGGCTCGGTGACCGGGGTCACGGGTGCCGGCGGTTCCGGCACTCGGTCTGTGGCGGAGTGGGCGAGGAGGGTGCCGCCCATGAAGGCCAGGGCTGGCCAGGCTGCGACCAGGATGCGCAGCCAGGCCGGGACGTCGGTCAGGTCGAGGAGCCCTGCGGTGGCGACGTTGGCGCCGAGCGAGGCCACCAGGGCGATCACGAACCAGCACCAGGCCAGCCGGGACGGCCCGTCCGAGCGCAGCCGACGCCAGGCAGCGACCAAGAGCAGGTCCACGCTGATCGGGTAGGCCCAGGCTTTCCAGCCGTCTTGTCCGGCAGCGGCGGCCAGGTCGTGGAGGTGGGCGAAGGACAGCGCCCCGGCGATGACGGCCTGCACCAGGACGGCGTCGACGCGGAGAGCGGGGCGGGCCATCACGGCTCCTTCCTGTGATGTGGCATGGCGGGGGTAGGGACCTGGCGCGAAGCGGTCACGCCGACCGGAGGTGAGGGGGGAAGGGTCAGGCCGTGGCGGGGGCTGTCTTGGACAGCGGCACCCGGGCCGAGGGCAACGGGCCAGCCGCGGGCCGGTAGGCGGCCAGGGCGGGTACGTCGGGGGTGCGGTCGGCGTACTTGGTGCAGGTGTTTACGGCCTGGCGCAGCGAGGTGTGCGGGGCGCGGATGCGGTGCCAGCCGCCGGTCGAGTCACCGGCGATCGCGATTCCGCGTGTCTCGGCGGGGATCTGGATGGCGGCCAGGACGGCGTCCGGCGAGATGTCGCCGAAGGCCATATTGGCGGAGGTTTCGTCGTTGACGCGGTGGGCGGTGCGGCCGGTGAGCTGGGCGCGGAGCATGGTGATGCCCTTGCCGAGTTCGGAGCCGAAGCGCTGTCCGCAGATCTCCAGGTAGATGCCGGCCGCGCGGCCGAGTTGGGCGAGGCGGACCAGGGCGGTGATGATCCGGTCCCGGCGCTTCTCTTCCTCCTTCGATGCGAAAAGGGCGAGTTCGGCGACCTCGTCGACCAGGACCACGACCGGGACGGGGCGGATGTCGTCGGGCAGGTCCCAGATGTCGGCGGCGATCTCCGCGTCCGGCACCGCGACACTGACGCGCTGCTCAGCCCGGATCAGTAGGTAGACCTCCTCCATGTGGGACACCAGGGCTTCGAGCAGTTCCAGGGCGGTGTCGGGGTTGTCGGCCAGGGCGGAGAACCGGCGCGCGAGCGGGAACAGCTCGACGCCTTGCTTGCAGTCGATGCCGACCAGGGCGACGTCCATCGGGGCGAGCCCGGCTACGAGGTTGCGCTGGTAGACGGACTTGCCGGACTCCGTGGCCCCGAGGGTCAGGCCGTGGGGGACGGCGCGGTAGTCGCGGTAGTGCACCGAGCCGTCTTCCCGCAGGGCGACCGGGACCCGCATCGGACGGGTGTCGGTTTTGGTGGGCATCTGGACCTGCTTGAGCACGTCGTAGCCGGTCATCCGCACCTCAACCACACCCGAACGGACCTCGCGGGAGGTCACGCCGTACATCCCGAAGGAGTGGCGCAGCCGGTCCGTGGCCGCCGCCACGTCGAAGGCGTCCTGACCGGGGCGGAGCTTGAGCCGCAGGACCAGGCCGGTCCGGGTGGGCCGCAGCCGCAGGATGCGCGGCACCCGGGACTCCGGCACCGGCCGATTGGCCACCCGGGCCAGGGCCAGCCGCCAGCGCGAGGGCGGGACCGTCAGGCCGCAGGCGTCCATGACCGAGGCGTACCGGACCAGGACCCGCACCGTGGCGAGGACGACCCCGAAGGTCAGCCAGTACCAGGCGGGGCGCCGCCACCGCAGGAGACCCGCAGCGGCGACGACCACAACCACAGCGACCATGAACCACGTCATGATCAGGCCGCCTCAGATGCCGAACCAGCGGCGGCCAGCGAGGTGACGGCGACCGCGCGGAAGGCGATGCCGTGCCGCTTCTGGCCGTTGAACTCGTTTTCCCACGGCCGGGCGATCAAGCCCGTCAGGGCCACCGGCGTGCCCATGGCCAGGTCGCTGGAGATGCCGGGCTCGGGGACGGCGACGGAGAGGATCTCGACCTCGTCGTTGGCCGCGAACATCACGTCCACGGTCATCAGCTTGACGCCGTCGGCGTCGGTGGCGATCTCGCCGGTACGACGGTCGCGGACCTTGGGCTGCGGGGCCTTGGCGACCATCACGGTCGCGGTGGAGGTGTCTACGGGGATCTGACGCATGATGGAACTCCCTTGAGAGGGGCGGGAGCGGCGTACTTGCTTGGCGGTGGGTCGCCGCTCTTGTGAACGTGGATGGAATGCCGCAGCAAAGCCGCAGAGTGCTTCGCGCCACCAACTGGTGCGCACCAGAAGGTTGCATCTGGTGCGCACCAGATGTCAAGCGCTGTCGCGGGCCCGGCACCTCAACTCGCCTGACTGCGACGGTTCCAGGAAAGCGCGCCCGACAACGTCCCGGTAGACAACAGGGGTTAACACCAGACCGGTTAACCCCTCCCTACCTGCGTCGATGTGAGGCATCCTGCTGTTACGGCTCAACACCCACAGGAGGAACGGCAGTACCGCATGAGTGGACTCAGGGCAGCACGAACGGCACGGGCGTGGTCACAAGAGCATCTGGTGCGGGAGATCGAGCGCCATGCACGTCAGCACATGATCACCGTCGCCTCAACCGCGAGTTTGCGAGTGTACGTCTCGGAATGGGAGAACGGCCGACGAACGATCTCCAGCTACTACGCCAAGATCCTCCGTGCCCTCCTCGGCATCACTGACGTCGAACTCGGAGGCGGAGCGCAGCCGCCGGCACCCGCAGCGGCGGACGGCTACGACGAGCTGATAGACCGGATCGACGAGGCACGGAACGTCAGCCTGACCATGGTGAAGACGTTCATGGACCAGACTGAACTGCTCCGTACCATCGACCGCCAGATGGGCGCCGCAAGCCTGGTCGACCAGATGACCGCCCATCTGACACGGCTTGAGGACGCCCTTACCTTCGCCGTACTCCCGGAGACCCGACGCCCGGTCGCCCTGGCCCTGACCGGTGCGGCAACGCTCGCGGCCTGGCAGGCCCTCGATGTCGGAGCTGTCGAACGAGCCTGGCGTCACTACGAGTTGGGCAAGCGCGCCGCCCAGGAGGCCGAGGAACCGATGTACCTCGCCCATGCCACCGCCGAGCAGGCATACGTGCTCTGCGACGCCGGGCGCCCCGAAATGGCGGTGCACCTTGTTCGAGAAGCACAACGTCTCGGAGGACCGGGCATGTCTCCGCGCCTCAAGGCGTGGCTACATGCGGCCGAAGCGGAAATCTGCGCCCGAGCTGGGCTCCAAGAGGACTGCCGACGGGCCCTCGACCTTGCGATGCGTCACCTGCCGGCAGGAGATGAAGCCCGCGATCCGGACATGCTGAGCATCTTCCTGAACGAAGGTCACCTCACCAGGTGGCGCGGGAACGCACTCGCCCTGATCGGCGATGGCGAAGCCGTGGACAACCTGTACGCCGCACTGGAGACGACCGACCCCACGTTCGTCAGAGCGTCGGCAGGACTCCACTGCGACTTGGCCCAAGCCCACCTTGCCCGCGGGGAGCACGACCAGGCCCGAAAGCACCTGCGGCAAGCCCGACTCGTGGCAAGCCGGACCAAGTCAGTACGTCACAGGCGCCGGATAGAGCAGCTCAAGCAGCGCTTGTAGGCGACGCGCCGGACGCGCGTGACGCGAGCACATGGAGGAGGGCGACCAACGTGCCGGACCCCATCAGCTCACCACGAGCCATCAGGCCCGGAATGTCAGACAGCGGCACCCACGCGATATGCCCCGCCTCTTCGAGATCGGTCGGCTCCCCAACGAGCTTCGCTCCCTCACCGACGAAGATGTCGTGAGGCGAGTCGACCATGCCGACCATGGGCTGGTAAGTGACTACGTGATCCAGGGCGTTCGGCCGCCACCCGGTCTCTTCCTCGACCTCACGCAGTGCAGTCTGAAGAGGGACTTCCCCCTGGTCGACGATGCCGCCCGGCAGCTCCCAGCCGAAGGCATCAGGGACGAAGCGGTACCGCCACATCATGAGCACCCGGTCTTGGTCATCGATGACGGCAGCGATAGCCACATGGTGAAGCTTGACCACATGGTGCTCGAAGCGGTCGACGCCGGGCGGCTCGACATCGACGAGGCTCAGCTTCACCCATCGGTTGTCATACAGCGTTCGCTCACCGTGGATCTGCCATGGCTCGACATCCGCCGGCGCTTCCGTGGTCACGGATCGATCCGGCACTCGGTACGAGCTACGACCGTGCACCTCGACGACGCCCTCAGCGACCAGCTTGGCCAGCACTTGGCGCAGCGCGGTACGGCCGATCTCCAAGTCCTCCGACAGGGTTCGCTCGGACGGAAGCTTGGAACCCGGCGAGTACCTGCCCTCAGCGATCCACTCACGAATCGTGCGGTAGACCCGCTCCGACTTCGGTCCCATCCGGCGAGCACGCTCCTGTCGTCCTGCTATGTCGGCCAGCACAACTGTAGCCGGGACCTACTCACGTGAGTAGGTGAGCGTCAGCGCCGATGATCAGTCCAGCGCGGTAGGAGTTTCCCTACGTTCATCAAGGCCCGCGCACGGCGCGGGCGCGCGCCGCCGGGCGCGGCCTGCCTCCTGTCTGCGCCCCGGCTGGCCGCGCCCGGCGGCGCGCTACGTACTGCGGGCGGAAGGGGAAGTCACCCGCGGGTCACAGACATGCCTCCGGCGGGGGCGCTCAGGCTCCGAGATGGCGGGGGCGCCGTTCGCGGGCGCCGGCCGGAGTAGCGGCGGGCGCGAGGAGCTCCCATCCCGTCTGCCGTCGACCCAGGCAGAGCCGAGCAGACGCGGCCCCTGGCGTCCAGGTCGTTCGTACAGTGGCGCGCTCCACCTGGACGCCAGGGACCACGCCCGCTCCACGGTGTGTGGGTCGACGGCAGACGGGATGGGAGCCAGGGAAGGTAGTGGGTCGAAGGGTCCCAAGCCTGGCTCCTCGCAGTCGGCGCTACTCGGTGGCCTTGGGATGCTTAGGTCCCGCGTGGAGCAACCAAACGATGCGCTTGGCCTCATCGACGCAGTACCAGATGCGCCCTCCCGACGTAACTTCGTACTGCCAGAGGGGATACGACTGTCCGTCGAAGGTGGTGGACCTCAGACTGCCCTTCAACCGATGCTGACGAGTCGTCTCCGGAAAAGGGCAAGGCTGAGCCCGGAGAACCTCAAAGGCTCTCCGGGCATTGGCCGTTGCAGTCCTGCAAAGCTCGTCCCATCCGCGCTTCGCGTCAGACTTGCCGAACTTCACGTCCCACTCGTCACCTATCGGCGGAGGGGCGACACGCTCTCGCCTTCCCCCACTCACCAGGCGAACACCCCTTGAGGGTCAGCAGACTTCGACCCGTCCGAGATCATCAAGCTCCCCCTCAGTCAACGCAACGCGCAGCTTGGGATCAGCATAAACCTCAGCAGTGCTTCGCCATGCGGCCACAGCGGTCTCAAGTGGGGCGAGGTTCTCCAGGTCATCGCACGCATGGATGGTCTGCACCAGATCAACCAGGAACTCGCGTACGTCCTCTTCCGACAGGTAGCGCACCCACGGGAACACGTCAGGCAGAACCATCAGCAGCCCCCTAGCTCCGGCGTCCTGCTTCATCAGCGAGACGAACATGCGGCTGGCAACGCTGAAGCCATTAGCTGTGGACTCAGCCTGAGCCGCACTCATCAACACAAGATCCTCTTCGTTACGGCGGCGCAGCAGTACCCCCTTACCGTGGGCAGCCTTGTCGGCCACCTCACTCTGCTTACGCATGAGCTCGGAGAACGGGACTTGGTCGGCGTATCGCGTGCTCATGACTCCGATGATTGCAGAAGTAGTGCTGAAGTCAATCGGACTGTCATCACGTTTCCGCAGGTCAGGGATTCGAAAGCGTTACGTTGCAGCTCGCGGCACAGTAAAGACTAAGCAAAAACTTCGGGCATATCGGACACCTCTCCGCGTTAGACCGACACCTGCCGCTACGCTCCGGAATCGCCTGCGATTAGCGTAGCGCCGGAGCGTAGCGGCAGGTGGGGGGCAAGGCCCGCATTTCGTCACTTAGAGTGAACTTGCGTAGGCATTTTGGGCGTTATGTGCGAAATATTCGGCGCCCACACCTGCCGTGAACGCAGCCCGCACAGACATCTGCACGACTGCTGGCAGCTAGAGAGATGTGATCTGCGTCACAATCCTTGAACGCTCCGGCGCGCTGCGCTCATTGCAACTTGCGCCGCTCCCGCCCGAACTCAAGGAGGCAGCAGCTCCTGTCTTGTGCCTGCTCGGGCGGCGACCGACGGGGACTCACGGGATGCGGGAGGCGACGTTGCCAGTCTGTGCAGGTCAGCATCACACCCGACCAGGCGCAAAGCGGTTGCGCGATCTTCCAGACTGGTGCCCCATTTACCCAGGCAACGCAGCAAGGCGCCACCGGGTCACGGAACCACTCAGTCAACTGACGACGTCACTGTCCAGCGCCGCACTCGCATGTTGGAGAAACTCTCGAACGCCTTGGTCCAGCTGCTTGAGCTTCTCGGGAAACGCTGAAGTGTCGTAGGCAACGGTGGAGTCACCCGCCTCGTCAGAGATGCGAGCGAAGCTCTGCAGGATCCGGAACGGGGCAACGAGGCCACTCGACAGCTCCGTCACTTTGGTCACGAAAGGTTCGAGTTCAGCCGGTCCGTCCAGGACAACATGCCGGCCAAAGCGGCTAACCTCGTCAGCGAGTGCAATGGCGTGGGCCACGTAGCCATCCTTGAACTCACTGTGCTTCAGGTACGAGGCGGAGCGTGCACCTTCATCCCCAGAAGGTCTCGACCGGTCGAGGAGCCGTCCGAAGTTCACCCAAGGCTCTAGATGATCGTGGAGCGTCGCAACAGCGGATGAGAACGCCTCGTAGGAGGCTCTTCGCGGTTCCCTGCGCTCACGTAATGACTCATTACGCATCTGCATCTTGGTTGCGGACCTCGCGGTCCAGCCAGTCACGATCATGCCGATCGTTCCCACTCCTGCGCCCAATACGGCAGCTATCCCTGCATCCATGACGACCATGATGCCGCCGACGTGTCACCGCCAAAATGAACCAGCAAGTACACCGGCATGCCAGGCTCGTTGACGGCAGCGCTGACGGCAACGACGGCAGACGACAGCGGCACTCAGCGGCTCGGAACGGTGGCGGGACGAAACGATCTGACCGGCCCTCCACGCCCTGCCCGCATCTTCTAAGCACTTGGCCGCAGGTTCGCGTCCTGCCGGGGGTGCAATTCTCCGCCCTCCCGTTCGGGAGGGCTTTTTGCCAGACTGCCCGATGGGCCGGAAGCTTACGGGCCAAGATCTTCGAGGCTCACGCCAAAGCAGCTCCAGCCCAGAGCCGCTCCACCGACCGCGTACTCTAGGTTATGGAGTCACACCGCTGCTGCCAGAACAAGGTAATCCCTAAGTAGTGCGAGGAGCACAGCGAGAGCGCCTGCTACTCATTCGTATAGCCCGCGCAGCCTACGACCCTTTAGGTCAAAAAGATGCACAATTTGCAAAACACAGGGGTCTCCTTGACTAATGCCTGCCTGTCGGTACTCCGTATACTCGATCGGCATATAGAGGATTAGATAGTTCCACGACGCATGGGGATCATCCTCGTAGCCGTATACGCCCGCATTGATGGCTGCCCGATTTGCCGGGGTAATCCCTCGGCGCACCCGACTTCCGTTCACGTATCCATTATCTTGGTCATTTAGATAATTAGGATCCGTCGACTGCGGCAAATGATGCACTGCGACCGTGATGATGTCTTGCGCGGTTGCCGGGAACCTCTCATGCAGATGTCGAAGCTGAGTCGCGGCCTGCGGGGCCCACCATGTGGTCATGGTCACCACGCTAAGAAGGAGTGCCAAGATTGGCACTCCTTCTGGGTCCACGAGAGTGACGGCGAGGAGACAGCGATCAATCTCGCTTCGAGACATCCAGGCCAAGCTCTGCTGCAAGGCCGTCCGAACTGATCGCGTCGCTACCCTGCGTTGCCTTCTGCGCATCGCTCAGCGCTTGCACGAGGTCCGGATTGTCGTGCGCAAGCACCAGGTTTTGCAGGGTGGCTCCAGCCAGCGGCAAGATCGCAGCCTGGAAGACACCGTGGCGGGTGACTAGCGCAGGCCGCAGCGTTTCATTGACTCGGGCAATCACCTGCGAGAGGTTCTGATTCAACTCCCGCATAGTCACGATCTCTGCATGATCGAACGAGACCGTTGCCTGCGCGTCTCCGCTCTCGACTTGCGACAGATGCAAGACCATCTCGCTCCTCCTTGACATGGCGTCCATCTGGCGACACTACGTGAGTGCGGGACAAATGTACAGCGAAGTGTTCTACTTGATCTATGGCAAGATCAAAAATTGGCCGCTTGCTCTCTCACCTCCGCTCTGCGCCTGCGCCTGCGCCTGCGCCTGCGGGGGAGGCTAAGGGCGCTGAGGACGAGACGCCACCTGTCGATCCCGAGCTGTCCTCTGCCATCGTGCAAGAACACGTGGCCGCCACTGAAACCTTCCGAGCCGCCGCACGATGGCTCGTAGCCGTCAGTGGAGCGATCGCAGCAGTCCTGGTGGCTGGCCTTCAGCTCACAGCTCTGGGCTCCCTCGCAGGCCGCCGGCTGAGCATGGCCGTGGTGCTCTTCCTGGTAGCCATTACCTCGGTCGGCTTCATCCTCCTGCGGGCTGCACAAGTTCTTGCCCCAACTGCGCAAACCCTCACCGAGTTGCGTGACATGGACATCGCTGAAGTTAGGGGGCAGGCCGAGGGGGTGCCTCCCCTATGGCGTAGCCCTCGGCGAATCGCGAAGCGCGTACTGTATGGCTCCGAGTTTAAGTTGAGCGCTGCCGTAAATGACTGGCGTCATGCTCTGGAGAGCTTCAACCTGCAAGGAGTAGATGAAATCTATCTGCTCTACACCGGGAAGACTCCCGTGCGCATCGCTCAACAGATTCGCGCCGGAAAGCCCCGAATCTCACGACCCGAGCTCGAGTTCGCGGCTCAGCAGCTGATCAGCTTCGTTGAGCTGCGCGACACACAGCACCGTTACAAGCGACTCACGAATTCCTTGGTCCCGGCGGGCTTTCTAGCCTCGATGTCTATCGTCTTTTTCGCTCTCACGGCATTCCCAAGCCCCGACCCAAAAGTCAATAAACCTCTAACTGTCGAGGTAATTTTCACTTCGCGTGCCGAAGACTTGAAAGGTTCACTCAAGAAATGTGAGAGGCAGGTCCGGCGAGGTACCGCCGTTGCTGGGACTCTTAGAGAGCCAGAGGTCTATATCCGGCCTGTGAGCGCGGCCGACAAATGCTCTGGGCGGCACGTCATCAACCCCAGCATCGGCGTGGTCATCTACAAGTAGCCGCACAATTCGCGGCGCTGGAGGCGTCGCTGATGCGTTGGCCGCGTCCCGGACTACGCGGCCCACCTCTATCATGTCTGCGGCCTCACTTCGCTGCGTCATGAAGAGCTTCACGAGCGCCAAAGGCTAGGACCACAAGTGAGCGGCAGAGAGCCATGGCTGGTCGGGGCCGCCCACACTGCCCCGCCCAACATCGCCGACACTGGCGACCAGGGTGCTCATTCGGTAAAGATCAAGGCTCCGAGCATCGGCGGCGGCCGGCTCGCGATCGTACCGAGACAGCTCAGCGCAGCGCACAATTTGCTGTGCAGTGAGACATCGACTCTGGGGGCCGACTCCGGCGGTCGAGGCCAGATTGTTGCCCTGCCGTGGGCTATCCGTGGACTCGTCTGGCCAGATCCACTAGGACCAAGCCTGCTAGCTGCTGCTTTGCACAGGTCCCAAGCGGCCTCCGGAGCCGTTGCAGTACAGCAGAGAAGTACGGCAACCACGATCATCAGGCTCGGCCCCACCGCACCGTGCCAGGTGCACGCCGGACGAGAACAGGGAGCCCCGGAGCATGGCCGAGGCTCCCTGCGGCACTGCACACCGCTGCCGCTCAGCCCTTCAAGGGCGTCCAGGCACAACGGGCGTGCGTCCGCGACTGGTCGCTACACGCAGCACGTCTCGCAGTGCGCTCGTCAGTTGGGCAGCGAGAAGGTTGAGCTCCTCCGGGTCCTCGGTCTCGTCGTCGAGTACCTGATGTGAGTGCTCCAGTAGTTGGGACGCCATCCCGAGTTGGAAGGCCTCGATGTGGTCCGCCAGGCGGGAGACGTAGCCGCCTTGGTCATCGGTGCTCAAGTAGCACGGCTTGCCGTCCGGCCCTGCCCACGGGAGAAGTCTCAGTTCGTCATGTGCCGTCATCCCCGTGTGCCCTTCTCGGTGATCTCGGCGCTGAGCGCTAGCGTCCCACTCGATGCCGACCCGCTCACCGCGTCACCTCTGGGCTGAGGCCGGCCGGGTGCCGCGTGGCACAGGCAATCGCAAGCCTCGTAGATCAAGGGAAGGTCGACCGGCGCCAACTCCGGCGACGACTCCGCGCAGGCGTGATGTGT
Organism: Streptomyces cahuitamycinicus; assembly: GCF_002891435.1. Taxonomy (GTDB): domain Bacteria; phylum Actinomycetota; class Actinomycetes; order Streptomycetales; family Streptomycetaceae; genus Streptomyces; species Streptomyces cahuitamycinicus. The sequence goes on from NZ_POUC01000152.1 coordinate 10,592, forward strand.
GCCGATCTGGCATGCAGTCGAGCGGTACGAGGTGGCCGAGGCTTCCGAGCCCTTGGCTTGCCGCCGTGATGGCATCACTGAACCCCCACGAGGGTCGACCTGGCGTCGGCTGGGAGATAGGGAACGAGGACGACCCTAGGTCGGCGTGCGCGCTCTTCATGCGCCAGTACATACGGACGGACAAGTGCGGTGTCCTCACCCCGGAGTGGCTGCCAGTGGCCCGCCCTGTCGAGAGCCTGGCCCAGGACGACCGTCGACTCGTCGGCGAATGCAGCGGAAGCGGGAGCAAGCGTCGGCCGGGACGGCCGTAAGGGGCGGCGGTGCCTGCCCTTGGGGAAGTACCGCTCTCTGGCAAGCGAGGCGACACGGCGGATACGGTTGAGCACGCTGGTCAGCTCCTATCGCTGATAGCTCGGTCCCCCGACGTCGCCCGTCGTGGGGACCGCTTTGTTTACGACCGCCCAGAGGGTGCGGTCGTTCAGGCTCGTGGCGAGAAGCCCGAACCGATCGGCCTCAGCCACTGCTTCCAGGACCTCCCGCCATAAGTCGGCGGTGAGTGATTCCGGTACCTCCGCCTCGATCGACGTGTGCCGGTCGTGCTCGTCCACGCGTGCGGGCAGCCCGAGGCCGGACAGCCGGGCAGCGATGGCTGCCGCGCGGACTCCCGAAGCGGGCACAGGGCAGCCTCCGTTAACCGGCGATCACTTTGAGTGAAGCTAGTTAACTAGATTAGAGCTAGTGGACTAGATTTTCCATATGTCTGAGCAGCCGCCCTACCTCCGCATCGCCGACGAACTCCGGCGGCGGATCGCGGAGCACGTGTGGGAGCCGGGAGACCGGCTGCCGTCGCGCGCTCAGATCGGCCAGGAGTGCGGCGTCGGCGAGAACGTGGTTCGCCGCGCGCAGGAGCTGCTGATCTCCCAGGGTGTGCTGGAAGGTCGCGCCGGATCGGGGACCTACGTCGCCGAGCCCCGGCAACGGGTGCGGGTCGTCCGGTCGTCTGCGCGCGAGCAGCCTGAGAAGTCGCCCTTCCGTGCCGATATGAAGGCTCTGGGCAAGCAAGGCGACTGGGAGAGCAAGACCGACGCCAAGGTGCCCGCCCCAGCAGACATCGCTGCGCGGTTGGGCATCGCCGAGGGCGATCTGTGCGTCAGGACGGCATACGAGTTCCTGGCCGACGGCAGGCCGGTGCAGCTGTCGACGAGCTGGGAGCCGTACGACCTCACGGCAGGGACTCTCGTCGTTCTCCCCGAGGGAGGCCCGCACGCTGGGGCCGGTGTCGTGAACCGCATGGCAGCGATCGGCGTCAACGTCAGCCACGCGGTGGAGCAGCCGGAGCCGCGTCAGGCGACCGCCGAGGAGGCCTCTCTTCTGGGCATCCAGAAGGCCGCCCTCGTCACGCACATCCGGCGGACGTACTACAGCGACGACGGGCGCCCCGTCGAGACAGCGGACATCGTCGTGCCCGCAGCTCACTGCGAGATCGTCTACGAAATCCCGATCAACCGGTAGCCGCAGGCCTGTCGAGGGCCGGGTGCGGCGGTGCTTCGGGCGTGTCCACGCCCATCAAGGGGTGAGGGTGGTCAGCCCGGCCGTTCACTCGTGGCGGCGGCCCAACCCCACGCATGCTGCCCACAAGTGATCATTCCTGGGCCGTCCCTGGGCCGTGCGAGGGTGCCCGAGGCCGACCGACGGCAACCAACAGTGACAGGCGAGTCCAAGCCGTCCACCACGAACCCCCAGGTCACAGCCCCCCACCCATACGCGTTTCCACCCAGGGCTGGCGGTACGGCAAGATGGGGTGTATCTGCCCACTGCCAGTTTCAAGCTGCCGGACGGTTTCTCTTGGCTGAGTTCATTTACACCATGCGCAAGGCGCGCAAAGCGCACGGCGACAAGGTGATCCTCGACGACGTGACGACCAGCTTCCTGCCGGGGGCGAAGATCGGCGTCGTCGGCCCGAACGGCGCCGGCAAGTCGACGATCCTGAAGATCATGGCCGGCATCGAGCAGCCGTCCAACGGTGACGCCTTCCTCACGCCCGGTTACACGGTCGGCATCCTGCTCCAGGAGCCGCCGCTGACCGAGGACAAGACCGTCCTGGAGAACGTCCAGGAGGGTGTCGCCGGGATCAAGGGCAAGCTCGACCGGTTCAACGAGATCGCCGAGCAGATGGCGACCGACTACACCGACGAGCTCATGAACGAGATGGGCAAGCTCCAGGAGGACCTCGACCACGCCAACGCGTGGGACCTGGACGCCCAGCTGGAGCAGGCCATGGACGCCCTGGGCTGCCCGCCCGGCGACTGGCCCGTCACCAACCTGTCCGGCGGTGAGCGCCGCCGCGTCGCGCTGTGCAAGCTGCTGCTGGAGCAGCCCGACCTGCTGCTGCTCGACGAGCCCACCAACCACCTCGACGCCGAGTCGGTGAACTGGCTGGAGCAGCACCTGGCCAAGTACCCCGGCACCGTCGTCGCGGTCACCCACGACCGGTACTTCCTCGACAACGTCGCCCAGTGGATCTGCGAGGTCGACCGCGGTCGCCTCTACCCCTACGAGGGCAACTACTCCAAGTACCTGGAGACCAAGGCCGCCCGCCTCAAGGTCGAGGGCCAGAAGGACGCCAAGCGGCAGAAGCGGCTCAAGGAAGAGCTGGAGTGGGTGCGGTCCAACGCCAAGGGGCGGCAGGCCAAGTCCAAGGCGCGTCTGGCTCGCTACGAGGAGATGGCCGCCGAGGCCGACAAGATGCGGAAGCTGGACTTCGAGGAGATCCAGATCCCGCCGGGCCCGCGCCTGGGCAGCGTCGTCGTCGAGGTCAGCAACCTCAGCAAGGGCTTCGGCGACAAGCTGCTCATCGACGACCTCAGCTTCACGCTGCCGCGGAACGGGATCGTCGGGATCATCGGCCCGAACGGCGCCGGCAAGACCACCCTGTTCAAGATGATCCAGGGCATCGAGGAGCCGGACTCCGGCGCCATCAAGGTCGGCGACACCGTCAAGATTTCCTACGTCGACCAGAGCCGCGAGAAAATCGACCCGAAGAAGTCGCTGTGGGCCGTCGTCTCCGACGAGCTGGACTACATCAACGTGGGCCAGGTCGAGATGCCGTCGCGCGCCTACGTCTCGGCCTTCGGGTTCAAGGGGCCGGACCAGCAGAAGGCGGCCGGGGTGCTCTCCGGCGGTGAGCGCAACCGTCTGAACCTCGCGCTCACCCTCAAGCAGGGCGGCAACCTGCTGCTCCTCGACGAGCCGACGAACGACCTCGACGTCGAGACCCTCTCCAGCCTGGAGAACGCGCTGCTGGAGTTCCCCGGTGCGGCCGTGGTCGTCTCCCACGACCGGTGGTTCCTGGACCGGGTCGCCACGCACATCCTCGCCTACGAGGGCGAGTCCAAGTGGTTCTGGTTCGAGGGCAACTTCGAGTCGTACGAGAAGAACAAGATCGAGCGGCTCGGTCCGGACGCCGCCCGTCCGCACCGCGCCACCTACAAGAAGCTGACCCGGGGCTGATCGATCTTGCGGCACATCTACCGCTGCCCGCTGCGCTGGGCGGACATGGACGCGTACGGCCACGTCAACAACGTGGTTTTCCTCCGCTACCTGGAGGAAGCACGTATCGATTTCCTGTTCCGCCCGGACAAGGACTTCCAGCAGGGGTCTGTGGTGGCACGCCATGAGATCGACTACAAGCGGCAGCTCGTGCACCGGCACCACCCGGTGGACATCGAGCTGTGGGTCACCGAGATCAGGGCCGCGTCCTTCACCCTCACCTACGAGGTGAAGGACGGCGACCAGGTCTACGTGCGGGCCTCGACGGTGATCGTGCCGTTCGACTTCGAGGCCCAGCGCCCACGCCGGATCACCGCGGAGGAACGGGAGTTCCTCCGCGAGTACACGGATGACGCGGCGGAGGGGGCCGTCGCGGCATGACGGCGCTCCACCTCGCAGACGAGGGGGAGGCGGCGGATCTCGCGGCCTTCCTCTCCCGGCTGCTCCACTACGACCGTGGAGCAGCGGTGCGTCTGCAGGCGGCGGGCACCGCACTGGCCGTCTTCGGCCGGCCGCCGTCCTTCGAGGTGCTGGCCGTGCGGGCGGTGCGGCTTGCGAAGCCGTACGAGAAGGGTCTCGAGGTCACGCTGGACGTGACCGTGTCCGCCGGTGAGCTGCTGGAGACGGTGGACGAGAAGGCCGGCACGGTGGTTGTGCCGGGCGCGGTGACCGGGCCGCCGTGGGCGGGTGTGCTGCCGCCCCGTGGCGGCTGGCGTACCGAGCCGGGGCTTCCCGCGCCGGACGCCCTGCGGTCCCTCGTCGCCGGCGTCGTCGCCGAATTCCGGTCCCGCACGCAGGAGCTGCCCTCCGAACAGCGGACGCGGGCCGAGCTCGACCGGATCGGCCGCGACATCTGGTCCCGTACGGTCGGGGACACCCGGCTGCCCGTGCGGGCCGTGCACGCGGCGCAGTCCCTCGGCTTCCTGCGGCCCGGGGCGCCGCCGGCGCTGTTCTCGTCGGGCGCGTGGCTGAGGCTGCGCACGCCGTACGGGTCCATCGCGGTACGACGTACCGGGCTCGGGGCGCTGGACGTCAGCGTCCGCTGACCGGGCCCCCGGCAGGCGTCAGCCCGCGGTGTTGACCATCGAGGCCGCCGCGTACGTCAGGTAGTTCCACAGCGTGTGCTCGTGCTCCTCGGAAAGGCCGAGCTCCTCGACGGCGACCCGCATGTGCCTCAGCCACGCGTCGTGCGCCGCCCGGTCGATCGCGAAGGGCGCGTGCCGCATCCGCAGCCGAGGGTGGCCGCGGTTCTCGCTGTACGTCGTGGGGCCGCCCCAGTACTGGATGAGGAACAGCGTGAAGCGCTCCTCGGCCGGGCCGAGGTCCTCCTCGGGGTACATGGGCCGCAGCAGCGGGTCCTCGGCGACTCCCTCGTAGAAACGGTGGACGAGCCGACGGAAGGTCTCCTCCCCGCCGACCTGCTCGTAGAAGGTCTGCTCGTGAAGCGTGCCGCGCCGAATCTCTGTCACGCGCTCCATGGTCTCAGACGCCCCGGCATAGGACTCAAGACCTAGGACCCCGCCCGCCCCTACTGTGGAGACATGGGCGGTTACGCACCCGGCAGGGAGCTCGAAGGACTCGCCACCGCCGCGCGGGCGGCGCTGGTGCGGCGGATCGAGGCGAGCGGGGCCTGGGACGCCGATCCGGGCTGGCAGGAGGCCTTCGCGGCGGTTCCGCGGCATCTCTTCGTGCCGTACTACTACGTCGGTGTCGCCGGCGGCTACGAACGCCGCTGGGGCCAGAGCACCGACCCCGAGGCGCGTGAGCGGTGGATGCGGGGCGCCTACGAGGACACCCCGCTGGCCACCCGGCTGCGCGACGGCGAGCTGCTGTCCTCCAGCAGCCAGCCGTCCTTGATGGCGGACATGCTGGCCGCGCTGGGCGTCGAGGACGGCCACACCGTCCTGGAGATCGGCGCCGGCACCGGCTACAACGCGGCGCTGCTGGCCCACCGGCTGGGTGACGACAGGGTCACCACCGTCGACCTGGACCCGGAGATCACCGAGTCGGCCCGCCGGCACCTGGCAGCCGCCGGGTACCACCCGGTCGTCGTCACCGGCGACGGCGCCCGGGGCGTGCCGGAGCGCGCGCCGTTCGACCGGATCATCGCCACCTGCGCCCTGGGCGGCGTCCCGCACGCGTGGGTCGCGCAGAGCCGCCCCGGCGGCCGGATTCTCATGCCGCTGGCCACCGGCTTGATCATGCTCACGGTGACGGAGTCGGGGCAGGCCGAGGGACACTTCCTGCACACGCCCGCCTATTTCGTGCCGCTGCGCGGGGCCGGCCGGCCCGGGGGCGAGCCGGTCCAGCTGGGCGGGGTGCCGCGCCGGGCCCGGGAGGACGACCTGTTCCGCTTCCTGCTGGCCCTGACCCGCGGCAGCCTCGACCCTCAGGAGGCGCACGCGCTGTGGGAGCAGGAGGGCAGGCCGCAGCGCGAGCGCTACGGCATCACCGTCCGCGGTGAGAGGCAGTGGGCCTGGCTGGACGACCCGGAGGGGCCGTACGCCTGGCCCCTCCCGTCGTGACGTGGCTGCCCGCCGGGCTCAGCCGCGGCGGATCGTGATGGTCGTCCAGGCGCCCACGTGCACCCGGTCGCCGTCCTGCAGCGGTACGGGGACGAAGGGCTGGATCGGCTCGTCCGAGCCGTTGACCGTCGTGCCGTTCGTCGAGTTCTGGTCGACGACCGCCCAGCTGCCGTCCGGCTGCTGGACCAGCACCGCGTGCTGGTGCGAGACGCCCGGGTCCTCCGGCGGCGTCGACAGGTCGATGTCGGGGGTGTCGCCGGTGGAGTGCCGGCGCCGCCCGATCGTGAGCTGGTTGCCGGTGAGCCGGCGCTGCTGCTCGGGCGAGTACGCGGGCAGGTTCAGGCCGGTGGCCTCGGGGCCGGAGCGCTGCATCATCGCCATGAAGTAGTCGCGGTCCGGGCCGATGGTCGCCGTCCACGTCGCGGGTCCCTGCGGCGCCTGGGGCTGCTGCGGGAAGCCACCCGGGCCGGGCGGGGCCTGGGTCGCGCCGGGCTGCGGGTAGCCGTAGCCGCCCTGGCCGGGACCGCCGTGGCCGGGACCACCCTGGCCGCCGGGGCCGGACGACGGCGGGGAGATCACCCAGTCGTCGTCACCGCCGCCGAAGGACGGACCGCCCTGCTGCCCGGGCCGCTGGGTCTCCTGCGGGAATCCGGGCGGGGCCGGCGGGCCGGACTGGTGGAAGGC
>NZ_POUC01000153.1 GCF_002891435.1 Streptomyces cahuitamycinicus
CTCCCGCGCCGACCGCGCCACCAGGTCGTCGAGGTGCGCCAGCACCTCCGCGGGCGGCAGATCCAGCGCCGCCAGGGTCCGTACGGCGGTCCGCAGCTGCCCCATGGCCGCCGCGGCGTCGATGCCGTGCCCGGGCACCTCGCCCACGACCAGCGCGACCCGCGCCCCGGACAGCGGGATGAGGTCGTACCAGTCGCCGCCGAGACCGGTCAGCTCGTCGGCCGGCCGGTAGCACGCGGCCACCTCGACGGCGTCCTGCTCGGGCAGCCGGTGCGGGAGCAGGCTGCGCTGCAGGACGAGCGCGGCGTCCCGCTCGCGGGTATAGCGGCGGGCGTTGTCCACGCAGACGCCCGCGCGGGCGACGATGTCCTCGGCCAGCCGCAGATCCTCCTCGTCGAAGGACTCGCGGTGACGGCGCCGGTAGAAGGTCGTGATGCCCAGAGTGGTGCCGCGCGAACGGATCGGCACGGTCATCACACTCTGCAGGCCCAGTTCCAGGAAGGTGGCCCGGCGACCGCTCGGGGTGTCCGTGGTCCAGTCCAGGGTCAGCGGGTCGAGACGCTCCTCCCGCCAGGACCGTCCCGTGGCCAGACAGCGGAAGGGCGGCGTACCGGCCCGGAAAGCCACCGTCTCGCCGATCTCGATGACGGCTTCGACGAGGTCGCCCTGCGCGGACCGGTAGCCGGCCCGGCGGAGCTCCACCGGCTCCTCCGCGTCCGCGAGCGGCCCGGGAGCCGGCTCGGCGCCCCGCAGCACCGACTCCAGCAGGTCCACGGTGACGAAGTCGGCCAGCCCGGGCACGGCCACGTCCGCCAGCTCCTGCGCCGTGCGCGTCAGGTCCAGGCTGCGGCCGATGCTCTCGCCGGCCCGGTCGAGCAGCGCCAGCCGCTGCCGCGCCCGGTGCCGTTCGGTCATGTCCACGACGGTGTAGTAGACGCCGATCGGATGGCCCTGGTCGTCCTCGAGCCGGGTGAACGACAGCATGTGCGCGGTCTCCCGCAACGGTGCCGAGCGCACATGGCCCACGTGCTCGTAGCCGATCACCGGCTCGCCGGTCTCCAGCACGTGCCGCATCTGCGCCTCGACCGCCTGGGCGTCCATGCCGGGCTGGACGTCCGCGAAGCGCAGACCGAGCCGCCGAGCGGCCGGGCCGCCGCCGAACTGCTCCAGGGCGGCGTTCGACCACACGAAGCGCAGGTCCGTGTCCACGATCGCGATACCGACCGGGGCACCCGCCGTCATCCGCTCCAGGACCGTGCGGCTCATGTCCCAGCCGGGGGCGTCGGACAGCTCCGACAGCAGCATCAGCCAGCGCGACCCGCCGTGCGCCTCCTCGGCCGAGGCGATCCGGGCCGCCACCCTCACCGGTTGCCCGTCCCTGCGGCGGGCCGTCAGCAGTCCCGTCCAGCCGCCGTCCCTGCGGCACCGCTCGACCAGGTCCGGCACGCGCTGCGCGTCCTCGGCGACCAGCAGATCGGCCAGCTTCCTGCCGACGGCCTCCGAAGCCGGGTACGCCAGCAGCCGCCGGGCACCGCCGGTCCAGCCCGTCACCACGCCCTGTGGATCGAGCAACAGGGGCGCCGCGTCGGCTACATCGAACCGCTGCCGGGCAACGCCGTACACCTCGTCTGCGCCCACGGCCGACCTCTCTGTCGCTGAGAGTGGTCTACCACCTCTAGCCCCAATCTTCACCCTTCCGGCGCCGGCGGGCGGCTTGTGCAGGGTCGGCCGGGGAGGGCGACGACAAGGGCGGCCAGACCCACACGGATGCCATGTCGTGGACGTCGTTCCCCACCGGATGACCGCCGGGCTCCTCAGCCCAGCGCCTTCTCCAGTGCCGCGAGGGCCCCCGTCAGCTCCTCGGCCGTGATGGTGAGCGGTGGTGCCAGGCGGATCGTGGAGCCGTGGGTGTCCTTCGCCAGGACTCCCTCGCGCATCAGGCGTTCGCTGATCTCGCGCCCGGTGCCGAGCGCGGGGTCGATGTCGACGCCCGCCCACAGGCCGCGCGACCGGAAGCCGACGACGCCCTTGCCGACCATCCCCGTCAGACCGTCGCGCAGGATCACGCCGAGCTCGGCCGCCCGACCCTGGAACTCGCCCGTCTCCAGCAGCTCCACGACCGCCGTGCCGACCGCAGCCGCCAGCGGATTGCCGCCGAAGGTGGAGCCGTGCTCCCCGGGCCGCAGCACCCCGAGCACCTCCCGACGCCCGACCACCGCCGACACCGGCACGATGCCGCCACCCAGCGCCTTCCCCAGCAGCAGCACGTCCGGCACCACCGGCTCGTGTTCGACCGCCAGCGTGCGGCCCGTGCGGCCGAGCCCGGACTGGATCTCGTCCGCGATGAACAGACACCCCTTGCGGCGGGTCAGCTCCCGTACCCCGGCCAGATAGCCGTCGTCGGGGATGATCACCCCCGCCTCGCCCTGGATCGGCTCGATCAGCACCGCGGCCGTCGTCTCGTCGATGGCCGCCTCCATCGCGGCCAGGTCGTTGTACGGCACCACCCGGAAGCCCGGGGTGAAGGGTCCGAAGCCCGCACGAGCCGTCTCGTCCGTGGAGAAGCTGACGATCGTCGTCGTACGGCCGTGGAAGTTGTCCGCCGCGACCACGATCGTCGCCCGGTCGGCGGGGACGCCCTTGACGTCGTAGGCCCACTTGCGGGCCACCTTCACCCCACTCTCCACCGCCTCCGCGCCGGTGTTCATGGGCAGCACCATGTCCATACCGGTCAGTGCGGCCAGCCGCTCCGCGAACTCGGCGAGCCGGTCGTTGTGGAAGGCGCGCGAGGTGAGCGTCAGCCGGTCCAGCTGACGGTGCGCCGCCTCGACCAGCGCCGGGTGCCGGTGGCCGAAGTTGAGGGCCGAGTAGCCGGCGAGCATGTCGAGGTAGCGCCGCCCCTCGACGTCCTCCACCCAGGTGCCCTCGGCACGCGCGACGACCACCGGCAGCGGGTGGTAGTTGTGCGCGAGGACCGGCTCCTCCGCGCGGATCAGCTCCTGTGAGCCACGGGTCTCCCGCGCGTCACGGGCCCCCTGCGAGTCCTCGGTGCGGACGGGTGCGGTCATGAGCGGATCTCCCGGATCTCCTGGGTGCAGCACTTGATGCCGCCACCGGCCTTCTGGAACTCGGACAGGTCGACGGGGACGGGGACGTAGCCACGGCAGGCCAACTGCTCGGCAAGTCCCGCCGCCCCCGGCGAGATGAACACATGGCGCCCGTCGGAGACGGAGTTGAGCCCGAACGCCATCGCGTCCTCGCGGGTGGCGAGCACCGCGTCCGGGTACAGCCGGGCCAGCACCTCACGGCTGCCCGGCGAGAACGCCTCGGGGTAGTAGACGATGTTCCCGTCGTGCCCCTCGCCGAGGACGAACAGCGCCGTGTCCAGGTGGTAGAAGTACGGATCCACCAGCGTCAGGCTGATCACCGGCGTCCCGAAGTACTCCTGCACCTCGCTGTGGGCCTCCCGGGTCGTACGGAAGCCCGTCCCGGCCAGGATCCAGCGGCCGGCCGGCACCAGGTCGCCCTCGCCCTCGCACACCGACTCGGGGTGGTACACCTCGTACCCCTCCGCCTTGAACCACGCCTCGTACGGCACGGACTCGGGACGGCGCTCGGGCGCGTGGAAGAGCGAGCCGAAGACGCGGCCGTCGACGACGACCGCCGCGTTCGCGGCGAAAACCATGTCGGGCAGGCCGGGAACGGGTTTCACACTGTCCACGGTATGGCCGTGGGCACGATAGGCGTCGACCAGCGCCTGCCACTGGTCCAGGGCACGCAGGACATCGACGGGTTCACCGGGATGCATCCACGGGTTGATCGCGTACTGCACGGCGAAGTGTCTGGGTTCGCAGACGAGGTAGCGCCGCCGGCGCGGCACACGGGAGTCGGGCACAGAGGGGTCCCTCCGCTTCCTCACGGTGTGTGACTGGTGGTTGACACAACGGTAGGAACTGGCGGAGGTGCGCGACAAGAATCAAAGATTGCGCGTTCACGCAGGAACGCTGCGTCTTCCGGCCGCTCAGCGCACGTCTGCTGCGCCGCCCGGGGCCCCCTCCGGGGCCGGATGGCTCGCCCCCGCCTCCGGGCTCTCCGGCAGCAGATGGGACAGCACCATCACACTGATCGTCTTCCGGATGAACGGCTCCTGCCGGATTCGCTCCAGCACCTCCTCGAAGTGGTCCACGTCCCGCGCCCGGACATGCAGCAACGCGTCCGCGCCGCCGGTCACCGTCATCGCCGCGGCGATCTCCGGGTAGTCGCGCACGACCTCGGCCAGCCGCCGCGGCGGGGCGGCGCCCTCGCAGTACACCTCGACGTAGGCCTCCGTGCGCCAGCCCAGCGCCGACGGCTTCACCGTCGCCGAGAACCCGGTGATCACACCCGTCTCGCGCAGCCGGTCGACCCGCCGCTTGACCGCCGTGGCCGACAGCCCGATCGCCGCGCCGATCTCCGCGAACGACGTCCGGGCGTTCGCCATCAACGCGGTGATGATCTTCCGGTCGAGTTCGTCGAACGGCGTGGACCTGCTGCTCATGCGGGCACTGTATCCACCGGCATCCGGCCCGCTCCCGGCCCCGCGCGGGCACCGTGTCCAGCGCGGACGTCCACCCCCGGCACGTGTCCAGACGTACGGATCACCCCTACACTCCGGATTCATGCTGCGCGCCCTGGCTGTCGACGACGAACGCCCCTCCCTGGAGGAGCTGCTCTACCTCCTGCACGCCGACCCCCGCATCGGCAGCGCGGAGGGTGCCGGCGACGCCACCGAGGCCCTGCGCCGCATCAACCGCGCCCTGGAGTCCGGCCCCGGCGGGCCCGAGGCCATCGACGTCGTCTTCCTCGACATCCAGATGCCCGGCCTCCACGGCCTCGACCTCGCCCGGCTCCTCACCGGCTTCGCCCGGCCGCCGCTCGTCGTGTTCGTCACCGCCCACGAGGACTTCGCCGTGCAGGCCTTCGACCTCAAGGCCGTCGACTACGTCCTCAAACCGGTCCGCAAGGAGCGCCTCGCCGAGGCCGTCCGCCGGGCCGCCGAGCTGCGCGGTGCGGCGCCCCGCATACCCGTGAGCGAACCCGACCCGGACCACATACCCGTCGAACTCGGTGGCGTGACCCGCTTCGTCGCCGTCGAGGACATCACCCACGTCGAGGCCCAGGGCGACTACGCACGCCTGCACACCGACAAGGGCAGCCACCTGGTGCGCATCCCGTTGTCCACCCTGGAGGAGCGCTGGCGCACCCGCGGCTTCGTCCGCATCCACCGCCGCCACCTCGTCGCCCTGCGCCACATCGGCGAACTCCGCCTCGACGCGGGCACCGTCAGCGTCCTCATCGGCTCCGAGGAACTGCAGGTCAGCCGGCGCCACACGCGCGAACTGCGCGACCTGCTCATGAGGAGGCCGTGACGGTGCCCCAGGACCACACCGAACGCCGCGTCGTCGTCACCGCGCCGCCCCGCCGCACCGTCCCCCACGCTCGGCTTCGCTCGCGCGGGAGGTACCCCCAGGCCTCCGGCTACTACCGCCCGCGCACCGAGATCGACGAGCAGACCACCCTCGGCCACGCCTACGTCCGCTCCCTGATGCGCACCCAACTGCGCGCCGCCCTCACCGTGTTCGCCGTGCTCGGCCTGCTCGTGGGCCCGCTCCCGCTGCTCTTCGCGGCGATGCCCGACGCCCGCCGCCTGGAGTGGGCCGTCCTCGGCTTCGGCCTCTACGCCCCCCTGGTCCTGCTCGCCCGCTGGTACGTCCGCCGCGCCGAGCGCAACGAGCGCGACTTCGTACGCCTCGTCGAAGACCGATGAACGACCACCGACGGACCGACGCCCGATGAACTCCAGCTACGCCATCCCCGCCGTCGCCCTCGTCGTCGTCGCCACGGTCCTGGTGGGCGCCTTCGGCCTGCGCATCTCCCGCACCACCTCCGACTTCTACGTCGCCTCCCGCACCGTCGGACCCCGCCTCAACGCGGCCGCCATCAGCGGTGAGTACCTCTCCGCCGCCTCCTTCCTAGGCATAGCGGGCCTCGTCCTGGTCCAGGGCCCCGACATGCTCTGGTACCCGGTCGGCTACACCGCCGGCTACCTGGTCCTGCTGCTCTTCGTCGCCGCCCCGCTGCGCCGCTCCGGCGCCTACACGCTCCCCGACTTCGCCGAGGCCCGCCTCGCCTCCCAGGCCGTGCGGCGGCTCGCCGGCGCCTTCGTCGTCGGTGTCGGCTGGCTGTACCTGCTGCCCCAGCTCCAGGGCGCCGGGCTGACCCTCACCGTGCTGACCGGTGCGCCCGACTGGCTCGGCGGGGTGATCGTCGCCGTCGTCGTCATCGCCATCGTCGCCGCCGGCGGCATGCGCAGCATCACCTTCGTGCAGGCCTTCCAGTACTGGCTGAAGCTCACCGCCCTGCTCGTCCCCGCACTCTTCCTGGTCCTCACCTGGCAGAGCGACGGCGCGCCCCGGCACGCCTTCGACGAACCGGCCACCTTCCGCGAGCAGCGCGTCGTCCGTGTCGACGACAGCATCGACCTCACCCTCGACCGGCCCCTGGCCGTCACGGTGACCGGCACCGTCGACGGCCGGACGCACACCGGCACCCGCCTGGAACTCCCCGCCGGTACCCACCGCATCGACAGCGGCACCCGCCTTACCTTCGCCGCGGGCGCCCCCGTCCCCCGGGCCGAGCGCAGCGGCGGTGGCGACCTGTCCCCGTCCCAGGCCGAGAGCCGCGAGGAGCGCCCGCTGTACGCAACGTACGGGCTGATCCTCGCCACGTTCCTCGGCACCATGGGCCTGCCGCACGTCGTGGTCCGCTTCTACACCAGCCCGCACGGCGTCGCCGCCCGACGCACCACCGTCGCGGTCCTCGGCCTGATCGGCGCCTTCTACCTCCTGCCACCCCTCTACGGCGCCCTCGGCCGCCTCTACGCCCCCGAACTCACCCTCACCGGCGACCCGGACGCCGCCGTCCTCCTGCTGCCCGACCGCATGATCGGGGGAGTGGGCGGAGACCTGCTGGGCGCGCTGGTCGCCGGGGGCGCCTTCGCCGCCTTCCTGTCCACGGCCTCCGGCCTGACCATGGCGGTCGCGGGCGTCCTCACCCAGGACGTCCTCCCGTCCCGCGGCGTGCGGCACTTCCGGCTCGGCACGGTCCTCGCCATGGCCGTGCCCCTCGCGGCGAGCGTCCTGGTCGGCGGGCTGCCGGTCGCCGACGCCGTCGGGCTCGCCTTCGCCGTGTCGGCGTCCTCGTTCTGCCCGCTGCTCGTCCTCGGCATCTGGTGGCGGCGACTGACCCCGCCCGGCGCCGCCGCCGGGATGCTCGTCGGGGGCGGTTCCGCCCTGCTCGCGGTCGCCGCGACCATGGCGGGCTACCCGGGCGAGGGCGCCGCCCTGCACGCCCTGCTCGCCTGGCCCGCCCTGTGGTCGGTGCCGCTGGGCTTCCTCACCATGATCCTGGTTTCCCTCGCCACCCCCGGACGGGTCCCGCCGGGCACGGCGGCGGTCCTGGCCCGCTTCCACCTGCCGGAGGAACTGCGCACGGAGGTGACGGCATGAGCGGGTTCCTGGCGGGCCTGTGCGTCGCCGTGCTCCCGGTCCTGGCCCTCGGCGTCTGGCTCGGGCGGCGCACCGCACACGCCAAGAGCCTCGCCGGCCTCGGCACCCCCGTCGAGCACGCCACCTTCGAGACCCTGCACACCGCCTCCCTCGCCGCGCCCCCGCTACGGGCCGGCCTGACGGAGGAGACCGCCCGCAAGTCCGCCCGCAAGCTGCGCTCCCTGCTCGGCACGGAGGCCCTCTGCCTCACCGACCAGGGGCAGGTCCTGGCCTGGGACGGCGACGGCGCACACCACCGCACCGAGATCATGGAACGCCTTACGGGCCCCCTGGAGACCGGCCGCGGCGAAGCCTTCCGGCTCACCTGCGACAGCCTCGACTGCTCGGTGCGCTGGGCGGTCGTCGCCCCGCTCACCGTCGACGACCGGGTGCACGGCGCCCTCGTGGCCTGCGCGCCGCGCGAGTCGGCGGTGCTGGTCCGGGCCGCCGGCGAGGTCGCCCGCTGGGTGTCGGTCCAGCTGGAGCTGGCCGATCTCGACCAGTCCCGCACGCGCCTCATCGAGGCCGAGATCAAGGCGCTGCGGGCCCAGATCTCCCCGCACTTCATCTTCAACTCGCTCGCGGTGATCGCCTCGTTCGTCCGCACCGACCCCGAGCGCGCCCGCGAGCTGCTCCTGGAGTTCGCCGACTTCACCCGCTACTCGTTCCGGCGGCACGGCGACTTCACCACCCTCGCCGAGGAACTCCACGCCATCGACCACTACCTGGCCCTGGTGCGGGCGCGCTTCGGCGACCGCCTCTCCGTCACCCTCCAGATAGCCCCGGAGGTGCTGCCGGTGACCCTGCCCTTCCTGTGCCTGCAGCCGCTCGTCGAGAACGCCGTCAAGCACGGCCTGGAGGGCAAGGCCGTGTCCGCGGGCCAGTGCCACATCCAGATCACCGCCCAGGACGCGGGCGCCGAGGCCCTCGTCGTCATCGAGGACGACGGTGCCGGCATGGACCCCGGCCTGTTGCGCCGCATCCTCGCCCGCGAGGTCAGCCCTTCGGGCGGCATCGGCCTCTCCAACGTCGACGACCGGCTCCGCCAGGTCTACGGCGACGACTACGGCCTGGTCATCGAGACCGCAGCGGGAGCCGGCATGAAGATCACCGTCCGGCTCCCGAAATACCAGCCCGGTGTGCACTCGGCGGGGCGGCTGACCAGGGAGTGAGCTCTCAGGTGCTGCGCGTGGTGACCACCAGTCCCAGGGTGATCAGGCCCAGGACGACCCAGCCGAACCACAGCCAGCCGTTGCTCCCGAGCGCCACCGTGTAGGCCGTCACCACGACCAGTCCACCCAGTGTGAGCGCTCCCATGGTCTTCGTAGAGTTGGAACCGTTCGTGGAACCGGGCATCGCAACACCCTCCTCATGGTTCGGTCCCTCCATGGTGCCCGGCGGACGCCCGGCGCGCACGGTCCGTACCGAAGAGGACTTCAGCGCCCCTGCGCGTTCAGCGAGGCCAGATAGGCGTTGTACGCCTCCAGTTCCTTGTCCCCGTCACGGTCGGCGGCCCGGTCCGTGCGCCTGGCCTGCCGCTGGTCCGAGGCGTACCACTGGAACAGCAGGGCCACCAGGACCAGCACGGAGGGGATCTCGCTGAACGCCCAGGCGATGCCGCCCGCCGCGTTCTGGTCGGAGAGCGCCTCGATGCCGAGCGAGGCGCTCGGGTTCTTGAACGTCTCGACCATCGGCTCGGACGCCATCATCAACGCGATCCCGAAGAACGCGTGGAACGGCATGCCCGCGAACAGCTCCAGCATCCGCATCAGGTAGCCCGGGCGGTGCGGGCCCGGATCCACGCCCATGATCGGCCAGAAGAACACCAGACCGACGGCGAGGAAGTGCACCATCATCGCGACATGGCCGGGCTTGGAGCCCATCAGGGTGTCGAAGATGGGCGTGAAGTACAGCCCGTACAGGCTCGCGATGAACAGCGGGATCGTGAACGCCGGGTGCGTGATGATCCGCATGTACCGGCTGTGCAGGAACATCAACAGCAGTTCCCGCGGCCCCTTGCGCCCCCGCCCCGCGGTCGGCAGCGCCCGCAGTGCCAGCGTGATCGGCGCCCCGAGCAGGATGAGAATGGGCGACACCATGCTGATGACCATGTGCTGCACCATGTGCACGCTGAACATGACCATGCCGTAGTCGTTCAGCCGGGTGCACATCATGAGCATGATGCTCAGCACACCGAGAACGAAGGCGACCGTCCGCCCCACGGGCCACTTGTCACCGCGCCGGACGAGCCGCACGACCCCCCACCCGTAGAGCGCGAGCCCGGCCAGGCAGGCGACGAGGAAGAACGGGTCCGCCGACCACTCCAGTCCTCGCCCCAGCGTGAACGGCGGCAGATCCATGGTCATGCCGTGCCCGCTGTGATCCATTCCGCCGGCTCCTGCTTCGTGGGGGTGTGCAGCCATCTGTCCGCCCACAAGAGTAGAACCGCCCCCGGTCACACAAGTGACCGGGGGCGAACTCAGGGCCGCGGGGCTCTACCGATATGCGGCTCCGCCGCGTGGGCGCGACCAGCCACACACAACCCGCACTCGGCGGTCAGCGCGGCCTCAGAGAACGCATTCCGCCTCTTCGTACCGATCCTCCGGCACGGTCTTCAACGTCTTGACGGCCTCGGCCAGCGGCACCATCACGATGTCGGTCCCGCGCAGCGCGGTCATCTGCCCGAACTCACCCCGGTGCACCGCCTCCACCGCATGCCACCCGAACCGCGTGGCCAGCACCCGGTCGTAGGCGGTCGGCGTGCCGCCCCGCTGCACATGTCCGAGGATCACCGGCCGGGCTTCCTTCCCCAGCCGTCCCTCCAGCTCCACGGACAGCTGCCGGGCGATCCCGGCGAACCGCTCGTGCCCGTAGATGTCCTTGCCGCCCTCGTCGAACTCCATGGTCCCGGCCCGGGGCTTGGCCCCCTCGGCCGCGACGACGATCGCGAAGCGCTTGCCCGCCTCGAACCGCTCGCCCACCCTGCGGGTCAGCTCCTCTATGTCGAAGGGCCGCTCGGGGACGACGATGGCGTGCGCACCGGCCGCCATGCCGGAGTGCAGGGCGATCCAGCCGGTGTGCCGGCCCATGACCTCGACCACCAGGACCCGCTGGTGCGACTCGGCGGTGGTCTTCAGCCGGTCCAGGGCCTCGGTCGCCACCCCGACGGCCGTGTCGAAGCCGAAGGTGACGTCCGTGACGGCGATGTCGTTGTCGATGGTCTTCGGCACGCCCACGATGGGCAGACCGCTGTCCGCCATCAGCCGGGCGGCCTTGAGGGTGCCCTCGCCGCCGATGGGGATGATCGCGTCGAGGCCGAGCTCCTCGACATGGCCCCTGGCCCGCTCCACACCGTCCCGCAGCTGGGAGGGCTGGACCCGGGAGGACCCGAGAATCGTGCCGCCGCGGGCGAGGATGCCGCCCACCGCGTCGAGGTCGAGCTTGAGGTAGTCGCACTCCAGGAGGCCTTTCCAGCCGTCCCGGAAGCCGATGACCTCGTCGCCGTGGTCGACGACGGCGCGGTGCACGACGGACCGGATGACGGCGTTCAGGCCGGGGCAGTCGCCGCCGGACGTGAGGACACCAATGCGCATAGCCCGAATACCTTCTCAACGTGGGCCGGGGACCGGACCGCGTTGTCCGGCTGGAATCCCCGCCACCCTAGCGGCATCGAGGGGCCGGACCGAAGCACGCGTCCGCCTGCTGGACGACCCCGCTCACCTGTGCGGATGGGCCGTCATACGGGCTGTTGACCAGCAGGTTGACGCGTGTCCGGGGCACGCTGCGGCGCTGCCCCTACGCGGGCTGCTGAGCAGCGGCGATCCGCTCGTTGCGCAGTGCCTCGTACCAGCGGTCGTCGGTCGGCGGCAGGGCGTTGACGTCGAGGGCCAGCTTCAGCAGCAGGTCCGCGATCAGCGGGTTGCGCGCCAGCACCGGCCCGTGCATGTACGTGCCGAAGACGGTGTCGTTGTACGCGCCCTCCGTGCCGTCGCCCGTGCCGTTGCCGTTGCCGAACCGCACCTGCGCGAGGGGGCGGGCGGTGGGGCCCAGGTGGGTGACGCCCTGGTGGTTCTCGAAGCCGGTCAGCGGGGGCAGGCCGAGACGCTGGTCGATGTCGCCCAGCACGTCACCGACGCACCGCGCGCCTTCGCCGCGTACCGACACCACGTCCAGCAGCCCGAGGCCGGGCTCGCGCTGGCCGAGGTCGTTGATGAACTCGTGGCCGAGGATCTGGTAGCCGGCGCACACGGAGAACACGATGGCGCCGTTCTCCACGGCACGGGTCAGTCCGCCGTCCCGGCGCAGCCGCTCGGCGGCGAGCCGCTGCGGCCGGTCCTCGCCGCCGCCGATCAGGTAGATGTCGCCGGAGGTCGGGATCGGCTGGTCGCTGCGCACGTCCAGCCGGGCCACGTCCAGGCCGCGCTGCTGGGCCCGGCGTTCGACGACCAGGACGTTGCCCTGGTCGCCGTAGGTGCTGAGCAGGTCGGGATAGATCCAGACGACCCGCAGTTGGTTGTCGCTCACAAAAGTCCCCTGACGTCTCGTGCTCAGTTGCCGACGCGGCGGCGCAGGTCCTGGAACGCCGTGTAGTTGGCGATGACCTCGATCCGGCCCGGCGGGCACGCCGCCACCGCCTGGTCGAGGTTCTCGTAGACCTGGAAGTGCTGGTCGGCGACCTCCAGGCGCACCGCCAGGTCCAGCCGCCGGTCGCCGACGACACAGATCGGGTGGCCGGTCAGACGTGAGTAGTCGACGTCCCACAGCCAGGAGGTGTCGGTGCCGTCGGCGGAGCGCGCGTTCACCGACAGGATGACGGGGGTGGGCGGCGGGTCGATCAGGGAGAACGTCTCCAGCCAGCCGGCCGGGTTCTTCGCGAGCAGCAACCGCAGGTCACGGCCCTGGAACTGGACGACGTCGTAGCGCCCGGCGACCGCCTGCACCTGGTACATGCGCTCCAGAGCGACCTGCGGCGGCACCCCGAACACGGCGGCGACGGCGGCCGACGAGGCGGCGTTCGCCTTGTTGGCGCGGCCGGGCAGCTGGAGGTGGATCGGCCAGGCCGAGCCGTGCGGGTCGAGCACGTGGTCGCCGGAGAGCGCCCAGCTCGGCGTCGGACGGCGGAATCCGCACTCGCCGCAGAACCAGTCGTCGCCCGGGCGCTGCATCACGCCACCGCACGACGGGCACGACCAGGCGTCGTCCTTCCACATCTGCCCCGCCGCGACCCAGATCACGTTGGGGGAGGAGGACGCCGCCCACACCACCAGCGGGTCGTCGCAGTTGGCCACGACCACGGCCTTGGAACCCGCGAGTCCCTCCCGCCAGTTCTCGGCGAGCATGCGGGTCTCGGCGGCGCGGTCGAGCTGGTCGCGCGAGAGGTTGAGCAGGGCGATGCACTTCGGGGCGGTGTCCCGGGCGACGCCGGCGAGGTACTTCTCGTCGACCTCGATGACGCCGTAGCGGGCGTCCGAGCTGCCGGCGAGGGCCGAGGTGATGCCGGCCGGCATGTTGGCGCCGAGCGCGTTGGAGACGACCGGTCCCGCCGCGCGCAGGGCCTCGGCGATGAGCCGGGTGGTGGTGGTCTTGCCGTTCGTCGCGGAGACCAGGATCACGTCCAGGTTCTGGGCGAGCCGGGCGAGGAGGTCGGGGTCGAGTTTCAGCGCGACCCGGCCGCCGATCACCGAACCGCTGCCGCGCCCTGCGGCGCGCGATGCCGCCGCGACCGCCTTGCCCGCGGTCACGGCCAGCTTGGCCCGCGGCGAGAGCGGGTCCGAGTTGCCTGCCATCAGTTCTCGATCCTCCTTGCGTACGCGCCGCGCCTTGAAGCCTGACGGCCACGTGGTGTGGACCTCAGCCTATCGAGATCCATTCGCACTCCCGAACCGCGGCACTGTGGCGAACTCGTGTGGGAGGCGCGGACCGACAGGACCTTACTCTTGCCGCCATGCGACAGAGCCCCATCCCCGGCACCCACGGCCGCGTGAGACCCCTCACCCTGCACGGCGATCCCGTCCTGCACTCGCCCTGCGCGGAGGTCACCGACTTCGGCCCCGAACTGGCCCGGCTCGTCGAGGACTTGTTCGCGACCATGTACGCCGCCCAAGGAGTCGGCCTCGCCGCCAACCAGATCGGCGAGGGCCTGCGGGTCTTCGTTTACGACTGCCCGGACGACGAGGACGTCCGCCATGTGGGCCACGTGATCAACCCGCGCCTGACCGAGAAGGACGGCGTGGTGATCCGGGGCCCGGAGGGCTGTCTGTCCCTGCCGGGCCTGGAAGCGGGCACGGAGCGCTACGACCATGCGGTGGTCGAGGGTTTCACGGTCACGGGGGAGCCCGTCACCGTCCACGGCACGGGCTTCTTCGCCCGCTGCCTGCAACACGAGTGCGACCACGTGGAGGGCCGCGTCTACGCGGATCACCTGAGCGGCTGGCGCCACCGCAGGCTGATGCGCCAGGTCGTCAGGGCTTCATGGCGCCGGTGAGTGTATGTCCCTCAGGGGCGCGGGGCTGTATCCGATATGCGGCTCCGCCGCGTGGGCGCGAACAACCCCCGCCGGCCCGCAGCCGAGACCCGACGGTCAGAACCCCGGACCGCCGATCTTGTCTCCCGCAGCGGCAAGGCGACCCCACAAGAGGTCGGCCAGACTCCGCACCAACTCACCACGAGAACAAGGCCGTTCCCCCAGCCACCAGTCCCCGGCCGCATGCATCATGCCGACGATTCCGTGCCCCCACACCCGCGCCAGCTGCTGCCCGCCCGGCCCGAGATCCAGCCGCTCCTCGATGACCTGCGCCAGTTCCTCACCCATCCGCCGCAGCAACGGCGCGCTGTGCTTGCCGACATCGAAGCCCTGATCTCCGGGGCTCCCCTCCGCGGGGTGCATCAGGAACCGGTACACCTGGGGCCGCGCCTCGATCGCCGTGAGGTAGGTGTCCAGCGTCGCCTCGACCCGCTCCCGCCGGTCCGCCGGCGCGTCCAGCGCCGCCCGCAGCGAGTCCAGCAGCGCGTCCGTGTGCCGCATGGCCAGGGCCGCGTAGAGCCCGCCCTTGTCGCCGAAGTGCCGGTAGAGAATCGGCTTGGTGATGCCGGCTTCCGCCGCGATCGCGTTCATCGAAGCCTGCGGGCCGTCGCGCAGCACCACTCGGTCGGCGGCTTCCAGCAGCTCACGCCGACGGCGATCGGCGGACCGTTGCTGATCGGTCCGCTGCGTGGTGTCCATGGTCTCTCCCCACCCGTGCTGTTTCGATAACGCCTGCGCAAACTAACACTGAAGCATGCCCAGGGCACCGAACGGGTGCCGACCGGTCGGTAGGAGTTGACTTCGACTACCCACCGGTAACAGACTGCATGTTACCGCAAGTAACATGCACGTGTGCCGCTGAAGGGGACGACATGGCCGAGTTCACCATGGAGCTCAACGACGAACAGAAGGAGGTCCGGGACTGGCTTCACGGCTTCGCGGCCGACGTGATCCGCCCCGCGGCCGCCGAATGGGACGAGCGCGAGGAGACTCCCTGGCCGGTCATCCAGGAGGCCGCCAAGGTCGGCATCTACTCCCTGGACTTCTACGCCCAGCAGTACTTCGACCCCACCGGCCTCGGCATCCCCATGGCGATGGAGGAGCTGTTCTGGGGCGACGCGGGCATAGCCCTGTCCATCGTCGGCACCGGCCTCGCCGCCGTCGGCGTCCTCGCCAACGGCACCGAGGAGCAGATCGGCACCTGGATCCCCCAGATGTACGGCGACGCCGACGACGTCAAGGTGGCCGCGTTCTGCTCCTCCGAGCCCGACGCCGGCTCCGACGTGGCCTCCATGCGCACCCGGGCCGTGTACGACGAGGCCAAGGACGAGTGGGTGCTCAACGGCACCAAGACCTGGGCGACCAACGGCGGCATCGCCAACGTCCACGTCGTGGTCGCGGTCGTCGACCCCGAGCTCGGCTCCAAGGGCCACGCCTCCTTCATCGTCCCGCCGGGCACCGAGGGGCTGTCCCAGGGCCAGAAGTTCAAGAAGCACGGCATCCGCGCCTCGCACACCGCCGAGGTCGTCCTGGACAACGTGCGGGTGCCCGGCTCCTGCCTGCTCGGCGGCAAGGAGAAGCTCGACGAGCGGCTCGCCCGCGCCCGGGAGAAGGCCAGGCAGGGTGGGGAGCGAGTGAAGAACGCGGCGATGGCCACGTTCGAGGCCTCGCGCCCGGCCGTCGGCGCCATGGCCGTCGGAACCGCCAGGGCCGCGTACGAGGTCGCCCTCGACTACGCCACCACGCGGGAGCAGTTCGGGCGGCCGATCGTCGACAACCAGGGCGTGGCGTTCCAGCTCGCCGACATGCGCACGTCCATCGACGCGGCCCGGCTCCTCGTCTGGCGGGCCTCCTGGATGGCGGTCAACGGCAAGCCGTTCACCGCGGCCGAGGGCTCGATGTCCAAGCTGTTCGCGAGCGAGACGGCCAAGACGGTCACGGCCCAGGCGATCCAGATCCTCGGCGGCAACGGCTACACCCGGGAGTACCCGGTCGAGCGCATGCACCGGGACGCGGCCATCTACACCATCTTCGAGGGCACGAGCGAGATCCAGCGTCTGGTGATCGCCCGGACCCTCGCCGGCGTGCCCATCCGCTAGCGCTGTCCGAGCGGCGTCAGCCGCTCGATGGCGCAGCGCGCCCGTAGTTCCTCGATCACCGGCTCGGAGGACATCGTCGCCGGCGTGTCCGTCGGGTCGGTGAACGCGTGCGGTTGCCCGAACGGGACTCCCGCACGAATCCCCGCGGGCACGCCGGCTGCGCGCCGGACCGCTCCGCAGCCGGGGACAACGTGCCAGGCTCGTCCCGGCACCTCGACGACGCTTGACGGAGGAAGCGATGACGCACCCGGCCCTGGACCTGCTGCGGACGACCACGGCGGCCCTCGCCCCGGACCCGGACGCCAACCCCTTGGTCCCCCGGATCGCCGCCGGTACGGCACCCCGCGCCACCCTCGCCGCGCTCGCTGCCGAACAGACCTGGGTGATCTCCGCCGACCGTCGCGCGTTCGAGTACTTGGCCGTCCGCTCCGCAGCGGCCGATCCGGAGGCCGCCGCCTTCTTCACGACTCTCGCGGAGGGCGAGGCGCTGGCGGGCGAGCGACTGGTCGCCTTCGGTCGGGCGTGCCGCGCGCAGGAGGCGCCGTACGAGCCGCTTCCCGGCTGCCAGGCGTACCCCGCGTACGTGGCCTGGCTGGCACTCAACGCCGCACCGGCAGACGTGGTGCCGGCGCTGACGGCCAACTTCTCGGCGTGGGGCGGCTATTGCGCGACCATCGCCACGGCACTGCGCGAGCACTACGGCTTCACCGACGAGGCCTGCGCCTTCTTCGACTTCTTCGCGGAAGAGTCACCCGACCTGGACCGGCTGGCGGCAGCAGCGGTGGAGGCGGCTCTGGACGCCGGGCGCCTCGATCAGGCACGAGTTCGCACATACGGCCGCCTGCTCCAGGCGTACGAGGCGATGTTCTGGACGGCGCTGAGCGGGACTCCCTGAAAGGGGCGCGGGAACTGCGCGACAGCCACATACACGGCCACATACACCCGCTACCCACAGTTACGTCGCGGTCCCACTGCTGTGCGCGATACAGGCCACGTCAATACGATCGGCCAGCTTCGCCAGCTCAATGGCCAACTCGGCGACCGTGTCCTCGTCCAGCCCCGACTCCCCGCCCTCCACC
>NZ_POUC01000154.1 GCF_002891435.1 Streptomyces cahuitamycinicus
CCCCAGCCCCGCCTGCACATTCCCTGGCACGCCCTGGAACCCCACGAGGCCCGCGACCGGCTGCGGCGCGCCGACCACGACGGCGAGCCCCGCGGGCTCGCACTGCTCGCCGACCGCTCACGGCAACAGGCCGCACGCCTGGCCCGGCACCCGGCCGCCACCCCCGCCCGCTGGACATGGCAGGCGGCCGGCGCCGTACGCCGCGAACTCGACGACCCGCTGACCCCTGTCCTCGCCACGGGCGCCGTCGCCTCGGCCCTGCTCGGCTCGGTCGTCGACGCGCTGCTCGTCGTCGGCGCCATGGACCTCAACGCCGTGACCGGCGGACTCCAAAGACTGCGCGCCGAACAGGCCCTGGCCCGGCTCGCCGCCCGGCAACAGCCCAAGGCTCGCAAGCAGGACAGCCGCAAACGGACGGTCACCGTCGACGCCGCCCGGCTGCGGCCCGGGGACGAGATCAGCCTCGGCCCCGGCGACGTCGTACCCGCCGACGCCCGGCTGCTGGACCTCGACGGTCTGGAGGTCGACGAGTCGGCGCTCACCGGCGAGTCCCTGCCGGTGACCAAGACCGTCGAGGCCACACCCGGCGCCCCCGTGGCGCAGCGCACCTGCATGATCTTCGAGGGCACCACCGTCGTGGCCGGCCGGGCCACCGCCCTCGTCGTGGACACCGGCGACCGGACCGAGGCGGGCCGGGCCGTCTCCCTGGCCGCCCGTACCCCGCCGCCCGCCGGCGTCCAGGCCCGGCTCCAGGAACTGACCCGCAAGGCACTGCCGGTGACCTTCACGGGCGGCGCCGCCGTGACCGGGCTGTCCCTGCTGCGCGGCAGCCCCGTCCGGCGCGCCGTCAGCGGCGGCGTCGCGGTCGCCGTCGCCGCCGTACCCGAAGGGCTCCCGCTCGTCGCGACCGTCGCGCAGATGGCGGCGGCCCGTCGGCTGTCCCGCCGCGGTGTCCTGGTCCGCACCCCGCGCACCCTGGAGGCACTCGGCCGGGTCGACACCGTCTGCTTCGACAAGACCGGCACCCTCACCGAGAACAAGCTGCGCCTGGTCCGCGTCGCCACGGCCGACGGCACCGTCCTCGCCACGGACACCGACGAGGCCGCCCCCATCGTGCGTCTGGCCGCGCGCGCCTGCCCGCAGGAGGAGACGGGGGAGGGCCGCCGCGTCGCGCACGCCACCGACGAGGCCGTCCTCGACGTCGCCCCGCCCGACGAGGGCTGGGCACCCACCGGCGAACTGCCCTTCGAGACCCGCCGCGGCTACGCCGCCGCGATCGGCCGCGACGGCGCCCCGGACATGGGCGAACTCCTCGTCGTCAAGGGCGCACCCGAGACGATCCTGCCCGCCTGCCGGGATCTCCCGGCCCACGCCTGGGACACCGCCCACGAACTGGCCGGGCAAGGACTGCGCGTTCTGGCCGTCGCCCGCCGCGCCTGCCGGGCCGATGCCACCGAGGCGGAACTCGACCTGCCGCTCGCCGACCTGGAGTTCAGCGGCTTCGTCGCACTCGCCGACGTCCCGCGCGACACCTCGCACGCCCTGCTCGCGGAACTGCGCCGCTCCGGCATCCTGCCCGTCATGCTCACCGGCGACCACCCGGAGACCGCCCGCGCCATCGCCCTGCAACTGGGCTGGCCGGAGGAGACCGAGGCCGTGACCGGTGACGAACTCGTCGCCATGGAACGCCGCGAACGCGTCCGGGTGCTGCGCGGCGCGGGCGTCATCGCCCGTGTCGCACCCGAGCAGAAGCTGCACGTCGTGGAGGCGCTGCAACAGGCCGGGCGGGTCGTGGCGATGGCCGGCGACGGCGCCAACGACGCCGCCGCCATCCGGGCCGCCGACGTCGGGGTCGGCGTCGAGTCCCGCGGCTCGGCCGCCGCCCGCAACGCCGCCGACCTGGTGCTCACCACCGGCGACCTGTCCGTCCTCGTGGACGCGGTCGCCGAGGGCCGTGCCCTGTGGCGCAGTGTCGCCGACGCGGTGAGCATCCTCATCGGCGGCAACGCCGGCGAGGTCGGCTTCAGCGTCCTCGGCACGCTGCTCGCCGGTGCCTCGCCCCTGTCGACCCGTCAGCTGCTGCTGGTCAACCTGCTCACCGACATGTTCCCGGCCATGGCCGTGGCGGTCACACCCAGCAACGACCCCTCGACCGCGGAACACGCCGCGACCGGTCCCATGAGCCTCGACGTCCTCGGCGCACCCCTGCTGCGCTCCATCCGCCGCCGCGGCGTCACCACCTGCCTCGGCGCGATCACGGCCTACCTCATCGGCCGCCTCACCCCCGGCACCGAACGCCGGTCCACCACCATGGCCCTGTGCGGTGTGGTCGGCGCGCAGCTTGTGCAGACCCTCTCCGGACGGCGCCACAGCACCCTGGTCTGGG
The DNA here is from genome assembly GCF_002891435.1 of Streptomyces cahuitamycinicus. GTDB lineage: Bacteria > Actinomycetota > Actinomycetes > Streptomycetales > Streptomycetaceae > Streptomyces > Streptomyces cahuitamycinicus. The sequence continues at coordinate 2,387 of NZ_POUC01000154.1, forward strand.
TCACGGCCCTGGGCTCGGCCGCCGTCCTCGCCGCCCTCGTCCAGACCCCCGGCGTCAGCCACTTCTTCGGCTGCACCCCGCTCGGGCCCGTGGCCTGGGCCGGCGTGGCCCTGGCCATCGCCCTGTCGGCCCTCGCTCCCCGTCTGGAGCGCCTCCCGGCCGTCCACGCCCTCTACGACTCCGCGGCACGACTCGCCCCGCGCCTCAACGACCTGGTCCGGCACGCCCGGCAGCTCTTCGAGAGCGGGATCGCCGCACCGGTGGCATAGGCGGCGAGCACAGCGGGAGGCAGCGATGGCACGGGGGGTGCGAGCACAGCGGCAGGCAGCGATGGCATGAGGGGTGCGAGCGCAGCGGGAGGCCGCCACCACGTGCAGTGGTGGCGGCCTCCCGCGCCCGGTCAGACCTGGCCGCGCCAGGCGCCCGTCTCCGCCCCGCGGGCCTCCATGAACTCCTTGAAGCGCCGCAGATCACCGGAGACCTGCCGCTTCACGAAGCCGAGCTTGTCACCCACGGATTCGGCCACGCCATGGGGATCGAAGTCCATCTGCAGCATGACCTTGGTCGTGTCGTCCTGGATGCGGTGGAAGGTCACCACACCGGCCTGCCGAGCCTCGCCGCCCACCGTGGTCCAGGCGACGCGCTCGTCCGGGACCTGCTCGGTGATCTCCGCGTCGAACTCCCGCGCCTGTCCGCCGACCTTCGTGACCCAGTGCGTGAGGGTGTCGGTGCGCTGCTCGATGCGCTCGACACCGTCCATGAACTCGGGGAAGGACTCGAACTGCGTCCACTGGTTGTACGCGGTGTGCACCGGCACGCGGACCTCGATGGATTCCTCTACCTGCGACAAGGCGATACCTCCCTTTCTCGTTCGTGAGCGGCGGACGGGTACCGGATCTCGCGGCGCTCACTCATCGTCATCACAAGTTGTCCGGCCACGTGTCCTTTCCGCCTCTCGCGGGGTACCCGGCCCGCAACCACGGACCGGGAGGTGATCGCCATGACGGACACGCACCGCACGGCCTCCGCCGCTCCCCGCACGGGAAGCGCGCCGACGGCCGGAGAAGAGCCGGTGGGCGAACTGGTGCAGCGGGCCACCGAGCAACTGACCGACCTGGTGCGCGGCGAGATGCGCCTCGCCCGAGCGGAGATGACCGAGAAGGGCAAACGCTTCGGGAAGGGCGGCGGCCTGTTCGGCGGCGCCGGTGTACTCGGCTTCGTCACCCTGCAGGCCCTGGTCGCCACGGCGATCGCCGCCCTGGCCGTACCGCTGCCGGTGTGGGCGGCGGCGCTGATCGTCACCGGCGTGCTGGCCGCCGCCACGGGCGTGGCGGCGCTGGCCGGCCGCAAGCAGGTGCGCAGCGCCGGCCGGCCCGCCCCGCAGCAGACCATCGACAACGTGAAGGCCGACGTGGCCGAGATCAAGGAGAGTGCACAGCGATGACCCAGCCTCCGCACGACGAGCCGACCGCCCGCAGCCAGGAGGAGCTGCGCGAGCAGGTCGAGCACACCCGCCACGAACTCGGTGACACGGTGCAGGCACTGGCGGACCGAGCCGACGTCAAGACCCGTGCCCGCGAGAAGGCCGGCGCGGTCAGGGAGCAGGCCGGGGCCAAGGCCCAGGCGTGGAGCGGGCAGGCCAGGACCAAGGCAGCGCACATGGCCCACACCGTGGAGGAGAAGCTGCCCGAGCCGGTGAAGCAGAAGGGCACCGCCGCTGCTCAGGGCGCGAAGGAGAAGGCCGCCCAGGCCGAGCAGGTCTGGCAGGACAAGGCCCCGCAGCAGGTGCGCGACCACCGGGCCGCCCTGCTGGCGGGCGCCGGTGCCGTACTCGTGGCCTGCCTGCTGATCCGCCGTCGCGGCAAGCGCTGAGCGTCGGCGACACCCGGCCCCCGTCGCCGCTTGCGGTGGCGGGGGCCCGCACGGCAAGGTCAGGTGCCGTGGCCACCTTGCTGATCGTCCATCACACGCCCTCGCCCCACTGCCAGGCGATGTTCGAAGCCGTCCTCTCCGGGGCGACGGACCCCGAGATCGAGGACGTCCGGGTCGTCCGCGTGCCCGCACTCTCCGCCACCGCCTCGGACGTCCTCGCCGCCGACGGCTTCCTCCTCGGCACTCCCGCGAACCTCGGCTACATGTCCGGCGCTCTCAAGCACTTCTTCGACCAGGTCTACTACCCGTGCCTGGACGCCACCCGCGGCCGCCCCTTCGGCTACTGGGTGCACGGCGGCAATGACGTCACCGGAGCGGTGCGCGGGATCGAGTCGGTGACGACCGGCCTCGGCTGGCGTCGCACCGCCGAGGCCGTGACCGTGACCGGCGAGCCGGACAAGGGCGACCTCCAGCGGTGCTGGGAACTGGGTGCCACGGTCGCCGCCGGAGTCATGGGCTGAGCCGGTCCGGACCGATCAGGTCTGTTCCAGCCGGCGACGGTCCTGCTCGTCCCACGCCCGGGTGTCACGCGGCTGGGTGTACGGCTCGGCCTCGGGCGGATGACCACCGGCGATGGCGCGCTGCCGCACTGTCTCCGCGTCGAACTCCAGGCCCAGCAGGATCGCCAGGTTGGTGATCCACAGCCACACCAGGAAGACGATGACACCGGCCATCGTGCCGTAGGTCTTGTTGTATGAGGCGAAGTTGGCGACGTAGACCGCGAAACCGGCGGACGCGACCATCCAGATCAGCAGCGCCAGCAGACTGCCGGGCGTGATCCAGCGGAACCCCTTCACCTTGGCGTTCGGGGCAGCCCAGTACAGGATCGCGATCATGAGCACGACCAGCAGGACCAGGACCGGCCACTTGGCGATCGACCACACCGTCAGCGCGGTGTCGCCGATGCCCAGCAGGTCTCCTGCCTGCTGGGCCAGCCCGCCCGTGAACACCACGATCAGCGCGCTGATGACGGCCAGCACCAGCAGCACGACCGTCACGCCGACCCGCATCGGCAGCAGTTTCCACACCGGCCGGCCCTCGGGCATGTCGTAGACGGCGTTGGCCGAGCGGATGAACGCGCCCACGTAGCCGGAGGCCGACCACACCGCCAGGACCAGACCGACGATCGCCATCAGCGAGCCGATGCCGGCGTTGCCCTGCAACTGGTCGACGGCCCGGGTGATGATGTCGCCCGCCGAGCCGGGCACGAGTTCGCGGACGTTCTCGGTCACCTTGTCCGTGGTCGACCTGCCGGTGAGGCCGAGCATCGACACCAGCACCAGCAGTGCGGGGAACAGTGCCAGCACGCCGTAGTAGGTCAGTGCGGCCGCCCGGTCGGTCAGCTCGTCGTCCTTGAACTCCCGCACGCTGCCCTTCAGGACCGCGACCCAGGACTTCCGGGGCAGGTCGGTCGGCGTGTCCGGCGCCGAACGCTCCACGGCGGGATCCGGCCCGGGCTCCTCGGAAGCGGGCGCGGGAGCTTCCCGGCTTCCCGCCTCGGGAGCTGCCTGGCCTTCCGGCCCGGTAGCTTCCCGGCCGTCCGCCTCACGAGATTCCCCGCGTTCCGCCTCGAACCCCGGGCGTGGGCTCTCCGGAGGCGGGGCCTCGGTCTCGTGCTGTTCTTTTCGTCCCGGAATATGCAGCTTCACCATGTGAGCCGGGTATCCCCGGGCGGGGGCCTTAGGCCGCTCTCGTTCAAGCCGGTCCCGGGATGCCGGTCCGCAACGCCGTGCGGCGGACCGGCCAGCCCCTCGGCCGATGTGGAATCGGACTTGAGAGAGCGCTCCCACTCCGTGCACGATGCGGCCATGACCACGTCACCCGCCATCCGCCCGTACCGCCCCGAGGACCGCCCGGCTCTCGACGACATCTGCATCCGCACCGCCCATCACGGCGGGGACAGCCGCCCCCACTATGCGGACCCGGGTATCTTCCCGGCGACCTTCGCGGCGCCGTACGTCCATCTGGAGCCGGAACTGGCCTTCGTGCTGGACGACGGGCAGGGGTGGGCGGTCGGCTACATCCTCGGCACGGCCGACACCGCGCACTTCGCCGAAGCCTTCCGCACCACGTGGCTTCCCCTGGTCGCCGGCCGCTATCCGGAGCCGCCCCGGCCGCCGCGCACCCCGGACGAGGCGATGGCGGGCCTCCTGCACGACCCCGAACGGATGGTGCTGCCCGAACTGGCCGACCACCCCGCGCACCTGCACATCGATCTGCTGCCCGACTGGCAGCGCCGCGGCTACGGAGGTCGTCTCATGCGGACGCTTCTGCGAGCACTCAAGGACAGAGGGGTGCCGGCCGTGCACCTGGCCATGGCGACCGCCAACACCCGGGCCCGGGCCTTCTACGACCGCATGGGCTTCGAGGAGATCGAGGTGCCGGATCCGAGCGAGGTCACCTACCTCGGACGCACCACGAAGGAACCGGACCGGCTCTGACCGTCACGGAAGTGGCGCAATCGAGCATTGCCGAGTCGTGCCATCGGGTACAGCCTGTGTGATATGGGAGCGCTCCCACTTCCAGTGCTCCCGCATCGAAACATGATCGAAAGCACGAGGAAACGCACGACAACCCCCACACTCGAAAGAGAGAGATCATGAATTGTCATGGTCATGATATGCGTCCTGGTCTACGCCTCCCCCGGCTCAGGTCCCGCCTGACACTCCTCCTGAGCGTGCTCGTCGCCGCGCTGCTCAGCCTGATCCCGTGGAGCGGCACCGCCGTCGCCCACGGCTCGGTCGTCGACCCTGCCTCCCGGAACTACGGCTGCTGGCTGCGCTGGGGAAGCGACTTCCAGAACCCGGAGATGGCCCGCCTGGACCCCATGTGCTGGCAGGCCTGGCGGGACAACCCCAACGCCATGTGGAACTGGAACGGCCTGTACCGCAACGGCTCCGGCGGGAACTTCCAGGCCGTCGTCCCCAACGGCCAGCTGTGCAGCGGCGGCCGGACCGAGGGAGGCCGGTACAACTCCCTCGACGCGGTCGGCGCCTGGAAAACCACGGACATCACCGGCGACTTCACGGTGAAGCTGTACGACCAGGCAAGCCATGGCGCCGACTACTTCCTGGTCTACGTCACGCGGCAGGGCTTCGACCCCACCACCCAGCCGCTGACGTGGAACGACCTTCAGCTCGTCAAGCGCACCGGCAGGTACGCGCCCAGCCAGAACTACGAGATCCCGGTGAGTACTTCGGGGCTGAGCGGCCGGCACGTCGTGTACACGATCTGGCAGGCCTCGCACATGGACCAGACCTACTTCCTGTGCAGTGACGTGAACTTCCGCTGACCTGCGTGTCCCCGCCGGACAGGGCGTCCGGCGGGGCTCGGGCCGCCTCGCGCTTCATGAGAGTTCTCCGAAAGTTTTCGAGCGGGGTGAACACGCGGGTGCTCCCGTACGTATGGGGCGAGGGGATTTTCATGCCCGGCACGCCACAAGCGCAGGAGAGCACCCTTGGGACGCAACACGCGAAGACGCCCTACCGGCCCACGACGCGCGACCTTCGCCGCATTCGCACTGATCCTGGGCGGAGGCGGCCTGATGGCCGCTAACGTCTACGCCTCGGCCACGGACGGCGGTTCGGGCGGTGACTCCGCCGCGACGCGGTCCGGCGCGGGGGTCCGGACCGCGGGCGCCACGATCGACTGCCCGGACGCCGGCAGCAAGCTGACCTCGGTCCCCGAGCAGGCGCGGGGGGAGGTCGACAAGGAACTCGCCCTCCTGGACGAGCAGATCGCCAAGGCCTACCAGCAGCTGAGCGAGTCCGCACAGCGGATGCAGCAGGATCCCGGCTTCGCCGACAACGCGATCGTGAGTCCGCTGAAGGAGAAGCGGGGCGCGACCCTCGAACGCATCGCGATCGCCATCGACCGTGTGGGGGACCGCCCCGAGGGGCTGGAGGCCCTGGCCGCCTGCACCGTGGAGGACGGCAACCAGGCTCCCGCGCAGGGCGAAGGCCAGGACGGCGGCGCCGGCGAGCAGGCCGGCGAGGAGCAGGGCCAGGCCGGCCAGGAACAGGGGAACGGCCGGGGCCAGGGCGCCAACGGCGGACAGGCGGGCAACGGCCCCGTCGCCGCCGACTTCGCGGACATCAAGAGCATCCAGCCCGATGTGAACGACCCCCGCCCCCAGGGCGACGCGTCCCGCGGCTCCTTCGCCACCAGTTGCGGCGTGAACGCGAACGGCCTGTTCAACTCCGACAACATCATCGCCGCCCCGGGCGTCACCAACGGGGCCCACCACTTCCACGACTACGTCGGCAACCAGGGCAACAATGCCTTCGCCAGCGACCAGGACCTCGCCGACGCCGAGACCAGCTGCGACGACCAGGGCGACAAGTCGTCCTACTATTGGCCCGTCGTACGCCTGCAGAACGGCACCCAGGAGCAGGACGCCGACAAGCCCGGCGGCGGCATCGAGGGCAACGCCGGCGAGATCGTCACGCCGAAGCAGGTCACGCTGACGTTCGTCGGCAACCCCCGCGAGAAGGTCACGGCCATGCCGCGCCTGCTGCGCATCATCACGGGCGACGCCAAGTCGTTCGTCAACGGCCCCGCCAACGCCAACGCCTCCTGGAGCTGCACCGGCTTCGAGGACCGGCAGCTGAAGGACAAGTACCCGCTGTGCCCCCAGGGCAGCGACGTCGTCCGCACCTTCGAGTTCCAGAGCTGCTGGGACGGCCGCAACATCGACAGCGCCAACCACCGCACCCACGTGGCGTTCGCGGACGCCGCCGGGAACTGTCCGTCCGGCTTCCGCCCCATCCCGCAGCTGGTCCAGCGCATCGTCTACGACATCGACGCGCCGAGCCTGAACGACGGCGGCCGCACGACACCGCTGTTCGCGGTCGACTCCTTCCCGGAGCAGCTGCACAAACCGGTCACGGACCACGGCGACTTCATCAACATCTTCGACGAGAAGCTGATGGGGGAGATGGTCGACTGCATCAACGACGGCCGCAGGTGCGGCGCCGGAGCGGGCGGCGGGCAGGACCCGGCCCCGGGCGAGGAGCCCCAGGAGGAGCCGACGAAGACGCCGGAGTCCCCGCAGGAGCAGCCGACCAAGACACCCGAGGTTCCTCAGGAGGAGCCGACGAAGGCCCCTGAAGCCCCGCAGGAGCAGCCGACGAAGACGCCCGGCGCTCCGCAGGGCGGGAACGCCGGCGGGAAGCCCGGTGACCAGGGCGACCGCGGTGACGACGGCAAGGGCGAGGCCCCGAAGCCGCCGGCGGACAAGCCGGCCCCCGAACCCGAGCCCGGCGACGCCTCCACGGCTCCCGCCGGCGCCGGACCCGCGGTGAAGGCGACCGCTTCGGCGGACGGCGGCAAGGCCGGTGCGCAGGGCGGCGGTTCGAAGGACGGCGTCGGCGACGACACGGACGGCCTCGGCCAGTCCCAGGCCGTCGGCACGGCGACCAGTTCCGCGCCGACCCCGTCGGCACCGTCCCGGACCGAGCCGCAGGCGGTCGGCGAGGGCGGCCTGGCCGACACCGGCGCCCAGCTTTGGCCGGCAGCGGCGGGCGCAGTCCTGGTCATCGCGGGCTTCGTCGTCCTGCGCCGGGTGCGGCGCGGCTAGGAGGCACGCTCGGGCATGAGCCGTGAACGGCGGCGGGATCCCCACCGGATCCCGCCGCCGTCGCGCGTCCCGGGCCGAGGCCCTGCTCCGGCACCCTGCGGCTGGCGCCGAACACTCCACCCTCTAGCGTGACCGCATGAACGTCATGCGGAACGGCACACGCGGCGGAGCGGCGGCGTGACGCCGTGGGAGATGGCCGCCGTGCTCGCCGCCGGCACGGGCGCCGGGGCCGTCAACGCCGTCGTCGGCTCGGGAACGCTGATCACCTTCCCGGTCCTGCTGGCCACCGGACTGCCCCCGGTCACGGCCACGGTGTCGAACGGGCTGGGCCTGGTGCCCGGTTCCATCACCGCGGCCCTCGGCTACCGCGAGGAACTGCGGGGGCAGGGCCGGCGCGTCCTGCTGCTCGGCATCGGCGCCGTACTGGGCGGCCTCGCGGGCGCCGTGCTGCTGCTGACCCTGCCCGCGTCGGCGTTCGAACGGATCGTGCCGGTCCTGGTGGGCCTCGCCCTGGTGCTGGTCGCGTGCCAGCCCTTGATCGCGAAGCGGGTGCGCCGGCGTCGCGCCGCGGGCGGTCCCGTCCGCCGCGACGGGGGCCCTCTGCTGTTCACCGGGCTGACGCTCGCCAGCGTCTACGGCGGCTATTTCTCCGCCGCGCAGGGCATCATCTACGTCTCCCTGATGGGTATGCTGCTCGACGAGACGCTCCAGCGGCTCAACGCCGTGAAGAACGTGCTGGCGGCCGTCGTCAACACGGTCGCCGCCCTGCTGTTCCTGTTCTTCGCCCACTTCGACTGGACGGCCGTCGTGCTCATCGCCGCCGGGTCAGCGCTCGGCGGCCTGATCGGAGCCAGAACGGGCCGCCGCTTCAGCCCCGCCGTCCTGCGCACCTTGATCGTGTCGGTCGGCACCGTCGCCCTCGTCCACCTGATGCTCCACTGATCTCGGCCCCGGCACGCACGCAGGGCGGCGCCCGGGAAGGATGGCCGTGGCCCTCCGCCCGGGCGCCCGCCGGAGATCAGCGACGGCGCCGCTGGTCGCCCTGCTCGTCGGTTCCCTCGGTCTCGATGCGTTCCTTGCGGACCTCGCCGGTGACGGTCTCCTCCTCCGTGACCTCTTCCGTGCTCAGGCGGACCCGCTCCTTCGGTACGGCCCTGGTCTCCACCACGGGCTGCTCCTCGTGGAGCGTGACGTCGTGTTCCGCCTCGGTGATGTCAGGCCCGGACATCGCCGTGTCACGGTTGGCGTCGGTGATCGGCTCGCGCTCGACGCGGACCTCTTCGTGGCGTACGGGGACGCTGTACTGCTGCTCTTCGGTGACGACGTACTTGCGCAGCCGCGCCCGGCCGGCCTCGCGGCGTTCGACACCGACGTGCATCTCCTCCTCGGACCGCGTCATCGCGTCGTCGGCGGTGCCGGTCGCCTGGTCGGTACCGGAGGTACGGGAGTGTGCGTCCGTCCGGCCGGCGTCCCAGTCGACGCCGTAGTACTGGTACAGGCTCTGCTCCTCCTGTTCGGACAGGTGACCGCCGGCGTCCACGTCGACGTTGGGTGCGTCCTTGACCTGGTCCTTGGCGTACGGCACCTCGAGGTGGTCCTCGACGAGGGCCGCGTCGTGGATGGGTACGAAGGACTCGCTGGTGCCGAACAGGCCCGTCCGTACGCTGACCCACTCGGGCTCGCCGGTGACGTCGTCGAAGAAGACGTGCCCGGCATTGCCGATCTTGTCGCCCCTGGCGTCATGGACCGGGTGGTCCAGCACGGTGGATATCTGGTCTCGGGTGATCATCCTGGTATCTCCTGCATTCTTGGCATCGATGAGATTGCGGCTGTCGGGTTCGGGCTGCGCCGGTGTCCGAGTACGGCAGGCCAGTCCTGCGGCGGGGTGCCTACGGTCCGGTGTCGCCGGTCTGCCCCCGTGCCTCCTCGGCCGTGGTCTGCGCGGAGCGGCGGGCCTGTTCGGTGACGTGCCCGGCTTGTTCTCCGGCCTGTTCCTTGGTGGCGCGGGCGGCTTCGGAGGCGGTGTCCTTGACCTCCTGGGCGGCCTGGCGGCCGGCCTGGGTCGCGTCCTCCTTCAGTTGCTGCGCGGACTCCAACGCGGCCTGTTTCACTGGCTCAACGGCCTGTCCGGCCCGCTCCGCGGCCTGTTCCTCGGCCTGCGAGGTGGGCAGCAGTGAGGCGGTCAGCAGTCCCGCGCCGAAGGCGATCAGGCCGGCCGCGAGCGGGTTGCCCTGCGTCTGCCGCATCGCCTGCTCAGGGGCCTGCCGTGCCGCGTCACCGGCCTGTTCGGCGGTCTGACGGGCGGCGCCGACGGCCTTCCCGGCGGCCTGGCGCGCGGTGTCCGCGGCCTGACCGGTGGACTCCTGCACCGACTGGGCGGTCTCCCGGGTGCGGTCGGCGGTCTGCCCGGAAACCTCCGCAGCGCTGCCCATCACGCGTTCCCTGACCCCGTGCAGAGCGCCGCGGACGCGCCGGGTGCGACGCCGTACCATCCGGCGGGGGCGGGCGTGGTCGGCCAGCCGGGAGACGTCCTCGGACAGTTTTTCCCTGGTGGATTCGATGTCGGCCCTTATCCGGTCGGGTGCCGTGCCCATTGCATGTCCTCCTTCAGCGTCTGGATGGTCTGCTCCGGCTTCGGCGACACGGTGCGCATCCGTGCGCGGCCCCGGCGGTAGAGGATCAGGCCGATCACCGCCCACACTCCGGTGACGATCAGCGCGGCCCATCCCAGGTCCATGACGTTGGCCAGGCCGAACATCGCCGCCAGGGTCAGGAGGACGGCCACCATGTAGCCGGCGAAACCGGCTCCGCCGAACATCCCTGCCGCTTTGCCCGCCTTGCCGGCCTCTTCCCGGATCTCGGCCTTGGCCAGTTCCGCTTCCTGGCGCAGCAGTTGCTGCACGTCCGACGTCACCGTCGAGAGCAGCTCTCCCATCGAGCCGTCCTCCTGTCCGCGGTGCTTCGGAGCGTGTCGCCGCGGTGCGTGTGGCGTGAGCGAGGACATCTCAGACCTCCCCGTGGCCCGGCGGCTCCGGCGGCGCGGCGTCCCCGGGCAACTCCTGGGTACCGGAGGCGCGCGGCGGCGCCGACCGGCCCGAGCCGGAACCGTCGGCCTTGCTGCCGGCCTTGGCGAGCCGTCCGACGGTGAACCCGGCCACGATCGCTCCGCCGAGGAAGGCGCCGGGGCGCCGGCGGGCGAAGTGCTGCAGGTCGTCGACCAGGCCGCCCACGCCCCGTGAGTCCAGGTAGTCGGCGGCGCGGTGACCGCGGTCGGCCGCCTGCGTCACGAGGCTCCTGGCGGGTGAGTCGGCGTCAGCACCGTCCGCGAGACCGGACAGGTCGTCCGCCCACTGCCGCATCACCCGCGCCCCGCGCCGCGTCTGGTTCTCGGCCTCGTCGGTGACCCGTGTGCGCAGGTCACCGGCGATCGCACCGGCCTGCGCCCTGGCCTCACCGGTGACGGCTCTGACCTGGTCGGTGGCGGTGCCGGCGACCCGGCTCGCGCCTTCCCTGGCCTGTCCGGCGGTGGCCCACGCCTCCTGTTTCGCCGTCTGCCCGGCCTGCTGAGCACGACCGGTGCTCTCGTTCGCCATATCGCTCATGGGTCCTCTCCCTCAGGCACCGCCGTGGATTCGGTCTCGTCGGGAACCGGACCGCCCGCGGCGACAAGGCATACGCCGTCCACCACCGCGCATCGGCGCGCCCGGCCGGGGACGGGGCTCGCCGCCGGCTTCTCGTGCTCCGGCTGCCGTCCCGCCCGCACCCTCCTCGATTAACCACACCTACTAGACCAAAACAGGAAAATAGGTATTTTCCGGCCCAAGAGGTTCGTAATGAAGCGCGAAGGCGTGGCAAGCAGCCGATGCCGTACGCGAGTTGGGCAGCCGGGGAGTCGCCCTTCAATGAGTCGCCGAACGCACCCCGGCCTGTGTCCCCTCGGCGTCGATGTGCGGCACCACCCGGTCCAGCCACCGCGGCATCCACCAGGCGTGCCGCCCGAGCAGTGTCATCACCGCGGGCACCATGAGCAGGCGTACGACGGTGGCGTCGATGAGCACGCTGACGGCCAGTCCCAGCCCGAGCATCTTGACCACGATGTTGTCGCTGACGATGAACGCCGCGAACACGCTCACCATGATCAGCGCGGCACACGTGATCACCCGGGCCGTGATCTCCAGGGCGTGCGCCACGGAGGCCTTGGCGTCCCCGGTGCGCAGCCATGCCTCGTGGACGCGGGACAGCAGGAAGATCTCGTAGTCCATGCTGAGGCCGAAGATGATGGCGAACATCATCATCGGCACATAGCTCTCGATGGGCACCGTGCCGTTGACGCCGAGCGCGGGACCGCCCCAGCCCCACTGGAACACCGCGACGACCACACCGTACGAGGCCGCGATCGACAGGACGTTCAGGACGGCCGCCTTGACGGCGACGAGGAGCCCCCGGAACACGGCCAGGATGATCAGGAAAGCCAGTCCGACCACGACGAGGATGATCACGATCAGCCGGGAGGCGACGATGTCGCGGAAGTCGACCTGGGCCGCCGTCGTACCGGTGACATAGCCCTTGGCGTCCGTGTCCTGGACCACGCCCGGCAGTGTGTCGTCGACGAGACGGTTGGTCAGGTCCGTGGTGGTGGCGCTCTGCGGCGACCGGGCCGGGTAGACGGTACCGATCAGGACGTCGCCGTCCTGCGTGGGCGACAGCGGGGTGACGACGGCGGCCCCCTGCACGGAGTCGAGTGACTGCTGGGCCTTCGAGGCCAGAGCGGAACGCTGCGAGGAGGACACGTTCGTCTGGTCGATGACGACGGTGAGCGGACCGTTGGATCCGGGTCCGAACGCGTCGGTCATCAGGTCGTAGGCCCGCCGGTCGGTGAAGGAGGCAGGATCGGCGCCGTCGCCGATGTGGCCGAGCTGGATGGAGAACACGGGGATCGCGAGCACCACCACGACGGCGAGACCCGCCGACAGGAACCACAGCGGTCTGCGCTCCACCCGCTGCGCGTACCGGTGCCAGGTGCCCTGCGGTGTCTCGCCCGCCCCGGTGTCGGTCTCGGCGACGGGACGGCGCACCCGGTAGCGGTCGATGCGCCGGCCGCTGAGCCCGAGCAGAGCGGGGACCAGGGTGAGCGCGCCGACGACGGCCGAGACGACGGTGACCGCCGCGGCCAGCCCGAGCAGGCCGATGAACCCCACCCCGGAGGCCGACAGGCCCGCCAGCGCGACGATCACCGTGCAGCCGGAGACCAGGACGGCGTGACCGCTGGTGGCCGTGGCCTGCCCGGCGGCCCGCACCGGGTCGGCGCCGTCCATGAGGTTCTGCCGATGGCGGGTGATCATGAACAGGGCGTAGTCGATCCCGACTCCGAGCCCGATCATGGTGGCCAGCGTGGGGGAGACCGTCGCGAAGGTGAACGCGGCGGCCAGCAGCCCGAGGATCGCCAGACCACCGACGACGCTGATCAGCGCGGTGAGCAGCGGGACGACGGCGGCGATGACAGACCCGAACCCGATCAGCAGCACGATGACGGCCACGCCGAAACCGATCAGCTCGCTCGCCCGGTCGTCGGCCGCCGGCCGGGCGAGCTCGCCGAGCGGCCCGCCGTACTCGACCTCCGCACCGGCCGACCGCAGCGGCTGCACGGCACTGTCGACCCCGTTCAGATAGTCGTCTCCGAGCGTCGAGGGCTGCACGTCGAAACGGACGGTGACGTACGCCGTCTTCTGGTCGTCGGACAACGGCCCGACGTTCTGCTGCTGCGGCTGCCCCGAGGACGAGCCCTGCGCGGACAGCGGGTTCTGGGCCGACAGGACGTGGGGCAGCTTCTCCAGGTCGGCGACCGTGGCCGAGATCTGGGAACTGAGCGCGGTCAGGGACTGCTGGTCGTCGCGCAGCACGATCTGGCTGCTGTATCCGCCTGCTTGCGGGTCGTGCGCCTTCAGCACGTCCAGGCCCTTCTGGGACTGTGCCTGGGGGAGTGAGAAGTTGTCGGAGTACTCCCCGCCGAACGCCCGGCTGACGACCTGCAGCGCCACCAGCGCCACCAGCCAGGCGATGATCACGATCACGAAGTGGCGTGCGCACCACTCGCCCAGCCGCCGCAGCACACCCCCACGCGCGGCCTTCTGCTCCCCTTCACCGGTGCGGCTGTGCGGCATGGACGTCGTCTCCTGTGTCGTCCGGGAGGTGCGATCGCGCCCATTAGATGCGCGCGGGATCACTGAGGGGCTTCAGGCACGCGGACCGCCCGGGACTCCGGTCGTCCGTGAGCGGGCTGTCGTCGCTCAGGGCGGTGTTGCGGCCGGCATCGCGGCCGGGCGGCTGCGCCGACCCTGGCGATCACGCCGCGCGGCCCGGGACGCCGCGTCACCACATCGGCTGACCACCACCGGCCGGCGCGGAATTGGTCCACCAAGCGGGCACGGAAGTGGACCCCTTTCCGGGCCGCCCGGCTGCCTAGCGTCACCTCCATGAACGTCACGACCACGCGCGGCGCCCTGCTCGCCGCGCTCGCCTGTGTCCTCGTCGGAGGGTCCTTCACCGCCAACAGCGTCCTGGGCGACTACCCCTACGCGGGCGGCCAGTTCCTGCGCTACGCACTGGCCTGCCTGCTGCTGGTGCCGGCCGCCGGGAAGGGCGCGGCCCGCCGGCTGCGGGCTCTGACACCCCGCCAGTGGGGTCGTCTCGCCCTGCTGTCGGCGGTCGGCATGGTCGGTTTCAACCTGGCCGTCATCGCCGCCGAGCGCACGGCGGAACCCGCGGTGCCCGGCGTGTTCGTGGGCTGCGCTCCGGTGGCCGTCGCCGTGCTCGTGCCCCTCCTGGACGGGCGCAGACCCCAACGGGTGGTGCTGTACGGGTCGTTGCTCGTGGCCGTCGGCGCCTTCACGGTTCAGGGCTGGGGGCGCACGGACGGCACGGGCATCGCCTTCTCCGTGTGTGCCCTGGCCGGGGAGGTCGGGTTCGCCGTGCTCGCGGTGCCCGTCCTGCGGCCGCTCGGCCCCCGGCTGCTGTCCGCCACGGTGTGCGCGGTCGCCGCGCTGGAGTCGGCGGCGGTCGGGCTGCTCGTCGACGGCGCCGGGTGGCTGCGGCGTCCGGACACCGTCGAGACGGCCGCGCTGCTGTGGCAGGCGGTGGTGGTCACCGTGGTCGGATTCGTGTGCTGGTACATCGGCATGCAGCGGATCGGTGCCGAACGCGCCACCCTCTTCTCCGGCCTCATCCCGGTCGCGGCGGCCTGCACCGCACCGCTCGTCGGCACCGGCTCCTACGGTCTCGCGCAGGCGGCGGGCAGTGCGCTGGTGGGGCTCGGCGTGGCGCTCGGGTCGGGAGC
>NZ_POUC01000155.1 GCF_002891435.1 Streptomyces cahuitamycinicus
CCAGCCCAGGGCGAGATCGCCCCGGATACCGGCGAACGGACGCAGATTGGCGGGCATCACCCAGGGCACGTCCAGCGGCCGCAGCGTGAGCCAGGCGACGAACGCGAGGTGGGCGACGAGGAGGACAAGGTGCCCGGCAAGACCCAGACGGCCTGGTGACACCCTGACGCGAGAACGCCGATGGGGCGCACCCCGTGCAGGTGCGCCCCATCGGCGTGTGGGTCCGCCTCGGCGGGAGGATCAGCCGACCGGCACGCCGTTCACCGGCAGGCCGTGCGTGGGCAGACCCTGCACCGGGAGCCCGCCCAGCAGCTTGGCGGCCGGGTCCGTCGGACCCTGGGCGAGCAGCTGCTCGGCGACCGGCTGCTCGGCGGCCGGACCGGCACCGGCCGCCGTCTGTCCCTGGCCCAGCGCCTGACCCGAGCCCGGCAGCGTCTGGGAGAGCTGCTCCGCGGGGAGCGCGGTGGTGACGGTCTCCAGCGTCTGGGCGGTGTCCGGGAGGGCCGGGGCGGCGGTGGCGGCGCCCGCACCGGCGGCGGCGAAGGCGGCACCGAGAGCGGCGACACCTAGGGACTTGGCAGCAGACTGCTTCATGAAATGCGTCCTCGTAACGGGATGACGGGGTGGGTGAGCGGTACAGCGACCGTAAACACCCGGCACCATCCGCCGCAAACATCGAGATGCGTACGGATTGCGAACGCCGTACGCATCCACAGTGCGCCGAATACCCCCGGATCAGCCCTGGGAATCGGCAGAACTGCTGGTGGGAGCGGCCTGACGGAACAACCATTCGGATTTCAGCTCTGCATATCCGGGCTTGACAACGTCATTGATCATGGCCAGTCGTTCATCGAAAGGAATGAACGCTGATTTCATCGCATTGACGGAGAACCACTGCATGTCGTCGAGCGTGTATCCGAATGCCTCGACGAGGTGCTCGAATTCCCGGCTCATGCTGGTGTGGGACATCAGGCGGTTGTCCGTGTTGACCGTGGCGCGGAAGTGCAGCCGGCGCAGCAGCCCGATGGGATGCTCGGCGTACGAGGCCGCTGCCCCGGTCTGGAGGTTGGAGCTCGGGCACAGCTCCAGCGGGATGCGCTTGTCGCGGACGTAGGAGGCGAGCCGCCCGAGTTCGACCCGGCCGTCCTCATGGACCTGGATGTCGTCGATGATCCGCACGCCGTGCCCGAGCCGGTCGGCGCCGCACCACTGCAGGGCCTGCCAGATGGAGGGGAGCCCGAAGGCTTCGCCCGCGTGGATGGTGAAGTGGTTGTTCTCGCGCTTCAGGTACTCGAAGGCGTCGAGGTGCCGGGTGGGCGGGTAGCCGGCCTCTGCGCCCGCGATGTCGAAGCCCACCACTCCCAGGTCGCGGTAGCGGTTGGCGAGTTCGGCGATCTCCAGGGCGCGGGCCGCGTGCCGCATGGCGGTGAGCAGCGCGCCGACGCGGATGCGCGATCCGTTCTCGCGGGCGCGCCGCTCCCCTTCCCGGAAGCCCTCGTTGACGGCCTCGACGACCTCTTCGAGGCTGAGGCCGCCCCCCAGGTGCTGCTCAGGGGCGTAGCGCACCTCGGCGTAGACGACGCCGTCCCCGGCCAGGTCCTCGGCGCACTCGGCGGCGACCCGGACCAGGGCGTCGCGGGTCTGCATGACGCCGACGGTGTGGGAGAACGTCTCCAGGTAGCGCTCCAGGGAGCCGGAGTCGGCGGCCTCGCGGAACCACACGCCGAGCTTCTCGGGGTCGGTGTCGGGGAGCTGGGTGATAGGGGCACCTCCCACGCCTTCAGGGCTGTGGGGGACGTTCTCGCGGGCGAGTTCGACGATCGTGCCGGGGCGCAGACCGCCGTCGAGGTGGTCGTGCAGCAGAACCTTGGGAGCCCGGCGGATCTGGTCCGGTGTCGGGGTGTTCGCGGTGGTCTGGCTCGTCATTTCCGCACTCTAACTCCTACGCGCGTAGAGGGTGCCCTGGTTGCTCTGCCTTTTCGTCGATACGCAACGGTGACCCCGAGGACGGGTCGAGTACACCCGCGCTTCTGACACTGTTCTGTCATGGCACACCAAGCGACGCCGGTTCGCAGGGCCCGGCTGGGCAGGGCACTGGGTCCGCAGCCGACGGCGGTGAGCGGCGCGGTGCTCCTGCTCCCCGGCGGTGACGAGGTCTCCGGCCGCAGACCGTCGCCCATGCTGGCGACCGCCTCCATGCGCGCCGTCGGGCGCCGACTGGCCCGCGCGGGCCGGGCCGAGGGCCTCGCCGTGCACGTGGTGCACTACCGCTACCGCGGGTGGAACGGCGGCGAGGCCCATCTCGCGCAGGACGCCACCTGGGCCGCCGACGAGATCGTACGGCGCTACGGGGACGTCCCGGTCTGCCTCACCGGTCTCGGGATGGGCGGCCGGGCCGGGTTGCGGGCGGGTGGCCATGACGCCGTCAACTCCGTGCTGGCGCTCGCCCCCTGGCTGCCGGAGGAGGACGGCGCGGCGCCACCCGAACCGGTGAAGCAGTTGGTCGGGCGCCAGGTGCTGATCGTGCACGGCACGCACGACGGGCGGACGGATCCCGAGCTGTCGTTCCGGCTGGCGGCTCGGGCGAAGAAGGCGAACCGGGACGTGTGCCGGTTCGAAGTGCACGCGGACGGGCACGGGTTGCACCAGTACCGGGACGAAGTCCTGGCGCTGGCTGAGGACTTCGTCATGGGGGCGTTGTTCGGGCGGGTGGTGTCGCGGCCCGTGCGGGACGCGTTCGCCGCGCCGCCGCCGCTGGGGTTGCGGATGCCGTTGGCTTCGGGGTTCAGTCCTTCGAGGCGTTAGCGCCGCGGGGGTACTCGCCGGTTCGCCGGTACGGGTCGTTCGTGGCTTGCCCAGTTCCCCGCGCCCCTAGGTGGGCAACAAGCTGCCCCTCCTGGAGAGCAGGAACCTCTTGAAAGCCGCCACGGGAGGCGTGTCCGGGTGGCCCTCCAGCCAGGCCACCCCGATCTCGCGGGCCGCCCGGGGCGCCGTGACCGTCAACTCCACCACGCCGGGGCGCGGAAACGCCGGTGGAGGCAGGAGGGCCACTCCCAAGCCCGCCGCCACCAGGCCCCTCAGCGTTTCCGCCTCCTCGCCCTCGAAGGCGATGCGGGGCTTGAAGCCCGCTTCCTTGCAGAGGTCGTCGGTGATGCGGCGCAGGCCGTAGCCGGGTTCCAGGGTGACGAAGGTTTCGTCGGACGCCTCGGCGAGGCGGATGCGACGGCGGCCGGCGAGGGCGTGGTCGGCGGGGACGACCAGGCGCAGCTTCTGCTCGTCCAGGCGGCGGGCCACCAGGTCGGGGGCCTCCGGCACCGGGGACGTCAGGCACAGGTCGAGCTCGCCGGCGCGCAGGCGTTCCAGCATGGCCTCGCCGTAGTTCTGGACGAGGCTGAAACGGACGCGCGGATGGTCGGCGCGGAAGGCGTGCAACAGCCCCGGGACGGTCTCGGCGCCCATGGTGTGCAGGAAGCCGAAGGCGACCTTGCCGGTGGTCGGGTCGGCGTCGGCGCGCACCTCTTCGGCGGCGCGCTCGACCTCGGCCAGGGCACGTTCGACGGAGGTGAGGAAGGTGCGGCCGGCCGGGGTGAGGGAGACCGTGCGGCCGCGCCGGGCGAACAGGTCGACGCCCAGGTCCTGCTCCAGTCGGGCCATGGACCGGGACAGGGTCGACTGGGGGACGTTCATCTCCTGGGCGGCGCGGGTGACGTGCTCGGTGCGGGCGACGCCCGCGAAGTAGGCGAGGCGCGGGGCCAGCACCTTCGACATCTCCGCCATGTCTGCTGTGTCACTGCTCGGTGACAGGCGGGCCTGTGAGCTCGGTTGATGCACCATGGGAACGATTATGAACGTTCCATGCATTGGACGGATGAGTGCGGCGTCCGTACGTTCGAGGCATGTCTCCCGCCAGTACCGGGGCGTCCACGATCGTGGGCGCCGCTGCCTCTGTTCCCACCGCCGATTCACGTGTCTCCCCGGGCGGCCCCGGCTACCGCCGGATGAGCTTCGCCCTCTTCCTCGCGGGTGTCGCGACCTTCGCACTGCTGTACTCCACCCAGGCGCTGCTCCCGCTGATCTCCGGCGAGTTCGGGGTGGCGGCGAGCGACGCGAGCTGGACGGTGGCCGCCGCGACCGGCGGACTGGCGCTGTTCGTGCTGCCGATGAGCGCCCTGTCGGAGCGCTTCGGACGCCGAGCGGTCATGACCGCGTCGCTGGCCGTGGCCGTCACGCTCGGGCTGCTGGTGCCGCTCGCCCCCTCCCTCGGTGTGCTGATCGCGCTGCGGGCGCTGCAGGGCGCCGCCCTGGCCGGGCTGCCGGCGTCCGCGACCGCGTACCTCGCGGAGGAGGTCAGCCCGAAGGCGCTGGTCACGGCGATCGGTCTGTTCGTCGCGGGCAACAGCGTCGGCGGGATGAGCGGCCGGGTCATCACCGGCTGGGTCGCGCAGGAGTGGGGCTGGCGGATCGCCGTCGGTGTCATCGGTGTGATCGCGGTGGCGTGTGCGGTGGCCTTCCGGCTGCTGCTCCCCGCCCCGAAGCACTTCAGGGCCGGCTCGCTGCGGCCGCGCGTCCTGGCCAGGACGGTCCGCGCCCACCTGGCCGACCCGTTGCTGTGCCGGCTGTACGCGATCGGCGCGCTGTTCATGACGGTCTTCGGCGGTGTGTACACGGTCATCGGCTACCGGCTGACCGAGGCCCCCTTCTCGCTGCCGCAGGGCATCATCGGCTCGATCTTCCTGGTGTACCTGGTCGGCACGGTGTCGGCGTCGACGGCGGGCCGGCTGGTCGGGCGGCTGGGCCGCCGGGGCGCGCTGTACGCGGCGGGCGGTACGACGACGGCGGGCCTGCTGCTGTCCCTGGCGGGCTCGCTCCCCCTGGTCCTGGCGGGCCTGGTCCTCATCACGGCGGGCTTCTTCGCGGGCCACGCGGTCGCCTCCTCCGCGGTCAGCAAGACGGCCACGCACGGCCGCGCCCAGGCCTCGGCGCTGTACCAGTCCGCGTACTACGTCGGTTCCAGCGCGGGCAGCACGGTCGGCGCGATCGCCTTCCACGCGGGCGGCTGGGCCGGGACCGTCGGGGTCGGGCTCCTGGCGGTCCTGGGCGTCGTGACGATCACGGTCTTCGGCACCCGGGCGGCCCGGATGCAACGCCGTGAACTGGCCACGGCCGCCTGAGGCCTGACGGCATCCCCCCTGGTCGGGGCCGGTTGTCAGAGGGTGCGGATAACGTCCGCGCCGACTGATCACCGGATTCGAGCAGGGGGGATGTCTCATGGAGTTCCGGGTCGACCGTACGGAGCTCGCCGACGCCGTGGGCCGGGCGGCTCGGGCGCTGCCCGGGCGGACACCGGTGCCGGTACTGGGCGGGCTGCTGCTGGAGACGGACGCGGGGCGGCTGGCCGTGGGGCATCTGCTCATGTCCGTCAAGGAGCTCGCGTGAAGGCCCGTACACCTGTCGTGGCCGGTCTGGATCATCTGCTTCCACCTGCGGCTTTGCGCGCCCGGGGGCCGTTGTCAGTGGGCTGCGGTAGCTTCCGGAGTGCTGGGGCGTGAAGGCGCGTGAACAGAAAGTCCACAGGGGTGGGTGGAGATGGCGAACGGCACGGCGACACCGACGGACCTGGACATCAGGCTGGAGGCACACCGAACCGAGCTGACGGGGTACTGCTACCGGATGCTCGGCTCCTCCTTCGAGGCGGAGGACGCGGTGCAGGACACGATGGTCCGCGCCTGGCGCAGCTACGACAAGTTCGAGGGCCGCTCCAGCCTGCGCTCCTGGCTCTACCGCATCGCGACCAACGTCTGCCTGGACATGCTGACCGCGGGCAACAAGCGCGCCCGGCCCATGGACCTGACCGAGTCCACCCCGCTCGCCCAGGCCGCCCTCTCCCCCCGACCGGACAACACCTGGCTGGAGCCCATGCCGGACGCCCGTGTGCTGCCCTCCACCGGTGACCCCGCGGAGGCGGCCATCGCCAAGGAGTCCGTGCGGCTCGCGTTCATGGCCGCCCTGCAGCAGCTCCCGGCCAAGCAGCGGGCCGTGCTGATCCTGCGCGAGGTCCTGGCCTGGAAGGCCAGCGAGGTCGCCGAGCTGCTGGACACCTCGGTGGCGTCGGTGAACAGCGCCCTCCAGCGGGCCCGCGCCACCCTCGCCGAGCGGCAGGAGCCGGGCGCCGAGGCGGCCGTCTCCGACCCGCTGAACGAGGACCAGCAGAAGCTGCTGGACCGCTATGTGGCGGCCTTCGAGGGCTACGACATGACGGCGCTGACGGCTCTGCTGCACGAGGACGCGGTCATGACGATGCCGCCGTTCGACCTGTGGCTGACCGGCACGAGCGACATCACCGGCTTCATGACCACCCTCGGCGCGCCCTGCGCGGGCTCCCGGCTGGTGCCCGCCCAGGTCAACGGCCTGCCGGGGTTCGCCCAGTACAAGCCGGACCCCGAGAAGGGCGGCTTCACGCCGTGGGCGGTCCAGGTGCTGGAGATCTCAGACGGCCGGATCACCGGGTTCCACTGCTTCCTCGACACCCAGCGCTGGTTCCCGCTCTTCGACTTCCCCCTCCACCTCGAAGCGGAGACCGACCAGGGCGAGCAGGGCGCTTAGGGCCGGGTCGGGGTCCCGCAGCCGGATCCGGCCCCCGGCGCGGCGGGCGGCCAGCTGGAGCCTTGCCAGGATGTCGACGGCGGCGAGGCCCGGCGGCCCCAGACCCGCGACGTCGCACACCACGACCCGGGCACCGCTGCCGTGCAGCAGTGCCCGGACATCGTCGCTGAGCCCTCTCACCTCGTCCCGGGTGACGGGGCCGGGCAGTACGAGCACGGGCGGTGTCATGGCATCCACGATCGGTAGACCGGGCGGGCGGCTGTAACTCATCGCGGCTGTCCGTCCTGTCGGCGCCGTAAGGATCACATTGACCTGGGCAGCGCCTTCCCCGGAGGGTTGGCTGTATGCCCCAACGATCCGGCCCTGCCGCGCTGCCCGATGCCCTCGTAGCCGGTGGGGAGGCGCCGTGCAGGGGGTGCTGAGCGGGTTCGCGGTCATCGCCGTCGTCATCGGCGTCGGCTATCTGATCGGCCGACGGGGGTATCTGGGAGGCGGCGGCCGTGAGGTCCTGACGAGGCTCGCCTTCCACGTGGCGTCCCCGGCGCTGCTCTTCACGACCCTCGCGCAGGCCGACCTGTCCGTGATCTTCTCCGACCGGCTGCTGGTCACGGCGGTGAGCACGGCAGCGGTGGCGGGAGTCTTCGTGGCGGTGGGTGCGGCGCGTGGCTGGGGCGTGGGCCGGACGACGATCGGCGCGCTGTGCTCCAGCTACGTCAACTCCGGGAACCTGGGCATCCCTATCGCCGTGTACGTGCTGGGCGACGCGTCGCTGGTGGCGCCGGTGCTGCTGTTCCAGCTGGTGGGTGTCACACCGGTGGCGCTGACGGTGCTGGACCTGGCGAGCGGCGGGGAGAAGCGGCCCCTGTGGCAGCGGCTGCTGACGCCGTTGCGCAATCCGATAGCACTGGGTTCCCTGGCCGGGGTGGCGGTCTCGGCGTCGGGTCTCACGGTGCCGGGCCCGCTGATGGACCCCATGACCCTGATCGGCAACATGTCGGTGCCGGCGGTGCTCCTGGCCTTCGGCATCTCCCTGCGGGGCAGCTCGCTCCCGCTGCGCGGCGCGGAACGGGCCCCGGTGCTGCTCGCCGTGGTCCTGAAGTCCGTGGTCCAGCCCCTGGTCGCCTGGGCCTTGGCGGCGGGCGTCTTCGGCCTGCGCGGGGCCCTGCTGCTCGACGTGGTGGTGACGTCGGCACTGCCGGCCGCCCAGAACCTGTTCACGTACGCGAGCAGCTACCGGGTGGGCGAGGTGCTGGCGAGAGAGGCGATCCTGCTGTCGACGGTGCTGGCGGTACCGGTGCTGGTGGTGGTGGCGGCGGTGCTGGGGTGACTCAGCCCTCAGGAAACTCGCCGGTGTCGATGACGAGGTCGAAAGGAGCCGGCAGCTTGATCGGCTCGCCGAACTTCGCGGTGCCCAGGGGGCGGTAGACATCGCCCTTGGGCTCGCCGTAGAGCGTCACGGTGGGGCCGTCGGCAGCCCAGCGGTCCACGAGGAGGTAGAGCGGAATGCCGGCAGTGGCGTAGGCGGCCGGCTTGCTCACTCGGTCGTGGCGAGCGTTGGACTTGGACGTGACCTCGACGACGAGTTCGGCGAGGGCGGCCGGGATGTGGGTGTCCGTGTCAGCGTCCTCCCGTACGGGAGCCACCACGAGATCCGGGATGAGCATGCCGAGACGTGACGGCACGGCGATCGCCAGTGTCTGAAAAATCTCCCAGTCCTCGGGGATCACGGAGTAGAGGCGACGCTGGATGCGGGCCGCGATCACATTGTGGTGGTACGCGGGAGCAGGTGACACGGTGATGATCCCCTCGATGATCTCCACCTTGCTGCCCTCAGGCCAATCCATCTCCTCCCAGAACCGGACGAGGTCGTCCCAGCTCTGCTCGGGGTCCTGGCTCACGGTGAGTGCGCTCATGGCGGTTCTCCCATCGGTGCGTCACCGATCCCAGCATGCCGAACGGGACTGGTGCTGGTCCACCAGTCCCGTTCACCCGAACGAGAAAACCCCAGCTCAGGCGATACGTTCCAGCACCACCGGTGACGGCGTGGAGTCGGTTCCCGGGGCTGCGATGTCGTAGGAGCCCTCGATCGACTCCAGGGCGTACTCGAAGCGCTCGGGGGTGTCCGTGTGGAGGGTCAGGAGGGGCTGGCCCTCGGTGACCTCGTCGCCCGGCTTGGCGTGCAGCTCGACGCCCGCGCCCGCCTGCACCGGGTCCTCCTTGCGGGCGCGGCCCGCGCCGAGACGCCAGGCCGCGACGCCGATGCCGTAGGCGTCGAGGCGCGTCAGGACGCCCGAGGCCGGGGCCTTGATCACGTGCTGTTCGCGGGCCACCGGAAGCGTCGCGTCCGGGTCGCCTCCCTGGGCCGCGATCATGCGCCGCCAGACGTCCATCGCCGAGCCGTCGGCCAGGGCCTTCGCCGGGTCGGCGTCCTTCACTCCGGCCGCGTCCAGCATCTCGCGGGCCAGGGCGATCGTCAGCTCGACCACGTCCGCGGGACCGCCACCGGCCAAGACCTCCACCGACTCGCGGACCTCCAGGGCGTTTCCGGCGGTCAGGCCGAGGGGGGTCGACATGTCGGTGAGGAGCGCGACCGTCTTCACGCCGTGGTCCGTGCCGAGGCCGACCATCGTGGAGGCCAGTTCGCGAGCGTCCTCGATGGTCTTCATGAAGGCGCCGGTGCCGACCTTCACGTCCAGCACCAGCGAGCCCGTGCCCTCGGCGATCTTCTTGGACATGATCGAGGAGGCGATCAGCGGGATGGCCTCGACCGTGCCGGTGACGTCCCGGAGGGCGTACAGCTTCTTGTCGGCGGGGGCCAGTCCGTCGCCCGCCGCGCAGATCACCGCGCCGGTGCCGTCCAGCACCGACAGCATCTCCTCGTTCGACAGCAGGGCGCGCCAGCCGGGGATCGACTCCAGCTTGTCGAGGGTGCCGCCGGTGTGGCCGAGACCGCGGCCCGACAGCTGCGGGACGGCCGCGCCGCAGGCGGCGACCAGGGGGGCCAGCGGCAGCGTGATCTTGTCGCCGACGCCGCCCGTGGAGTGCTTGTCGGCGGTCGGGCGGGACAGGGACGAGAAGTCCATGCGCTCGCCGGAGGCGATCATCGCGGCCGTCCAGCGGGCGATCTCGCGGCGGTTCATGCCGTTCAGCAGGATCGCCATGGCGAGTGCGGACATCTGCTCGTCGGCGACCTCCCCGCGGGTGTACGCGTCGATGACCCAGTCGATCTGCGCGTCGCTGAGTTCACCGCGGTCCCGCTTGGTGCGGATGACGGAGATGACGTCCATGGCCATGGCTTGGCTTCCTTCCGAGGGTTCCAGAAGCCGCACGGCCCCTCTGAGCCGGTCGCGTGACCAACTCAGAGGGGCCGCACGGTGGTTACTTGCTGAGGTGCTCCGGGCCGAAGGCCTGGGGCAGCATCCGGGACAGCGGCAGGATCCCCGCCGGGGTCTCCAGCAGGAGATCCGGGCCGCCGAACTCGTGGAGCAGCTGGCGGCAGCGGCCGCACGGGACGAGTGTCTCGCCGTCGCGGTCGACGCAGGTGAAGTGCGTCAGACGGCCACCGCCGGTGTTGTGCAGCTCCGACACCAGACCGCACTCGGCGCACAGGCCGAGTCCGTACGAGGCGTTCTCGACGTTGCAGCCGGAGACGATCCGCCCGTCGTCGACCAGGGCCGCCACGCCGACCGGGTATCCGGAGTAGGGGGCGTACGCCCGGGACATGGCGTCCCGGGCCACCGCACGCAGCTTCTCCCAGTCGACGGCGGAACCGGCGTCGGTCACTTGCCCTGCCCCTTCCGGTACGGCATGCCGTTCGCCCTCGGCATCCGCAGCCGCTGTGCGGACAGGGCGAGGACGACCAGGGTGATGACGTACGGCGTGGCGGAGACGACCTGGTTGGGGACCTCGTCGGTGTTCGCGTACCAGGCGAACACCAGGGCGCCGGCGATCAGGGTCGCCACGGCCGGGACGTACTTCTTGCGGACGGCCAGCCAGATGGCGCCGATGATCAGCAGCAGTGCGCCGAGCAGCAGCAGGGCGTGGACGTTGGCGGAGCCGCCGCGCAGGTTGAGGCTGTCGGTGTAGCCGAACAGGCCCGCGCCGAGGGCGAGGCCGCCCGGCATCCAGTTGCCGAAGATCATCGCCGCGAGGCCGATGAAGCCGCGTCCGCTGACCTGGCCCTCCAGGTAGAAGGGGTTGGCCACGATGGACAGGAAGGCACCGCCGAGGCCGGCCAGACCGCCGGAGACGACGACGGCGATGTACTTGTACTTGTAGACGTTGACGCCGAGGGACTCGGCGGCCACCGGGTTCTCGCCGCAGGAGCGCAGGCGCAGGCCGAACGCTGTGCGCCACAGGATCCACCAGGTGGCGGGGATCAGCGCGACGGCGATCAGCGTCAGCCAGGACACGTTGGTGACCAGGCCGCCGAGCAGGCCGGCGATGTCCGAGATCAGGAACCAGCCGTGGGCGTTGAGGTCTCTCAAGGCGTCGGACAGTCCGGGCACCGTGAAGTTGCCGAGGGATTCCACCGCCGGGGACTGCTTGGCGGAGCCGCCGGTGTGGCCCTCGAAGGCGAGGGGGGCGAGGTAGCGGGTGGCGCCGAGGGCGAGGATGTTGATGGCCACGCCGGAGACGATGTGGTTGACGTTGAAGGTGACGGTCACGAAGGCGTGCAGCAGACCGCCGATCGCGCCGCCGGCGATGCCCACCAGGACACCGGTCCACGGGCCCCACTGGAAGCCGGCCCAGGCACCGAACCAGGTGCCGAGGATCATCATGCCTTCGAGGCCGATGTTGACCACGCCCGCGCGCTCGGCCCACAGGCCGCCGAGACCGGCGAGGCCGATCGGCACGGCGAGCTGGAGCGCGGTGGACATCTGGCTGACGTTGGTGATGCCGTCGGCGCCCGTGATGATGCGGACGATCGAGGTGAGCGCCAGGCCTCCGGCGATGATGAGCAGCAGGACGGGCCACGACAGGCGGCGGCCGGTCGGCGCCGCGGGCTGCAGCGAGGGCTGGTTGACGTCGGTCGCGGTGGTCATCGGCCAGCCACCTCCTTAGTGTTCTGGGCGCCGAGGACGTGACCGGCGGCGAGTTCGGCACCGACGCGGCGCTGCTGGCGGCGCAGGCCCCATTCGCGGACGGCCTCGTAGGAGACGACGACCGAAAGCACGATCAGGCCCTGCATGATGACCGCGATCTCCTTGTCGTAGCCGTGGAAGTCGAGCTCGGGCGAGGCCTTGTCGAGCCAGGCCCACAGCAGGGCGGCGAAGGCGATGCCGACGGGGCTGTTGCGGCCCAGCAGGGCGATGCCGATGCCGAGGAAGCCGATGCCGGTGGGGAAGTTCAGGCTGTAGGTGTGGGTGTCGCCGAGCAGGATCGGCAGGCCGGCGAGGCCCGCGATGCCGCCGGAGATCAGCATGGCGCTGAGCACCATGCGCCCCGGGTCCACGCCACTGGCCGCGGCGGCGGTCTGCGAGGCGCCGGAGGCGCGCAGGTCGAAGCCGAAGCGGGTGCGGTTGAGGACGACCCAGTAGCCGATGCCGAGCAGGACGGCGAGCAGCACCAGGCCGTAGATCTCACCGGCCGCGCCCATGGGGATGCCGGGGATCCAGCCGGACTCGTGCATCTCGCCGGTGGTGTTGTTGTTGCCGACCTTCACACCGAAGACGTCCGGCAGCCACAGGTAGGCGATCACGGAGGTGGCGATCGCGTTGAGCATGATCGTGGCGACGACCTCGCTGACGCCGCGGGTGACCTTGAGGACGCCGGCGATGCCGGCCCAGAAGGCGCCGGTGAGGACGGCGGTCAGGAGCAGCAGCGGGACCTGGAGGGCGGCCGGCAGAGCGACGTGGGCGCCGACGATCGCGGCCAGCATCGCGCCGAGCTGGTACTGGCCGTCGACGCCGATGTTGAACAGGTTCATCCGGAAGCCGATGGCCACCGAGAGCGCCGCGATGTAGTACATCGACGCCTGGTTGATGATCAGGACCTGGATGTCCGAGAAGCCGAGCTGCTCGAACATCAGGGCGTACGGCTCGACCGGGTTCTGGCCCGACGCGATCAGCACGATCGAGGTCAGGGCGAAGGCCACGGCGAGCGCGATGACCGGTCCGGCCACCGCGAGGAGCACGCGCTCCCTGTCGAACTTCTTCATCAGCGGGCCTCGTCTTCCGGAGACTCGGGGGCGTCGCCCTTCGAGATCTCGGGGGTCTCTTCGTGCTCGAGGTGCCCGGTGGCGGCACCGGTCATGGCCGAGCCGAGCTCCTCGGGGGTGATGGTGGCCGGGTCGGCGTCCGCGACCAGCTTGCCGTTGTAGATCACGCGCAGGGTGTCGGACAGGCCGATGAGCTCGTCCAGGTCGGCGGAGATCAGCAGGACGGCCAGGCCCTCGCGGCGCGCCTCGCGGATGTGGTCCCAGATGGCTGCCTGGGCACCGACGTCCACGCCCCGGGTGGGGTGGGCGGCGATGAGGAAGCGCGGCTTGTGGCTCATCTCGCGGCCGACGATCAGCTTCTGCTGGTTGCCGCCGGACAGGGAGGCTGCGGTGACGTCGATGCCGGGGGTGCGGACGTCGTACTCCGTCACGATCCGGCGGGTGTCCTCCTGGGCCGCCTTCGGGTCCAGCCAGACTCCCTTGGCGAGGGGCTTCTCGGTGACGTGGCCGAGGATGCGGTTCTCCCAGAGGGGCGCCTCCAGGAGGAGGCCGTGGCGGTGCCGGTCCTCGGGGATGTAGCCGATGCCCTGCTCGCGGCGGCGGCGGGTGGGCCAGGCGGTGATCTCCTCGTCGGCGAGCCGGATGGTGCCGGTGTCGGCGGGCCGCAGGCCGATGAGGGCGTCGACGAGCTCGGTCTGGCCGTTGCCCTCGACGCCGGCGATGCCGAGGACCTCGCCCGCGTGGATGGTGAAGCTGATGTCGTCGAGGAGAGCCTTGCCGCCGGGGGCCGCCAGGCGCAGCTTGTCGACGCTGATGACCGGGCGGTCGGTGACCGTGGACTCGGCCGTCTCGGGCGTGGGCAGCTCGCTGCCGACCATCATCTCGGCGAGCTGACGGGGCGTCGTCTCGGCGGGGACGGCCGTGCCGACGGTGGTGCCGCGGCGGATGACGGTGATCTCGTCGGCGACGGAGAGCACCTCGCCGAGCTTGTGGGAGATGAAGATGACGGACAGGCCCTCGGCGCGCAGTTCGCGCAGGTTGACGAAGAGGGCCTCGACCTCCTGCGGCACGAGCACGGCGGTCGGCTCGTCGAGGATGAGGGTGGTGGCACCGCGGTAGAGGACCTTGAGGATCTCCACGCGCTGGCGGGCGGCGACGCCGAGCTCCTCGACGAGGAGGTCGGGCTTGACGTCGAGGCCGTAGCGCTCGGAGAGTTCCTTGATCTTGCGGCGGGCCTTGGCGCCGATGCCGTAGAGCTTCTCGCTGCCGAGGACCACGTTCTCCAGGACCGTGAGGTTGTCGGCGAGCATGAAGTGCTGGTGGACCATGCCGATGCCGCGGACGATGGCGTCGGCCGGCGACGAGAAGCTGACCTGCTCGCCGCCCACGGCGATGGTGCCCTCGTCCGGCTTCTGCATGCCGTAGAGGATCTTCATCAGCGTCGACTTGCCGGCGCCGTTCTCGCCGACGAGGGCGTGCACGGTGCCCTTGCGGACCTTGAGGTGAATGTCGTGGTTGGCCACGACACCGGGGAAACGCTTGGTGATCCCGGCGAGCTCGACGGCGGTCACCGATTCGTTGACCGCCGCTCCGGCCGGAGGGCTGCTGGACGCGTTGATGGCGCACTCTCCTGGGGACGGGGGCCGTCTACGCGCGTAGCGCCCCTACGGCATACAAAGGGGCCGACGCCCCGCGGCAACGGGGTACGGGGAGCAGCTCCCCGTACCCCGTCGAGCGGACGTAACCCCGGGGGTTACCGCCTGCTTCGAGGCAGTCGCTCGTCAGCTGCTCTTGACCTTGATCTCGCCGCTGATGATCTTCTCCTTGGCCGTCTTGATGGCTGCCTGGAGCTCGGCGTCGTCCGCGAACTTCGGGTTGGAGTTCGACAGGCTCACCTCGCCGGTCTTCAGATCGCCACGAACGATACCGGTCTCGGGCTTGCCGTCCTCGACCGACTTCGCCAGGTTGTACACCGCCTTGGCGACATCCTTCATCGCCGAGGTCAGGATGGAGTCCTTGTACTTGGCGAGGGCTTCCTGCTCGTACTGGTCGGAGTCGACGCCGATGGCCCACACCTTGTTGGCGGCGGCGGCCTCGATGACACCCTGACCGGACAGGCCGGCGGCCGCGTAGACGACGTCGGCCTTCTTCTCGATCTGGCCCTCGGCTGCCGTCTTGCCCTTGTCGGGGCTGGCGAAACCGCCCTCTTCCGCCGTCTGGGTGAGGTACTGGGAGAGCACCTTGACCTTCGGGTCGGTGTCCTTCACGCCCTGCGCGAAGCCCGCCTGGAACTTGTGGATCAGCGGGATGTCCACACCGCCGACGAAGCCGACGACCTTCGTCTTGCTGGTCCTGGCGGCGGCGACACCGGCCAGGTAGGAGGCCTGCTCCTCGTTGAAGACCAGGTCGGCCACGTTCTTGGTGTTGATCGTGGCGTCGTCGACGATGCCGAACGTGGTCTTCGGGAACTTCTGCGCGGCGCCCTTCACGGCCGAGGCGTACGCGTAGCCGACGCCGATGACCGGGTTGTAGCCCTGCTTGGCCAGGGAGGCCAGGCGCTGCTCCTTGTCGGCGTCCGTCTCGCCCTCGGTGGGCTCCACGTCGGCCGTCTGGTACCCGAACTCCTTCTTCGCCTGTTCGAGGCCCGCGTACGCGGCGTCGTTGAAGGACTGGTCGCCCTTGCCGCCGACGTCGTAGGCGATGGCGAGACCCTTGTCGCCCTTCGAGTCCGACGACCCGGCGGAGGTCGAGGTGCCGCCGCAGGCGGAGAGCGCGAGGGCCAGGGAGGCGGTCGCTGCGCCTGCGACCGTGATCCGGGAAATCCGGCGCATGTGTGGGTGCTCCTGTCGTACAACGAGGTCGCACAGCGCCGGGACGGTTCAGCTTCAGCGCTGGCTTCGCCGCAGATTAACGCGCGTAGACCTGCCTGAAAACCCCTTCTGTCCACCTTGTTATGCGGCCGTGGCCAAGCCATCACCGGGCCTTGGCCGGGGCGTTGCCGACCGCAAACGGGGGGTGGCGCTGGGTGATGCACCTCCCGGGAAGCACGAAACGGGCGGACACCCTGAGGTGTCCGCCCGCTCCGGTGCCCTGTGGGGCGGTTCTACTCGGTCTTCACCGTGATGGAGCCGTCGTTGATGCCCTCCTTCGCCTTGTCCACGGCCTCCTTGAGGCCCGCGACCTTGGCGAACTCGGGGTTCGACTCCGACAGGCCCACGCCGTTGACCTTCAGGTCGAAGGTCTGCGTGCCGTTCAGCGGCTTGCCGTCCTGGACCGACTTGGACAGCGAGTAGACCGCTCCGCCGACGTCCTTGAGCGCGGACGTGAGGATGTAGTTCTTGTACGGGGCCAGAGGGGCCTGCTTGTACTGGTCGGAGTCGACGCCGATCGCCCAGACCTTCGCCTTGGCGGCGGCCTCGATCACGCCCTGTCCGGACAGGCCGGCGGCCGCGTAGAGCACGTCGGCCTTCTTCTCGATCTGGCCCTCGGCGGCGGCCTTGCCCTTGTCGGGGCTGGCGAAGCCGCCCTCTTCGGCCGTCTGGGTGAGGTACTGCGACAGGACCTGCACGCCGGGCTTGGTGTCCTCGACACCCTGCTTGTAGCCGGCCTCGAACTTGTGGATCAGCGGGATGTCCACGCCGCCCACGAAGCCGACGACGTCCGACTTCGTGGCCTTGGCGGCGGCCACACCGGCGAGGTACGAGGCCTGCTCCTCGGCGAAGACGAGGGAGGCGACGTTCTTGGCCTCGACGACGGAGTCCACGATGCCGAAGGTGGTGTCCGGATACTTGGCGGCCGCGGCCTTCAGGGCCGGGCCGTAGGCGAACCCGACACCGATGACCGGGTTGTAGCCCTGCTTCGCCAGCGAGGCCAGACGCTGCTCCTTGTCCGCGTCGGTCTCGCCCTCGGTGGGCTCGATGTCGGCCGTCTTGTAGCCGAACTCGTCCTTTGCCTTGGTCAGGCCGGCGTAGGCGGCGTCGTTGAAGGACTGGTCGCCCTTGCCGCCGACGTCGTACGCGATCGCGACGCCGCGCTCGCTGCTGTCGCTGTCACCGCTGTCGCTGCTGGTGCCGCCGCAGGCCGTGGCGACGAGCCCGAGCGACGCGACCCCCACCGCGACGCGGGTCAGTTTGGAAATCCGACGCATCTTGAAGTTCCCCATTCTCCAAAGCCCCGCAGTGGGTGCTCGGTTCGGCGCACATTAACGCGCGTAGACACTCCTGGGAACGGTTCGCCGCGGGGCCGTTATCCATTCGTGCCGATGGCCGGTTACGCCCTTGTGAACCACGGGATCGAACGGGGTCGAAAGGTGTACTCGGGGACACGGCGCGTGTCTACCTCGCCACGGGCACCAGGCTGCCGTGAGGCTGCGCCGCTCGCAACCGGGGGCTCCGCCGGGGTGGCGGGTGAGGGCTGTCTCTTATACCCATCTGACGCTGCCGACGAACCCTAGGG
>NZ_POUC01000156.1 GCF_002891435.1 Streptomyces cahuitamycinicus
TCCCGGCCCCCCGCCGCCCCTCCTGGGCGCAGAACGACGACTCCGGCACCGACGCGACAGCCGGTTACCCCGGCCCGTACACGGTCGTGGTCGTCGACGGCGACCCCGGCGGCGCCGACCTGCGCGCAGCGGTCGCGCGGCTGGCGCTGGAGGGCCCCCGGGCCGGGATCCACGTCGTCTGCCTGGCCGAGACGGCCGCCGCCTCCCCGGCCTCGCCGGTGACGGAGACGTACGAGGCGGCCTGCTCGGTGGCGCCGACGTTCCGCCAGTGCGGCGCGGTCGCGCTGCTCAGCGGGGACGTGGCGACGGCCCTGCGGCTGGTGCGGGTGGCCCGGGCCGGCGGTGACGGCGCACCGGCCGGGCCGGTCGGGCACGGCACCATCGCCACCGTCGACGCCGTCTCCCCGGCCTGGGCCGAGCGGTTCGCGCGGGCGCTGGCGCCACTGCGGACGGACGGCCCGGCGAGCGAGCGCCAGCCGCGCGTCTCGGCACCGCTGCCACAGACGGCCCGCCTGCTGGACGAGCTGGGCCTGGCCAGGGCCACGCCGGCGTCCCTGATGGCGCGCTGGGCGGACGCGGCCGACGACGCCGACGCACTGGGCGGACGCGTGCGCGCGGTGCTGGGCGCCGGTCCGCGCGGGCCGGTCTGCGCGGACCTCGCGGTCCAGGGCCCGCATCTGCTGATCGAGGGCCCGCCGGGCAGCGGCCGTACGGAGCTGCTGCGGGCGATCGTCGCGTCGCTGGCCGCCGCCGAGCGGCCGGACCGCCTCGGCATCGTGCTGGTCGACGGCCGGGGCGGCCCGGGCGCGGGCGGCGGGCACGGCGAGGGACTGCGGGTGTGTACGGACGTACCGCATGTCACCACGCTGCTCATGGCCCACGACCCGGTCCGGATGCGGGAGTTCGCGCAGTCCCTGAGCGCCGAGCTGAAGCGGCGAGCCGAGCTGCTCGGGCGATCCGACTTCGCCGAGTGGCACACCGGGCGCGAGCTGTCGGGCCGTATGGTCGCCCAGCGCACGGCGACGGGCCGGGGCGGTGCCCGGGCCGAGGCGGGAGGGGCCGGCGACATCGACTCCCCGTCCAGTTCCACCATTCGGCTGCGGCCCGGAGCGGCCCGGCGGCACACGGAGGCGGCCGCGCCCCCGCTCCCCCGGCTCGTCGTGGTCGTCGACGACCTGGACGCGCTGGTCTCCCCGGCGCTCGGCTCGACCGGCCGGCCCGCGGCCGGGTCGGTGATGCGCGCGCTGGAGGCCGTGGCCAAGGAGGGCGAGCGGCTCGGCGTCCATCTGGTGGCGGCCACCGGCCCGTGCGCCCGAACAGCGGAGACGGAACCGGCGCGCCGGGCGACCCTGCGCGTCGCGCTCGACGCCCCGGCCCCGGGTCCGGGCCACGGC
Source organism: Streptomyces cahuitamycinicus (assembly GCF_002891435.1). Taxonomy (GTDB): domain Bacteria; phylum Actinomycetota; class Actinomycetes; order Streptomycetales; family Streptomycetaceae; genus Streptomyces; species Streptomyces cahuitamycinicus. The sequence goes on from NZ_POUC01000156.1 coordinate 1,395, forward strand.
CCGGGCCCGGACGAACCGGCCCCCGGCCGGGGCAGGCTGACCGGCGCGGACGGGCGGGTCACACCGTTCCAGGGCGGTCGGGTCACCGGCCGGATCCCCCGGACGGCGACGCTGCGCCCCACGGTCGTCCCTCTGGAATGGCACCGCATGGGTGACCCTCCGGCCCGGCGTCCGGTGCGGGAGCTCGGAAACGGCCCGACCGACCTGGCACTGTTGGCCAGCGCGCTGGAAAGGGCGGCGCGGGAGGTCGCGGCGGCGAAGGTGCCGTCGCTCCTGTAGCCGTGGACGGCCGCCGGCCCCACCCGGCGTCATGGGCCACGGCCCTGGTCACGAGGGAGTCACGATCCCCCGCTTGACAGCCGACGCCATCTTGCCGCCCCCGCACACCCGGGCGTAGACCAGATCGCACGGGAGCGCGCTCGACGTTCGACGAGGAACGAAGAACGGGGCAGTCATGCGCATGACGAGCAGCACCATCCGGAAACGCTGGTCGCCCGAGCAGGACACGGCGACCCCCCAGCACCGCAGAGCCGCAAAGGCCGCGGCAGCCGTCGCCGCGGGAGCGCTCGCGCTCTCGCTCACCGCCTGCGGAGGCGACGACAAGAGCAACAACGGAAGCACGGGCGACAGCGAGGAGACCGCCAACAGCGTCACTCTTCCCAAGCTGGACGGCACGAGCCTGGAGATCGCCGCCGTGTGGAGCGGTACGGAACAGGCCAACTTCAAGAAGGTCCTGGCGGAGTTCGAGAAGCGCACGGGCGCCAAGGTGACGTTCGTGCCCGCCCAGGACCCCATCATCAACTTCATCGGCTCGAAGGTGGCCGGCGGGCAGCCGCCGGACATCGCGATGCTGCCGCAGCCGGGCGCCATCAAGCAGGCCGTCGACCGCGGCTGGGCCAAGCCCCTCGGCGCCGAGGCCCTCAAGGAGCTCGGCGAGAACTACTCGCAGGGCTGGCAGGACATCGGCAAGGTGGGCGGCAAGCAGTACGGCGTCTACTACAAGGCCGCCAACAAGTCCCTGATCTGGTACAACAACCAGGTCTTCGAGAACGCCGGGGCGAGTGAGCCCGAGACCTGGCCGGACCTGCTCAGCACCGCGCAGACGGTCTACGACTCCGGCGTCACCCCGTTCTCCGTCGGCGGCGCCGAGGGCTGGACGCTGACCGACTGGTTCGAGAACGTGTACCTCTCCCAGGCCGGGCCGGAGAAGTACGACCAGCTGGCCAAGCACGAGATCAAGTGGACGGACCCGTCCGTGAAGGACGCGCTGACCACGCTCGCGCAGGTCTGGGGCAAGCCGGACTACATCGCGGGCGGGGCGAACGGGGCGTTGCAGACCGACTTCCCGGCGTCCGTCACCCAGGTCTTCACCGGCGGGGACCAGCCCAAGGCCGCCATGGTCGCGGCGGGCGACTTCGCGCAGGTCAACATCCCCTCCGCCATGAAGGTCGGCACGGACGCGAAGGTGTTCCCGTTCCCGGCCGTCGGTGACAACGGGCCGGTGGTCTCGGCCGGTGACGCGGCCGTGATCCTGGAGGACTCGAAGGGGTCGCAGGCCCTGGCCACCTGGCTGGCCTCGCCCGACGCGGCGCAGATCCAGGCCAAGCTGGGCGGCTACCTCTCGCCGAACAAGAACGTGCCGAACTCCGCGTACCCCAACGCGGTGCAGCAGAGGATCGCCAAGGCGCTCATCGACGCCGGTGACGACTTCCGCTTCGACATGTCCGACCAGGCCCCGCAGGCCTTCGGCGGTACGCCCGGCAAGGGCGAGTGGAAGATCCTGCAGGACTTCCTGAAGAACCCGAAGGACATCGCGGGGACGCAGCAGAAGCTGGAGGCCGAAGCGGCCGCGGCGTACGGGAACTGACGTCATGACGTCGGTTCCGGCGGCAGGGGGCACCAAGCCCCCTGCCGCTCCCAAGTCGCGCAAGAGTGTGACCGGCACCCGCAGGACCGTCGCGGCGCTGTTCCTGCTGCCCGCGCTCGTCCTGCTCGGCGCGCTCGTGGTGTACCCGATCGGGTACTCGGTCGTACGCAGTTTCTACGACCAGTCCGGTGACGGCTTCGCCGGAATAGACAACTACAAGGCCCTCTTCACCGACGAGGGCATCCGCACCGCGCTGAAGAACAACATCATCTGGGTGGTGTTCGCGCCTACGGTCGCGACGGCACTCGGCCTGATCTTCGCGGTGCTGACCGAACGGGTGCGCTGGGGTACGGCGTTCAAGCTGGTCGTCTTCATGCCGATGGCGATCTCGATGCTGGCGGCGGGCATCATCTTCCGCCTGGTGTACGACCAGGACCCGGACAAGGGCTTCGCGAACGCGGTGTGGGTGGGCGTGCACGACACGTTCTCCCAGGCGTCGGCGTTCCCGAAGGCCCACCCGGGCCGGGACTCGCCGCTGGAGCCGGCCGGCGGCGGCGCGTTCATCACCAAGTCGCCCGTCCGCGCGGGCGAGGCGGTCTCGCTGCCCCTGGTGGGTGTGGCGCCCGACCTGATGCCCGACGGCGCCGCGGCGGCGGCGAAGCCCGAGCCGGACAAGGTCACGGGCACGACCTGGCAGGACTTCACACGCGGCAAGGGCGTCGGCACGCTCAACCGTGTCGACTCCGCCGAACTGGGCTATGCCGGCATGAAGATCGAGGCCGTGAAGGACGGCAGGGTGGTGGCGTCGGCGACGGCCGCCGACGACGGCACCTTCACGCTGCCCGCCTCGGCCGACGGGGCGCAACTCCGGCTCCCGGCAAGCAACTTCAAGGAGCCTTACAACGGCCTGGACTGGCTCGGCCCGTCCCTGGTCACCCCGGCCATCATCGGCTCGTACATCTGGATGTGGGCGGGCTTCGCGATGGTGCTGATCGCCGCCGGGCTCGCGAGCGTGCCGAGGGAGCTGCTGGAGGCGGCACGGGTGGACGGCGCGAGTGAGTGGCAGGTGTTCAGACGGGTCACGGTGCCGCTGCTGGCGCCCGTGCTGGCGGTCGTCGCCGTCACCCTGATGATCAATGTGCTGAAGATCTTCGACCTGGTCTTCATCATCGCCCCCGGCTCCTCCCAGGACGACGCGAACGTCCTCGCCCTGGAGCTGTACCGCAAGGGCTTCTCCGAGGACCAGCCGGGCATCGCCAGCGCCATCTCGGTGTTCCTGCTGCTGCTCGTGATCCCGGTGATGTGGTTCAACGTGCGTCGGCTGCGGCGGGAGGTGCGGCGATGAAAGCCAAACAGTCGCTGGGATCGCGGCTCGCCGAGAAGGTCAGCGGTGGGCTGCTGCGGGTGTTCCTCATCGTCGTCGGGCTGTTCTGGCTGGTGCCGACGATCGGGCTGCTGCTGTCCAGCCTCCGTGCGCCGGAGGACATCTCGGCCAGCGGCTGGTGGAAGGTGTTCACCGAGCCCTCGCAGATCACCTTCGACAGCTACGCGAAGCTGCTGGAGAACGAGGACATCACCGGCTCCCTGCTGAACACGGTATGGATCACCGTGCCGGCGACCCTGCTGGTCGTGATCATCGGCTCGCTGGCCGGCTACGCCTTCGCCTGGATGGAGTTCCCCGGCCGGGACTGGTGGTTCCTGGGCGTGGTCGGTCTGCTGGTCGTGCCCGTGCAGGTGGCTCTGATCCCGATCGCCGAACTCTTCGGCGGCATCGGCATCTTCGGATCCGTGATCGGCGTGGTGCTCTTCCACGTCGGCTTCGGTCTGCCGTTCGCGGTGTTCCTGCTGCGGAACTTCTTCGCGGAGATCCCGCGCGAGCTGCTGGAGGCGGCGCGGCTGGACGGGGCGGGTGAACTGCGCCTGTTCTTCCGTGTCGTGATGCCTCTGGGCGGTCCGGCGATCGCCGCGCTCGGCATCTTCCAGTTCCTGTGGGTGTGGAACGACATGCTGGTCGCGCTGATCTTCTCGGACTCCGGGAGCCAGCCGATCACGGTCGCGCTCCAGACGCAGGTACGGCAGTTCGGCAACAACATCGACGTGCTGGCACCCGGCGCGTTCATCTCGATGGTCGTCCCGCTGGCCGTCTTCTTCGCGTTCCAGCGGCAGTTCGTGTCCGGCGTGATGGCGGGCGCGGTCAAGTAGCAAGCACAGCACGGTAGTTGAAGGGGCGGGCCGGGGGCGGGCCGCCCCTTCGGCGTTCCCCCGGATGCCGTAGCCACCGTAACCAAGTCGGCCCACCGGCCGTTCCCGGGCCGAACGCCCGCGCCGACCGATGGATGGCCTCTTGCCCAGGTTCAGTGTCATTGTCCCCGCGTACCAGGTTCAGGCGTACCTGCACGAGTGCCTCGAATCGGTGCTCTCCCAGTCCTGTCCCGATCTGGAACTGATCGTCGTCGACGACTGCTCGCCGGACGCGTGCGGCGCGATCATCGACGAGTTCGCCGCCCGCGACACGCGCGTACGCCCCTTCCACCTGCCGGAGAACGTGGGCCTGGGCCGCGCGAGAAACGCCGGGGTGGCGCACGCGAGCGGCGACTACCTGCTGTTCCTCGACAGCGACGACACCCTCACGCCCGACGCGCTGCGGTCGATCGCCGACCGGCTGAAGGAGACCGGCGAGCCGGACGTGCTGGTCTTCGACTACGCCCGCACCTACTGGACGGGTGAGGCGATCCGCAACCAGGCGGCCCTGCAGCTCACCGAGCAGGGACCGGCGCCGTTCCGCCTGGAGGACCGGCCGGGGCTGCTGCGGCTGCTGATGGTCGCCTGGAACAAGGCCTACCGGCGGGAGTTCGTCGAACGGGAGGGGTTCGTCTTCCCGCCCGGCGTCTACGAGGACACGCCGTGGACGTACCCGGTGCTGATGACCGCCGAGTCGATCGCGACCCTGGACCGGGTCTGCGTGCACTACCGGCAGCGGCGCCGGGGCAGCATCCTGCGCACCACCAGCGAGCGGCACTTCGACGTCTTCGAGCAGTACGACCGGGTCTTCGCGTTCCTCGACGAGCGCCCCGGACTGGCCCGGTGGCGGCCGGTGCTGTTCCGCCGCATGGTGCACCACCTGGCGATCGTGTACTCCCGGCGGGACCGGCTGCCCCACAGCTCGCGTGCGGACTTCCTGCGCAGGGCCCGCGCCCACTACCGCCGCTACCGCACACCCGGTGCCCCCGTGCCCCTGCGCTGCCGGATCCACCACCTCCTGATCCGCTTCGGTCTGCACCGCACCTACCGCACCCTCCAGCTGGCCTCCGCCCTGAACCGCTCCGCCGCCAGGGCCACCGGGACACTGCTGCGGGGCCTGCGGTCGGCCGCCCTCAGGACCCACTACCGCGTGCAGCGCTGTCTGCCGCTGCGCGCCGACCGCGCCGTCTTCGCCGCCTACGACGGCCGCGGCCACGGCTGCAACCCGGGCGCGCTGGAGGCCGCGTTCCGCGAGCTCGCCCCGCACATCCGCACGGCGTGGGTCGCCCGCCGCGAGCACCACCACACGATCCCGCCCGGCCCGCGCCGCCTCGTCCCCGGGACGGCCGCCTACTGGACGGCGCTCGCCCGCTCCCGCTACCTGGTCAGCAACACCGGCTTCGACGACCGCCTGGCCAAGCGCCGGGGTCAGGTCCTCATCCAGACGGGGCACGGCACCCCGCTGGGTCACATCGGCCTCGACCTCCAGGAGCGTCCCGCGGCGGCCCGCGGCCGGGACTTCGCGCGGCTTCTGAAGGACGTCGACCGGTGGGACTACGTGCTGTCCGCCAACCGCCACACCACTCTGACGAACCAGCGTGTCCATCCCGGCCGCTACACCACGCTGGAGTACGGCTACCCGCGCAACGACGTGTTCCGGACGGCGACCCCGGCGGACGTGGCCCGGCTGCGCGCCTCTCTGGGCATTCCGCGGGGCTCGGTGGCGATCCTGTACGCGCCGACCCACCGCGACTACCGCCGCTCCCAGCGCCACACCCTCGACCTCCAGCGGATCGTGCGCCGCCTCGGCCCGCGCTTCGTCGTCCTGGCCCGCGCCCACCACGCCTACGACGCCCCGCTGACCAGCACCTGCGGCCGGGTCGTCGACGTCTCCGGCCACCCGAGCGTCGAGTCCCTCTGCCTGGCGTCGGACGCCCTGGTCACGGACTACTCGTCGCTGATGTTCGACTACGCCAACCTGGACCGGCCGATCGTGATCCACGCCGACGACTGGGAGGCGTACGACGCGGCCCGCGGCACCTACTTCGACCTGCGCGACTCCCCGCCGGGCGCGGTCGCCCGCGGTGAGGACGAGCTGATCGACATCTTCGCCACCGGCCACTGGCGCGGTTCCCGCTCGGCCCAGCTGCGGGCGGCGTTCCGCGAGCGGTTCTGCGCCTACGACGACGGCCGGGCCGCGGAGCGGGTGGTGCGCCGGGTCGTCCTCGGGGAGTCGGAGCTGCCGCCGGTCGTGCCGCTCGGCGAGCGCTGTCCGGTGCCCGCGGCGACGGCCTCGATGACGCGCGAACCGCTCACCACGGTGCCGCTGCCGGCCGGCCCCCACGCGGTCACCGACAGCCTCTGACCACGGTTCTCACCCCGGGGAGTCCGCATGCCCTCCAGCCCGTCCCGGCCGACACCCAGCCGCCCGTCCTCCTGGCGCCCGTCCGGGCGGCCGGGACGCCCGCGTGCCGCGTGAGACGGCCCGCCTCCACCACCTTGTGAACACCGCCCTCGACGGAAAGAGCAGAATGCCCCGCTTCAGCATCGTCGTCCCGTCCCATGGGGTCGCGGGCAGGCTGTCCCTGGCGCTGGACTCGGTCCTCGCCCAGTCGTTCGGCGACTTCGAGCTGATCCCGGTGTGCGACGCACCCGACGCGCCGGCGGCGGACGTCGTCACCGGCTACGCCGAGCGGGACTCCCGGGTGACGCCGGTGCACTCGCCGCCGGCGGACGGACTGGCCGGGGCGCGCACCACCGGGCTGCGGGCGGCGGTCGGCGGCCATGTGCTGTTCCTCGACGGCGACGACGTCCTGGTCCCGGGGGCTCTGGCGGCGCTGGACGCCCGGCTGGGCGAGACCGGCGACGTGGACGTCCTGTACTTCGAGCACGAGCGCACCCCCTGGTGGGAGGGCGAGCCGACCAACCCGGCCGCGCCCCTGCTGGCCAGGGCACCGGACGGGGCCTTCGCCCCCGGCCGCGCCCCGCAGCTGACGGGCGTGACGCTCCCGGCGTGGAGCGCGGCCTACCGCCGGGCCTTCCTCACCGAGCAACGCCTCGCCTTCCCCGGAAACCACTTCACCGATGTCGGCTTCGGCGGGCTGGTCGCCCTGCGGGCGGAGCGGATGGCGGCCCTGCGCACGGTCGTCGTCCGGCATCTGCGGCGCCGGCAGGGCGACCGGCTGGGCCTGCCCGGCGAGCACCACGCCGAGCTGCTCGACCAGGCCGAGGTGGTGCTGACGCGGGCCGTGGAGCAGGGGCTTCCGGCGGACCGGCTGACGCCGCTGTTCGAGCAGCTCTTCGCCGCCGTACTGAAGACGGCCGCCCATCCACGGCGGCTGACGTCCGGACGCCGGGCCTTCTTCCGGCGGGCGGGCGCGCTCTACCGGCGGCACCGCCCCGCCGGCTACCGGACCCCCGGTGGCAGCCTCGGCGTCCAGCACCGGCTGCTCGCCTGCGGGTCGTACCCGGCGTTCCGGGCCCTGCGCGCCGTCAACCGGGGGGCGCTGCGGGCCGCCGCGCTGCTCCCCCGCCCGCGGGGGCTGCGCACCCGGCTGCGCTACGCGGCGGCCCTGCGCCTGCCGCTCGAGAAGAACCTCGTCGTGTACTGCGCGTACTGGGGCCGCGGCTACGTCTGCAACCCGGCCGCGATCCACGCCAAGGCCCGCGAACTGGCGCCACACCTGCGCTCGGTGTTCCTGGTGGAGCCGGACGCGGTGGGCAGCGTGCCGCCGGGCGTCGAGTACGCGGTGATCGGCAGCCGGAGGTACTGGCAGGTGCTGGCCCGCGCCAAGTACCTGGTCAACAACGCCAACTTCGCGGACGCCGTGGTCAAGCGCCCCGGCAGCGTCCACCTCCAGACCCAGCACGGCACCCCGCTGAAGACCATGGGCGCCGACCAGTCGACGTACCCCGTGGTGGCCGCGGCGACCGGCAGCTTCGCCAAGCTGCTGGCCCGGGTGGACCGCTGGGACTACAACCTCACCTCCAACCGGCACTCCACCGAGATGTGGGAGCGGGCGTTCCCGAGCACGCACGAGACCCTCGAGTACGGCTATCCGCGCAACGACGTCTACTGCACGGCGTCCGCCGAGGACGTCGCCCGCGTCCGCAAGGAACTGGGCGTCCCCGACGGCAAGAAGGCCCTGCTCTACGCGCCCACGCACCGCGACTACGCCACCGGCTTCGAGACCGGCCTGGACCTGGCGGAGTTCTGCGAGGCGATCGGCGACGAGTACGTGGTGCTGCTGCGCGCCCACTACTTCTACGACCGGGGGCCGGGCAGGGGCGGCGGCCGGATCATCGACGTCACCGGGCACCGCTCCTCTGAGGACGTGTGCCTGGCCGCGGACGCGCTGATCACGGACTACTCCTCGATCATGTTCGACTACGCCAACCTGGACCGGCCGATCGTCGTGTACGCGGACGACTGGGACGTCTACCGGGAGACGCGGGGCGTCTACTTCGACCTGATGGAGCTCCCGCCGGGCCGTGTCGCCCGGACTCCCGGGGAGCTGGCGGCCGTCTTCCGTGACGGCTCCTGGGCTGACGAGTCCGCCGCCGCCCTGCGGGCCGCGTTCCGTGAGCGCTTCTGCCAGTTCGACGACGGGCGCGCCGCCGAGCGCGTCGTGCGTCGGGTGCTGCTCGGGGAGTCGCCCGAGTCGATCCCGCCCGTGATCCCGCTCGCGGAGCGCGTCCCGGCCCCCGCCGCCACCCTCGTGAGGAGCTGACCGAAGAAGTGCCCCGCTTCAGCATCATCGTCCCCGTCTACAAGGTGCAGGGCTTCCTGCGCGAGTGTCTCGACTCGGTGCTCGGCCAGTCCTACGGCGACTTCGAGGTGATCGCCGTGGACGACCGCTCCCCCGACGGCAGCGGCGCGATCCTCGACGAGTACGCCGCCCTCGACGCCCGGGTGCGGGTGCTGCACCTGCCCGAGAACGTCGGTCTGGGCCGGGCCCGCAACGCCGGCCTCGCTGAGGCGGCCGGCGACTACGTCCTGTTCCTGGACAGCGACGACCACTACACACCGGGCCTGCTGGCCGCCGTCGCCGCCCGCCTGGCGGCGACCGGCGACCCGGACATCCTGGTCTTCGACCATGTGCGTACCCACTGGTGGGGTCGCGGCGGGCGCAGCGAGGCGGCGGACCTGCTGGCCGCCGCGGGCCTGGAGACGTTCGGCATCCGGGAGAGCCCGCAGTACCTGAACCTGTTCCTGGTCGCCTGGAACAAGGCCTACCGCCGCTCCTTCTTCCAGGAGCACGGTCTGCAGTACGCGCCGGGGCTGTACGAGGACGCGCCGGTCACCTACCGGTCGATGGTGCTGGCCGACCGGATCGCCTGCCTGGACCGGATCGGCGTGGAGTACCGGCAGCGCCGCCAGGGCGCGATCACCAAGACGCCCGGGCGCCGGCACTTCGAGATCTTCCCCCAGTACGAGGGCCTGTTCGCCTTTCTGGAGCAGCGCCCCGACCTGGACTGGGCGCTGTCGCTGCTGCTGGAGCGGGCGCTGGACCACATGCTGTTCGTGCTGGCCCGCGAGGACCGGGTGCGGCCCGCGGACCGGGGCGACTTCTACCGCGAGATCCGCTCCTTCCACCGCCGTCACCTCCCCGGGGGCGGCTTCCCGCGGCCGGACGGCTGGCGCGGGGCCGAGATGCGGCTGATCGCCTCGGCGCCCTACGCGGCGTACGCGACCGCACGCGGGCTGCGGGATCTGCGCGCCTGCGCGCTGGGCGGGCGGCGACGGGTGGCGAAGAAAGCGTCGGAGAGCGCTCTGCGCGGCTGGTACACGGCACAGTCGAAGCGCCCGCTGGATCCGCGTCTCGCCGTCTACTCGGCGACCCACCACCGGGGTGTGACCGGTGACCCGGCCGCGATCTACGAGAAGGCACGCGAGATCGCCCCGCACATCCGTGGCGTGTGGGTGGTCCGGGAGGACGCGGTGGACGCGCTGCCGCCCGGCATCGACCATGTGACGCCGGGCTCGCGGCGCTACCACGAGGTCATGGCGCGGGCCACGTACTGGGTGAACAACGTCAACTGGCCCGGCACCCTGGCCAAGCGGCCCGGCAGCGTCCACATCCACACCCACCAGGGCACGCCGCTCAAGTACATGGGCGCCGACCTGCTGACCAAGCCGGGTGCCCGGCACGGCTTCGACGTGCCGCAGATGCTGCGCCGCGCCGACCGCTGGGACTACAGCCTGGTCGCGGGGCGGCACGCGGAACGGGCCTGGGAGCGGGCCTACCCGTGCCACTTCACCTCGCTGCGGACCGGCAGCCCCCGCAACGACGTACTGGTCGGAGCCGGTCCGGACCGGGGCCGGGAGGTGCGCGAGCGGCTCGGCGTCCCGGCCGGTGACACGGTCGTGCTGTACGCGCCGACCCGACGGGACTACCGGCGGGGCGGCCATGTCGACCGGTTCGACCTGGCACGGTTCGCCGCGGACCTGGGCCCCGGGCACACGCTGCTCGTCCGGCTGCACCCGTCGCTGGCGGCGGGCGTCGCGCGGGGCCTCGGCCTGGCCGACCTGCACCGGCGGGGCGTACTGGTGGACGTCACGGACGAGCCGCACGTCGAGGACGTGATGCTGGCCTCCGACGTGCTGGTCACCGACTACTCCGCCCTGATGTTCGACTACGCGCTCCTGGACCGGCCGATCGTCGTCCACGCCGACGACTGGGGGGCGTTCGCGGCGAGCCGGGGCGCCTACTTCGACATCACGGCCGACGCGCCGGGCCATGTGTCGCGCTCGTACCGGGAGCTGGCCTGGCTGTTCGCGTCCGGCACCTGGCAGGACGCGGAGGCGGCGCGGCTGCGCTCCGGCTTCCGGGAGCGGTACTGCGAGTTCGAGGACGGCCGGGCCGCCGAGCGGGTCGTCCGGCTGCTGATGCTGGGCGAGCGAGGCGGGGCGCTGCTGCCCGCGGCGCGCCGGACCGAGGGGGCCCGCACACGACCAGAGGCGCTGATCGAGAGATGAGAATCCCCGCGACCCCCGAGGCCGCCCCGTCCCTGCCCGGCCAGCGGGCTCCCTCGGCCCGGCCGCCCGTCGCCGACGATCGGCCGCGCTGGGTGCCCGGGTGGCATGCCGCCCTGGTCGCCGTGCCCACCGCGGCCCTGTTCGTGCTGGGCTACCGGCGCCGCTGGATCTGCGACGACGGGCTCATCTACCTGCGCCCGGTCCGGCAGATCCTGGCGGGCAACGGGCCCGTGTTCAACGTCGGCGAGCGGGCCGAGAGTTCGACCGGCACCCTGTGGCAGTGGCTGCTCGCCCTCGCCACCTGGGTCACCGGCGAGGACCCGGCGTTCATCGCGGTCGGGCTCGGCCTGGTCCTGAGCACCGCGGGGTTCGCGTTCGCCCTGCTCGCCACGTGCCGGCTGCACCGGGGCGCGGGGCTGCTGCTCCCGGCGGGTGTGCTCGTACTCCTGGCCGTGCCGCCGTTCTGGTCGTACATGACCTCGGGTCTGGAGAGCGGTCTGGGCACGTTCTGGACCGGCCTGTCGTGGTGGCTGCTGACGCGGACCCGGCGCGGGCAGGAGGCCCGGCTGACGTACCCGACCGCCTTCGTGTTCGGGCTGGGTCCGCTGGTCCGGCCCGATCTCGCGGTGGTCACGGCCTGCTTCCTGGCCGCGCAGTGGTGGGTGCTGCGTCCCTCCCGGCGGGGCACGGCGGCGATGCTGGCCTCGGCGGGAGCGGTGCCACTGGCGTACGAGGTCTTCCGGGCGGGGTACTACGGGGTCCTGGTGCCGCTGCCCGCCATCGCCAAGGAGGCGAGCGCCAGCGACTGGAGCCGGGGCGCCGGGTACGTGCAGGAGACGCTCGGGCCGTACTGGCTGTGGCCGGCTCTGCCGGTGCTCGGGGCGCTGGCCGTCCTGCTGGTGCTGCGCAACCGCCGGGAGCAACGGGACCGCGCCCCGGGACGGGCCTCGCTCGCGGTGCTGCTGGCGCCGCTCGCGGCGGGCCTGCTGCTGGCGGGGTACGTCGTCCGCGTCGGCGGCGACTACATGCACGCCCGCATGATCCTGCCCGCCCTTCTGCTGCTGCTACTGCCGGTGCTGGTGGTGCCCGCGACCAGGGTCACCGGTGTGGCGGGTGCGCTGCTGGTGGTGTGGCTGTTCGCGGCGGTCAGTCCGCTGCGGGCGCCGTTCGACGTGCGCAGCACGCCCGGCTCGTTCAACGTGCGCAGCTCCGATGTGGAGGGCCTCGGCGACCACAACCCGGTGCGCACCGCCACCTGGGTGGACAACTGGCCCGCCCTGCCGGAGGGGCGCGCCATGCTGGCCCGGGCCGAGCGGGCGCCCGGGCCGACGCTGCTCTACTTCGACGCCGGGCGGCGGCTGCACGCGACGCCGATGCGCGCGGACTCGCCGTACCACGTGGTGATCGTGGGCCGCCATCTCGGCGTGACGGGGGCCGCGGCGCCGCTGGACGCCTACGTCAACGACGCCTGGGGGCTGGCCAGTCCGATCGGCGCGCACCTGGCGCTGGAGCGGTGGAGCTGGCCCGGGCACGAGAAGTTCCTGCGCAACCACTGGGTCTTCGCCGAGTGGGCGGCGAAGCATCCGCCGCAGCGCGACCTGCTGCGCGCCGAGGCCACGCGGGAGGCGGTCGAGGCGGCCCGGGCCGCGCTGGGCTGCGGCGATCTCGCCGAGCTGAGGGAGTCGGTGCGCGCGCCGCTCACCGCCGAGCGGTTCTGGCGGAACCTCACCGGAGCGGTCGAGCGGACGCGGTTCCGCTTCGCGCGCTGGCCGGCGGCGGCACAGCAGGCGCTGTGCGACCGACCGGCAGGTGGGCGCAGCGGCCTCACCCGATGAAGTGATCCGGGGTCAGGGCATGCTTTGGGCGGGAACATTCGGCGCATGCCCCAGACCCCTTCCACCCTTCTGTGAGCGCCTCGGTCCTGATCCGGCGGGCCGTGCGCGGTGCGACGGCGCTGCGCGGCGGACGTGCCGGCAGGCTCACCCCGTACCAGTTCTACGGCGCCCTGTTCTGGCTGGTGATGACGCTGGCGTACTGGCGGATCCCGCTGTGCTGTGACGCCGGACAGCACGCGGCGGTCGTCGAGCGTCTCAAGGCCGACCTGCTCCACCCGGCCCACACCATGGCGGACCTGCCGGGCGCGGGCAGCCCGTACTACGGGCCGTACGCGGTCGCCCAGGGCGTTCTGGCGCGGCTGACGGGGCTGTCGGGCTGGGAGGTCGTGAAGCTCGCCGGGCCGGTGCATCTGCTGGTGCTGCTGACGGGGCTCGGCCGTTTGGTCCGGACCCTCACCTCGCGCCCCTGGGCGCCGGTGTGGGCCCTGCTGTTCATGACGCTGCTGTGGGGCACCGCGCGGATCCTGTGGAGCGGCTACCTCGGGCTGATGTCGATGACGACGAACCTGGGCTACCCGTCCGCGCTCGCCATCGGGCTGACGTTCTGGGCGTGGGCCTGGACGGCCACGCGCGCCCGGGAGGACGCCCCCGCGGTGCGGTTCGTCGGTCCGAGCGGCCTCGGCGGCTGGTGGGGGTACGCGGGGATCGGCGTCCTGTACGGGCTGATCCTGCTCACCCATCCCGTCACGGCGGCCTCGGCGCTCACCGGGGCGGTGGCGATCGTGGCGTCCCGGCAGCGCGGCTGGCGGCGGCCGGTCGCGGCACGCTGGGCGCTCACCGCGGCGGCCTGCGCGACGGTCGCCCTGACCTGGCCCTACTACGACGTCCTGACGCTGGTGGGCGACACCGGCATGGACGCGATGCACCGGCAGCTGTACGAGAGGATGCTCGCCAACTCCTGGCTGGCGCTGGTCGGGCTGCCCGCGCTGTGGTTGCGGGCCCGCCGGTCGGCGCGGGATCCGCTGGTGCTGATGTTCCTGCTGGAGTGCCTGCTGGTGGCGTACGGCTGGGTGAGCGGGCACTACACGTACGCCAGGGCCCTGTGGGCCGTGCTGGTGCCGCTGCAGTTCGCCCTGGCGGTGGAGCTGGCGGCGCCCCGGCCCTGGCACCGGGCCAGGCGCGCGCTGGGCGGGGCGGCGGTGGCCGGGGTGTGCGTCGGGTTCGTCGTCGTGCACGCCGGGGCGGTCGTGCCGCGCTCGGTCGACCCGGTGGGCTTCACGCAGCCGACGCGCTGGCCGTCGTACGACTGGGCGGCGCGGCACATCGGGCCCGGCGAGGTGGTGATCACCGACGGGTACTTCGCCTCTCACGCCATCGCCGGGTACGGGCCGAACCTCGCCGCGCCCATCTGGCCCGACCCCGCCCTGGACGAGCGGGAGCGGGAGCGCCGGGCGGCCGATGTCCGCGCCTACCTCGCCCCCGGCTCGACCCGCGCCGAGCGGTCCGCCGTCGTCCGCCGCTACCACGTGCGCTGGCTGTTGCTGACGCGCTGGCACCCGGTGCCCGAGGAGGCCGTGGTGGTGGCGTGGAGCAGACGGACGGGGGAGGTGCTGGCGCGGGTCGGGGGGTGACCTTCGCGGGCTTCAGGGACTACTCGACGACGAGGTCGACCTCGATGTTGCCGCGGGTGGCGTTGGAGTACGGGCAGACCTGGTGGGCCTGCTCGACCAGCTTGCGGCCGGTCGCCTCGTCCACGCTGTCGGGCAGCTCCACGCGGAGGGTGACGGCGAGCCCGAAGCCCTCGCCCTGCTTGCCTATGGAGACCTCGGCGGTCACGGCGGCGTCGCTGACGTCGACCTTGGCCCCACGGCCGACCAGGCCGAGGGCGCTGCCGAAGCAGGCGGCGTAACCGGCGGCGAAGAGCTGCTCGGGGTTGGTGCCCTGGCCGTTGCCGCCCAGCGCCTGGGGCATGCCCAGGGCGAGGTCCAGCACGCCGTCGGAGCTGACGGCCCGGCCCTCGCGGCCGTGGGTGGCGGTGGCGACAGCGGTGTAGAGCGCGTCCATGGAAAACCTTCCCTCTCACGTCATCGTTCGACGGCCCGCTTCCGGGCCGCCCGACACCCAGAAGTAGAGCACACAATTCAGTTGTGTGCAACTGAATGACGGACACGAGTTATCCTGGAGGCATGAACACGCCCGACGACGACTGGCTCCGCCTGGACCAGCAGATCTGCTTCTCCCTGCACGCGGCCTCCCGGGCCTTCAACGGGGTCTACCGCGGGATCCTCAAGGACCTCGGGCTCACCTACCCGCAGTACCTGGTGATGCTGGTGCTGTGGGAGCACGACGAGCTGCCCGTGAAGAAGCTCGGCGAGCACCTGCGGCTCGACTCCGGCACGCTGTCGCCGCTGCTCAAGCGGCTGGAGGCGGCCGGTCTGGTGCGCCGGGAGCGCAGCTCCCGCGACGAGCGGTCGGTGGAGGTGCGGCTGACCGAGGAGGGCGTGGCGCTGCGCGGGCGGGCGCTGCAGGTGCCGCGCCGGATCGCCGCCTCGACCGGCTTCGGCCCCGAGGAGGTCCGCGTGCTGCGCGCCCGTCTCGACGACCTCACCAACGCACTGGACGCGGCCGCGCTCGCGGAGCCGGACGGCTCGTCCGCCGACGAGCGGCCGTAACGGCACCGGGCGGCGCTGCTCCGGGCCGGAGCGCCGAAGGCCGGGCCCCGAGGGCCGGGGCGCACTCCGGAACCGGGGCGCCGAGGGCCGGGGCTCCGAGGGCCGGGGCTCCGAGGGCCGGAGCCCCGAGGGCCGGGGCTC
>NZ_POUC01000157.1 GCF_002891435.1 Streptomyces cahuitamycinicus
TTTCCCTCCCCTCCCCGCAAGGCCTCACCCCAGGTCGGGGGACGGAGTGTCAAGGGTGGAGCGCCCGCACCGCAGGCGCGTTGTGAGGCACGAGCGACGCGGCGAGGAGCGGACGTACGACCCTTGACGCGGAGGAGTCCGGCCGGACACTTGATCGGCCGGGGAGGGAAGTGACCACACACGAAGAGGGGGCCCCGCGCTGCGGGGCCCCCTCTTGCTGATCTGCTCCGTCAGGCGGACGGGAATCCGGCGGCCGCCACGGCGTCCCCGGTGCTCTCATGTGCTGGGGCTGGCACGGCCGGGGGACCGGTCTGCGGCGCAGCCTTCTCCGGCGCGGCCTCCGTCTTCGGGGCCGTCTTCTTCGCGGCCGCGGCCTTGCCCGGCCGCCGTCCCCGCGGACGCTTGACCGGCTCTTCCACGCCGAGCTCGGCGAGCTCCGCCGCAGTCCATCCAGCCTTCTCCGCCGTCGTGTACGCCTTGCCGTACGGCTCGTTCAGGGCCGCCAGCCGTTCCTCGAACTCGGCGAGGACGGTCTCCCGCTCCTTCTGAATCGCCGCACGCTGCCCCAGGATCTCCGCCAGGGGCTTGAAGGCCTCCCCCTTGGCAGCCTGGAGCTTCTCCATCCGCTGCAAGAACTCTTCTGCACTCGACATGCCCGGAATGGTAGTCGCATCCCGCCCCAGACGGGCGGACCGGGGTCCCAGTAGCCGCAGGTCAGAGGTTTTCTGACCGCCACTCACACCCCACGTGCGCGGTAACTGACAGCAGTAGCTACCGGTAGCAAGGTAGTGCTTACTGATATCAGTAAGCGGCGTGTACCGGCCGTGATCCACTAGGGTGGGCGGCCAGGATCATGGGTCCGAGCACGGACCGGGGAACGACGGGGGAGGAGCTTGCTGTGGCGGAGCCAGCAGCGGACGGCGAAAAGCGGCGCGTTGCACGACGCCGCACCCGCGAGGCCGGCGGCACTCGTTCCAACCGCTTCCTGGTGTCCTACAACGACGACGAGCTGACGATCGTCCGCGCCGCCGCCGAACACGATGACACCGCCCTTGCTGCATGGGTCAGCAGCGCCGCACTGGCCGTGGCCAAGGAGACCGTCGTACCCGTCTCCGCCGACGCCAAGGAGGTCGTCCAAGAGGTGATCCGCTCTCGCGTCCAACTGAGCCGCATCGGCAACAACCTCAACCAGATCGCACGCGCACTCAACAGCGACGGCACCGTGACCGACGACCAACTGAGCGCCGTCCTCGATGCCGTAGCGGCAGCGATCAAACGCCAGGACAGCGCCACACTCCAGCTGATGCGCGAGAGGCAACCGCGGTCGTGATTCCGGAGAAGCTCGACGAGGGCGACGACACCTACGGCCTGCTGCACTACCTGTACGGTCCCGGTCGGCGTGACGAGCATGTGGACCCGCACATGGTCGCCGCATGGGACCCGTACATCGACGACCCGGCGCGGTCCCCGGACATGACGATCTCGGACCTTGCGCTGATCATGGACGCCCCGGTGTACGCCCTGATCGGCAAGAAGCCGAAGCTGCACGTGTACCACGTTGCGGTGCGCAACGCGCCCGAGGATCGCATCCTGTCGGACGCGGAATGGGCACAGGTCGCGTACGAATTGATGGACGCCGCCGGTATCGCTCCGCACGACAGTGACCAAGGCTGCCGGTGGGTGGCGATCCGGCACGCCGACGACCACATACACATCGTCGCGACCAAGGCGAGAGAGGACGGCCGACAGCCGAACCTGCGCCAGGACATCGTCAAGATGCACCGCGTTGCCGCCCGCTTCGAGGTGGAGTTCAGGCTGCGCCAAGTCGGGCGCGGCGACAAGACGGCGCGGACATGGGTGAAGAGCGGAGAGGCCGAGAAGGCCGAGCGGCGAGGCCTTAAGGAATCGGCCCGCCAGACCCTTCACCGCACGGTCCGGGAGGTGGCGGCCGCCGCCACGAGCGACGCCGATTTCTTCGCCCGGCTCGGGTCCGCAGGTCTGCGCGTGCAGCAGCGGATCGCTCCCGACGGCAACGTGACCGGCTACTCCGTCGCCTTGCCTGGCGACCGCAATAAGAGGCAGGAACCGGTGTGGTTCTCCGGCTCCCGGCTCGCCCCCGATCTGTCACTTCCGCGCGTGCGGGAACGCTGGCAGGTCCCGGTGTCCGTACCGGCGGTTGCGCCGGCGGAGATGTGGCGCGAGGCGGAGCGACGGGTACGGGAGGCCGCCGACCAGCTCGGCGCGGGCGGACTGCACCAGGGGGCTGGAGACGTTGCCGCGCTCGGTGATCTCATCGTCATCGCCGCAGTTATCTCGCCGCGCATGGTGCGTGACCGAATGAGAGATGCGGCGTACGAGTTCGAGCGCGCGTCCCGCGTGCCGGGCGACCGCGCGCTGGAGGGACAGGCGCGCAGCCTCTACCGGGAGTCGGCACAGCTGCTCTCCCGGTCGGCGGCCGCGGCTGGACGCAGTGACACGGTCGCCGCACTCGGGTTTCTGCTCGCCCTGCTGACCGCGGTCGAAGCCTCTCGCCGCTGGCATCAGGCGCAGGAACACCGTGCTCAGGCGGAAGCATCGGGTCGGGCTGGTCGACTGTTGCGTGAGGCGGTCGAGGTGACCGCCGGTGCGAGCGCGGCACGCGAGTACCGGCCGAACTCGAAACGCACGGCTAATCGGCCGTCGGCGGCCCGCCGGGCACCACAGGCTTCGGGGCAGAGGCCGATGGCAGGCGTGCTCCAGGAGGCGATTCCTGTGCACGCACGTGCGGTGCTTGCGGACCCGGCCTGGCCCGCCTTGCGTGCACGTCTGACGGCGGTTGAGAAGGCTGGCGAGGACCCCGTCGATGTCCTGGCCGCAGTTGCAGCCCGCAGGGAATTGGGTTCAGCGGACTCGGTCGCAGAGGTGCTTACATGGCGGCTGGACGGATGGCAACGACAGCGAGGTGCGGCGGCGTCCGCCAGCACCAAGAGCCCGGCGCCGACATCCAAGGGCGGCGCTGGCAGCACCAGCATGCCGCGCAAGACGGGGGCGCCAGGACCGACACGTCGGCCACCGGGTGACGACCAGCGCAAGGGCCCGCGACGGGCCCGGTAACGAGGGGAGCGAGCATGGCAACACCAATGCCAGAGGACCAGGCCGGGGATGCGTTCGCGCAGGCCGCAGGCGAGGCGGTGAAGACCTACGTCATGGCGCGGAAGGCCTCCGTCATGGCTTTCCGCATGGTCCTGGCTTTCGCGGAAGCGGTACGCCGTCAGCAGCAGGAGAGGGCCGAGAAGGAGGAGGCGCGTGCCGACGTCGACGAGGCGATGGCGGAGGCTTCGGAAGCGGTGAAGAAGCTCCTGCCGGAGGACATCAGTGCGGCCTTGCTGGAAGACGCGGAGTGGCCTGAGATCGCACAGCAGTTGATGGCGCTCAAGCGTGCCGGTGTGGACCTGGAGACGATGCTGCCACGCGTTGGCGAGATCGCCGTGACCGTGCGGGACCAGGTGGCCGCGAACGCCGAGCGGGTGGCAGGCGAAGGCACGGACGAGTGGGTGAAGGCGCTGCGCGAGACGCTGCCGGCGGGATCGGTGCGTGAGGCGATCCTCACCTCTCCGGCCTGGCCGGAGATGGCGTCGACGATGACCCAGCTGGCGGAGTGGGGAGTCAACGTGCGCGAGGTCCTGGCGGCCGCGTACAACGAGATGCTGGCCGTCGGCCAGGCGGTGGCGAAAGGACTCGGGGCGGCCGCGGAACCGGCGATGAGCCGGGACGCCCAGCTGTCGTACGGGCCGCTGACAACCGGGCTGGACCTCCCCCGCGATCTCAACCTGTCCGACCGCGAGCGTGCGTTCAAGCAGCTGGCCATCTCACCGGGGAAGGAGAACGAGCGGTACATCCGGTGGGTACGGGAGGCGATCCCCGGGCACGAACGGGAGGCTGACCTGCTGGTGGCGTCTCGAAAGTGGCCGCTGGTGGCTGCCCGAATGGCGCAGATGGAGAAGGATGGAATGCCAGTGCGTGAGCACCTGGCCCGTCTGGCCAAGGACACGTCGTGGCAGCAGGGGCCCGCAGCGCAGCTCGGGACGCGGCTGGTGCAGGCCGTTGGCGATGCCCTGGGGCGTCCTGCCGGGGATGCGGCGGCAGAGTCGCGGGTGCGGGTGAACACCACGGCCGCGCGAGCCACGTCGACGAGCATGGACCCTACTAAGGCGCAGGCGGCGAAGGGCACGGCGCCTGCGGAGGCCGGGGTGGCCGCACACCGACAGAGCGGACCGGCCCAGAAGAGCGGCAAGACCAAGTAGCCACCGGCAAACGGCGTGCCGCAGGCCGACATCGGCCTGCGGCACACGTGTTGGGGCGGCATGGTGCCGCTTGTGGCGGATCCGCCCTAAGCGGCGAGCGGTCAGGACTTTCCGGCGAGGATCTGGGCAACGGGGTCGGCGGTGTGCGCGAAGTAGTCATCGACGTCTTCGACCTGCTCGACGCGCCACTTGCCGTCCTCCTCGATGAGCCTCAGGACGTTGCGCCACTGGTCCTCGCCAGCGCGGTGCCCGGTGGCGAGGGCGCCCTTGCCCGCGGGGTGCGTAGGTGAGGCGGCAACGTCCTGGACGTGACTGATCTTGATGGTGAGGGGGGCGCGTCCACTGTCGTCGTCGCCCGCGCCGATGTCCTTCCAGTGGGAGTTGACGCAGCCGGTGATCGTGCCGCCGTCTTCGTCGAAGTTGGGGCGGTGCGCCTTCGTGGACAGCTCGCACATGCTCTTGGCGTCGGCGGGGTTCTTGGCGAGCCAGGCGAGCATGTAGGCGCGGGCGGTGTCGGCGACGACCTTGTCGTGGTTCGGAGCGGATGACACCGGTGTCGGCTTGTGGTCGGAGGCGGCGGGTTCGGTGTCGGACGAGCAGCCCGCCAGTGCGCTCAGCGCGGTCAGTGCCAGGGCTGCGATGCTGGTGCGCACGGTGCGCGGTGCCATCAGGTTCTCTCTCCTTGCGAGTCGTAGTGCCCGAGGCCGGATGGCCGGCAGGGCCGGGGCGGTGGTCATCACGATCAGGGACGGGTGGCGCCGAAGTAGTCGCGATCCGGCATGGCCGAGGTCAGCGGTGCGATTTCCACGTTCTTGCCGGTGCGGGGTGCGTGCAGGACGTTGCCGTCGCCTGCGTACAGGGCGACGTGGTAGATGGCGCCGGAGCCGCCGTGGGACCAGAACAGCAAGTCGCCGGGCTTGAGGTTCTGCCTGGAGACGGCGCGGTCGCTGGTGGCGCCGTACTGGGCGGCAGCGGTGCGCGGGAGCTTCACGTCTGGCCAGTAGGCGTACAGCACGAGGGAGGAGCAATCGAAGCCGACGGTGTCGTCGGCGACGCACCTGCCGTTGCGGTATCCGCTGCCGCCGCTGCAGAACCCGAGCGTAGGGCCGTGCGCGCTGCCGCCGCCCCAGGAGTAGGGCGTGCCCAGGCGCGTGGCCGCCTTGCGCAGGGCCTTCGCGCCTGTGCCGGAGCCGGAGACTTGCAGCATCCCGGGCCCCTCGAAGCGTTTCATGGTGCTGAGGATGATCTGCACGTAGTGGTAGGTCTCGCCGCCCGCGAAGGACTTCGGGGGGACACCGCCGTACTGCTCGATGCGGCCCCAACCAGCGTTGTATCCGGCGAGGGCCAAGGCCCGCACATCTCCGGGGTAGCCCGACCCCTCCGCCTTCTTGAGCAGGGAGCACATCATGCGGCCCTGCGCCATGACGGCGTCGCCGATGTCCCAGGGCGAGGCCTCGCCGTTGCCGTCGTCGTCCCGACCCCAGGTCGCCCAGGTGCCGGGCATGAACTGGGCCGGGCCCTGGGCGCCGACGTGGGACGTGGCCTCCGCGCGGGTGGTCTTGAACTTGCTCTCCTGGTAGAGCTGGGCGGCGAGCAGCGAGGGGACCATCGCCGGTTGGTCGCAGGCCGCGTCCGCCTTGAGGATCCACTCGCGGAACTCCGCTGGCACGCCGCGGAGGCCGCCTCCCCCGTCGGTCGTCTCGGTCGCTTCGGCATCCGCGTCGGCGATCACCACCCCCACGATCCCGAGGGTCACCACCAGGACGAGGCCTATCACCGCGGCGGCAGCCGTAATGAGCACCTTCACGCGCTATCCCCCCGTGCGCTCTCTCTCATCTGTTGTGTGCCAGTTGCGTGACTGTCCGCCGTACTAGATCACGAGGCGCTCGGCGAGCGCGCCTGGATTGGCGTGGGGCCGGACCCTGCCCGCGATCACCGTTCGCGTAGGGTCTGTGACGGCCTCGCGTGGGGGGACTTCGCGTAGGGAAAGCCCCTCGCTTTCGCTCCATGCAGCGGAATTGGGGCGTCCGCTCGGGGCCTTTGGCGACTCGGGGGTGTGGCTGATGAGTGCTGGCGCTGCAATGGCGGAGGCGCCGACCGGAAACCGGGCGGTTGACCCTTTTTCGAAAATGCTCCATTGGGGGCAAAGCCCACGCTTTTCCGCGCTCTTGTAGAGCGACACCTGTGACCTGACCTCCGGCTACGCGAAAACCCCACCCGTGCCTGACAGGGGGTCACGCTAGCCTCAGTGGTCCCAAGAAGCCCAATACCGTGACTTTAAACTCAGGCACACAGGGGGGAGTTGTGACGTGAGCACCCAACCGGTGATGACAACCCCGGGCACCGGCACACCGGTTTCACTCCGGTACGCGCTGATGCCCGTTGATGGAAACGGCATTGCAGTGGCGACGGTCGCCGCCATGCTCGACAACGACTCCGGCGGCGCCGCTGCCCGTGTCCTGGCGCCGGGAGAGGTCCTGCCCTACGGCACGGTGCCGGTGCTGGTGACCGACACGACCGTGTACGGCGTGCAGCGCCTGGAGGAGACCCTCATGCGCTGGGGGCCGCTTCCGAGGCCATGGCTGGTGTGGGTGGCCGATGCCCCGACGCGCCCGGTGCAGGACGCCCGCTTCACCGTCCGGGCCCTCGAAGGGCGTCTGGCCGGGGTTGCGCGACTGCCCTACCTGCCTGTCCTGCGAGCGGTGACAGGGCCCGACGAGGCCCTGGAGTACAAGGACGTCCAGACCGCGGCCGCGCGGCTGCGGCGCGAGATCGAAGGGAAATGACTGACATGGCGAACCTCGCGGCGCTCATCCCGGGTGCCAAGCCCACCCCCATCCCGGGGATGAACGGCCCGGTGGCCGAGATCTTCGGATACGGGCTGTGGCTGCTGATCCTGGCCGGCGTCGGGGGCGTCGGCTTCGGCGTCTACAAGCTGGCCGTGTCGGACAAGTCCCGCAACGGCGGCGGCAGCGAGCCCTTCAAGTGGATGGGGGGCGGATTGGCGGCGGTGATCTTGTCCAGCTCGCTCATCGCCATCCTCAACGGCATCGCAGGCTGAGGCGGCGGACATGGGACGCACCAGGGGAACGTGGAGCACCAAGGGCACCTGGTTCGCGGGCGCCGCGCTCGCGGCCGTGCTCGCCCTGACGGGCTACGCCGTACTCAACGGCGGCGACGACGACGCGGACGCGAGCAAGAGCGGATCGACCCCGAGCGCGTCCGTGTCCGCCTCGCCCGGCCCGTCCGCCTCGTACGAGCAGCCGGACGACTGGACCGAGCCGACCAGGTGGGTTGCGCTTCCGCGGGGGAAGCGCACCAACGAGCACGGCAGCCAAGTCGGCTTCCCGCACACCACCGAGGGCGCCGTTGCGACGGCCGCGGCCGTCAACACGGTCAGCATGGAGACCGATCGCGACACCGGCGACGAGCAACTGCGCATCTACTACTCGTACGTCTCCAAGGCGGATCAGAGTGAAGAACACGCGGCGCAAATCGAGCTGGAGTCGATCCAGGCCGACAAGCAGCTGCACAAGGAGTTGAGCGTCCCCGTCGGTGAGCCGCTGCCGCCCGGGGCGTACATGCGCAGCAGCGTGATCGGCTACAAGGTCATCCGGGAATCGGACGACGAGGTCAGCGTGTGGCTGTTGTCGCGGGTGGCGCGCAAGGCGGGCGAGACGGCCAAGGAGTCTGTCGGTTACACCCGCACCCTGAACGCGGTCGTGTGGGAGAACGGCGACTGGAAGCTGTCGGGCAAGGCCACCCAGCGTGCCCTGGACGCGCAGCCGGCCAAGCCGAAGATCGTCGCGCCGGGCGACGCTGCGTTCAATTCGGCCGGGTGGACGGCCATCCGGGAGGCATCGTGATCGTGCGGCGACTGGCCGCGGTGCTGCTGGCGCTCGTGGCGGTACTCGGGATGTCGGTGTCCGCACCGCAGCCCGCCCGGGCCGACGACGGGCCGATAAGCGGCGGGATAGAGATCATCTGCCGGGGTGTTTCGGGACCCATCCTCGGCACCATCCTGCCCGGCGGCGGAACGGCTCCCGGCCGCCCGGGAAGCCTGACGGGCTCGGACGCGTGCGACGCCATCGGAAAGGTCGGGGCGAAGAAGGTCAGGGAAGCCTGGGACAACGTCTGGGAGTCCGTCCTGGGCGACGTCATCCGGTCCGCGATGGACGTGACGAAGTGGGTCATCAAGAAGACGCTCACGTTCGCCTTGCTCGGTCCGTCAGTGGACCTGGAAGGCACCGGACTGTGGGGCGGCAAAGCGACCCTCGCGGGCATGCTGACCTGGCTGGGGCTGGTGATCGCCGTGGCCGGGGTGATCTGGAACCTTGGCAAAATGGCCCTCACCGGACAGGGCAAACACGCCGGCAGGGCGATGACCGGCTGGATCGAGAACTTCTTCCTGTCCTTCCTCGGGGTGAGCCTGTTCGCGCTGCTGCTCGTCCTCGGAGACGCGCTCAGCACGGGTCTGGTCAACGCGACGTTCTCCGACGACGGGGATGCCTACGAGCGCATCGTCGCCGTGATGCTGCCCGCGGGGATCTACAACCCGATCACCACGTTGTGCGTGGTCGCGGTGTTGCTGCTGATCGGTTTCATCCAGATGGTCATGATCTTCCTGCGGCAGTCCGCCATCCCCATCATCTGCCTGCTGCTGCCGGTGGCCGGTGGCGGCCGCGCTGGTGGTGAGGCCACCCGTAAGTGGGCGCCGACGCTGATCACGACCGGCATGGTCATCGTGGCCTACAAGCCCATCGTGGCCGTCATCATCTGCACCGGCTTCGCGGAATTCGGGCACTCCAAGACGTTGGTGGAGTGGCTGCGCGGCTGTGCGACGCTCGTGCTCGCGGTCGTCGCGCCGGGCCCGCTCACCAAGATTTTCGCTCCGTTCGGGGCGGCAGCCGGTGCTGGGATGAGCGCGGGCGGTGCCAGCGGTGCACTGTCGGCGGCCGGGAGCTACCTCGGCGGAAAGATGGGCTCGAAGGACAAGGACGGCGGCGGCAGCGACAGCGGCGGTGGCGCTGCTCCGGCGGATCCTGTGTCCCACTCCAAGTTCGTTGAGCAGAGCATGGGCAGCCAAAGCCAGAGCCAGGGCGGCGGCGGGCAGGACGGTGGCGCGGGCGGTGACGCCCAGGCGCAGGCCGCCCGCAATGAGGCCGGGGCCCGCGTGCCGGGCCAGGCCGGAGCTGATGGTGCTGCCGGTGCGGACGCTGCGGCGGCCGGTGCCTCGAGTAGCGCCGGCACCGGCACGGCGGCCGCGGGCGCGGGCGCGGGTGTGGCCGGTGCTGCGGGTACGGCAGCAGCCGGGGCGGGGGCGGTCGGCGTCGGTATTCAGGTCCTGGACGGCGTCAACGACGCCATCCAGGGCGCGAGTGGACAGATGGGCGGGGGAGAGCAGCAGTGACAGCCCATGAGGTGCCCTCGGCCTTGATGGTCGACGGGTTCAGGGCCCGCCGCAGCTTCGGCTTCGGCGGGCTGTCGCGGGGCGCGACGATGATCGCGGCCGCGGTGCTGACGGCGGACGGCCTGATCGCCACGCAGATGCCGCTGTCGCTGCTGGTCACCCTGCCGGTGACGGGCGCGTTCTTCGGACTGGCCGCCGCCCGCCGCCACGGCATGTCCGCCCTGGCCTACTACTGGGCCAAGTTCGCCTGGAAGCGTGCGTCGCGCTACGACGCCACCTCCTACCGGCGGCTGCTGCTGCCCCACCCCTACGCCCTGGACCTCCCGGGCGTCGGCGCGAGCAGCACCCTGATCAAGGCACACGATCCGACCACGGGGCGGGCCGTCGGTGTCGTGCACGACCGGGCGACCGGCTACATGACCGTCACCACTCTCCTCGCGCCGGGCGGAAGCCTCATGGCGCCCACCGCAGCGGTGCAGAGCAGCCTGCGCACCTGGTCGGCCGTGCTGGACGCGATGAGCACGGACGAGCAGGTCAAGGGCGCCAGCGTGACCATCCAGATCACGCCCGGCGCCGGGGAGGCGCTCGGTGACGACGTCAAGGCCCGCAAGGACCCGAACGCGCCGCAGTTGGCCAAGCAGGTCATCGACGAGCTGGTGCGCACGACCCCGCACGCCACCGCGAGTGTGGCGCCGTGGATGAGCGTCACGGTCGACCCGAACGCCTCCGCCAACCCGCCGGCAGACCTCGCCGAGCAGGTCGCCGAGGCGCTGCGGGTGGTCGACTCCCTGGACCTGTCCGGCACGGGCACGGACATCGAGCGCAGGGCGACCGACGTCGACCTGCGCCGCATCGTCCGCTCCGCCTACGACCCCGAGGTCTTCAACGCCAGGGACCGGGAGTTCGAGGAGCTGTCGTGGTCGGAGTGCGGGCCGCAGGCCGCCGACGACGACTGGGAGACCTACGCGCACGACGGCGGGGTCTCCGTCAGCTGGGTGCTGCGCGAGATGCCGCGCCGCCCCATCCCCTACTCCGTGCTGCTGCCGCTGCTGGCCCCGGGCCGCTACCAGCGGCGCATCACCATCGCCTACCGCGTGCTGGACCCGCTGGAGGGCGAGGCGGTGCTGGAGCGCGAGATCTCCCACGCCCATCAAAGGGCGCAGGCGACCGCCGAGGTCAAGGGCCGCGCCAAGTACAGCCAGCGGGCCGACGCCCAGCGGGCGGAGAAGGCCGCCGCCCAGGTGGCCGCAGGCGCCCAGGTGGTCGACTGGACGCTGATGGTGACCGCCACGGCCCGCAGCACCGCCGACCTGCCCGCCGCCCGCCAGGAACTGGCCCGGGCGGTCAAGGCCACCCGCGGCATCCGCATGCGCAGCGCATACGGCGCTCAGGCCGCGGTGTTCGCGGCCGGGCTGCCGATCGGCTACAACCCGCTGGTGAAGGACTGACGACGATGGCACGCAAGCCCAAGCCGCCGACGGTGACCACGCCCAAGCGCGTGATCCACGTGGCCGACCAGGGCCCGACGCGCGAGGAGCGGCGGGCCGCGCGCAAGCTCAAGGGGCGGTTCGCCCCGCGGCTGGGATGGGGCGGGCGCTTCGGCGGCCGCGTGCCGGTCGAGGACTCCGGCACCGTCTACACCGGCCCGACCAGCCAGGCCGGCGGCATCTACCCCTGGCTGCTCGGCAGCGGCCTGCCGCCGCGCGGCGTACCGGTCGGCCGGGACCTGCTGACCGGTGAGTTGGTGTGTATCGACCCCAGCGGGTGGACCGGCAAATTGACCACCAACCCGGGTGTGTGGGTCATGTCCCAGCCGGGTGCGGGCAAGTCCGCGCTGGTCAAGCGCATGTGCATGGTCTACTCGGCGTACGGGTTCATGACCTGCGTGCCCGGTGACGTCAAGGGCGAGTACAGCGACATGATCCGCGAACTCGGCGGATCCGTGGTGCGGATCGGCGACGGCATCGGCCGCCTGAACCCGCTGGACTCCGGACCGCTCAAGGGGCGCGTGCAGGCCCTGACATCGGAGCGGCGCGAAGCCCTGCTTGACGTCCTCAACGGGCGCCGGTTGGAGACGCTGGTGGCCCTGCTGTCCACCAAGCACGGACTGGGCCGCGCCCCCAACGAAATCGAGCGCTCAGCGCTGGACACGGCCGTTCAGGTTGCGTCTGCCGCCCAGGAGTCGGGCAGCGACCCGGTGGTCGCCGACGTCGTGCAGGTGCTGCGGGCAGCGCCCGAGGAGCTGCGGACCAAACTCGCTGCCGACGGCGAGCGATACCAGGACCTGACCCGCAGCGTCATCGCCGGGCTCGACAACCTCATCGGCGGCCCGCTCAAGGGCCTGTTCGACGGGCCCACGACGACGCCCCTGGATATCTCCGCCCCCGCGGTCTCGGTGGACATCTCCGCCCTGCGAGCTCGCGGCAACGACGTCGTGTCGGCCGGGATGATCGCCACCTGGGCGTACACCTACTCCGCGATCGACGCCGCCCGCAGCATCGGGCTGATGGACCGCTCCCTCGTGCTGCCGATGGACGAGATGTGGCGGGCCCTGCGCTCCGGCCCCGGACTCGTGGACGCGATGGACGCCATCAGCCGCCTGAACAGAACCACCAACGACGTCACGATCTACGTCACGCACTCGCTGCTGGACGTCGAGGCGCTACCGACGGAGACCGACCGCGCCAAGGCCCGTGGCCTGATGGACCGGTGCGACACGTGGGTGATCGGCGCGTCCTCCGAGGAGGAGCTGCGCCGGGTCACCGGCAAACGCTCCCTCACCGAGCAGGAACGGATGATGATCGGCTCATGGTCCTCGGCGACCAGCACCGGGCTCGACATCGACCCCACCTACGACGACGCCGACAACGCCGCCCCGGTCGAGGAAGAGGGCGCCCGGCACCCGGGCCGCGGCAAGTACCTCATCAAGATCGGCACCAGGCCGGGCATCGCGGCCGCGCTGGAGCTGACCGCGACGGAGCTGCGCCTGTACCGGACGGACAACAACCGCCGCCGGATGACCGCTACGGGAGGTGGAAGCTGATGATGACGGAGAACGACCGGGCATGGGCAGCCGGGGGCATCCTCCTCGGAGGCGCCGTGACACTGTCGGTGTCGACGTGGTCCGGTGCGGCCGCCGGCGCGGTACTGACCGGCGACGAAGCTGCTCCCTTCCCCACGTCCCTGGTGGGCGCCTTCCAGATGGTCACCGACTGGTCGTCGGCGTGGCCGCACTCGCAGACCGCGTCCATCGTCGGCGCCACCGTGGCGGACCTGGCCGTCGTCGTCTTCCTCGTATGGGGCCTGCGCTGGACCGTCCGATGGTTCAGGAACCCCTCCAGCCTGGCGACGCTGCACCAGGTACGCGAGCTGACGCCGAAGCACGCGGCCCGTACCGCCACCCGGCTGCGCGCCTCGCTGAAGGAGGCGAAGCCGTCCAAGCTCCAGGCCCGCGACCGGGGCGTGCTCCTCGGAGATCACATGCCGTCCGGCGTCGAGCTGCGCGGCTCGGACGAGGACACCTACGTCGCCATCATGGCGCCCCGCGCAGGCAAGTCCACCTCGCTGGCCATCCCCGTGGCCGAAGAAGCGCCCGGCGCGCTGCTGATGACCAGCAACAAGGCCGACGTCTACGCCGCCACCCTCGCGAGCCGGGCGAAGGTCGGACACCCCTGGATTCTCGACACCCAGGGCGTGGCCCAGGCCGAGCGCCAGATGTGGTGGGACATGATCGCCCAGGCGGAGACGCTGGAGGGCGCCGAGCGTCTGGCCTCCCACTTCGTCAACCAGATCACCTCGGAGCAAGCCGATCCCTTCTGGTCCCAGGCGGCGGGCGACCTCTTGGTGGGCCTGTTCCGGGCCGCGTACTGGGAGGGCGGCAGCGTCCGGGACGTCATGCGGTGGCTGTCGGACCCGAAGGAGAAGGCGCCGCTGCGGGTCCTGTACTCCCACGAGCCGGTCCTCGCCGAGCAGGTGGACAGCTCCATCAACATCGCGGAAGAGACGCAGTCCGGGATCTATCAGAACGCCCGGACGGCCGTCAGCGCGCTGCGCGACGAGAAGGTCCTCGCGTGGGTCACCCCTGACAAGGACCACCCGCGGTTCGACCCCGAGGACTTCGCCCTCAGCAAGGACACCCTCTACCTGCTGTCGAAGAAGGGCGGCCCCGCCTCCGCCGTGGTGGCCGCCCTGGCTGACGCCGTGTTCACCGCCGGCGCCGAAGCGGGCGAGCGCCACGGCGGCCGCCTGCCGGAACCGATGCGCGCCGTCCTGGACGAGGCCGCGAACATCTGCAAGATCGCCGACCTGCCCGACCTGTACTCGCACCTCGGATCCCGCGGGATCACGCCGTTCGTGATCCTGCAGAGCTACCGGCAGGGCGTGAAGGCGTGGGGCGAGGTCGGCATGGACTCGATGTGGAGCGCAGCCACCAAGAAGATCATCGGCGTCGGCCTGGACGACGCCAAGTTCGCCCAGGACGTCAGCACACTGACTGGCGCCCACTACGTCGAGCGCGGCTCGTACTCCAAGTCCAAGGACGGCGGCAGCCGTAGCTGGTCCGAACAGCGCGAGCAGGTACTGGACCCGGCCGAGATCCGCGCCATGAGGAAGGGCACGGCCCTGCTGCTGGCCACCGGCATGCCGGTCGCGCAGATCAGCCTGCGCCCCTGGTACGCGGAGAAGCTGATGGCCCACATCGGCCCGCAGATGAAGGCAGAGGAGCAGGCCATCACCAAGCGCGCGGTCGCCGCGTACGAGGAGCGGAAGGCGGCGCGCAGTGGCCGATGAACCCGGCGAGGCTCCGAAGTTCGACGTGCCGGTCGGCATGTTCCAGGACATCGAAGACCTCAAGGCCCAGGTCGGCCACCTGACGGCCCTGGTCAAGACACTCACCGAAGGCGACGACGCGATGTCGGGCGAGGCCTTCGTCGACGGGGAGGAAACAGCCGGCGCGGAGACCGCCGAGCAGGACCCGGAAGAGGAGTGGCAGTCCCCGCCGTTCATCCTGCTGCTCGATTCTCCGCAGTACGACGACGAGCTGCGGGGACTGATCGAGTGGGTCGAGGGCGTACTCGTGCCCGGCTATCTCGGTGAACCGTCGGCCGATGCCCGCTGGTGCCATCTGTGGTGGGAGCATCCCGTGGCCATCGCCCGCCTGCACGCAGCGTGGCTGGCCTGGCAGGAGCTGACCGACCCTGTGTCCTGCGGCTATACAGGGCCGTCCGTGTGGCACCGAGACCACCTGGACCCCGCCATGCGGGAGCTGCGCGGACCCACAGGCCCCTTCCAGGGCTGCACCAAGGGCGAACACCAGATCAACCACCGTCTGCCTGGCCTGGTACCCAGCGCCTGGACCCACGAGAACCCCTGATCAGGGAGGCACCTGTGCTCTGCGGATACGAGGCCCGTGCTGTGTGGGCCGATCTGCGCCGTCTTGGCCGACGGCTCGTCACTCGTGCCGGAGTCGCCCGTGGATGACCTCAACCCCGTGTGAGCGCAGGAGTGCGGGGGGCGACCTACAGCAGGCTGATCGACGTGGCCACCCGTCTCGACGGGTATCTCGGGTGTCGAGCGGGCGACAGGCATGTGAGGCATCTGTCCCACAGTGCTCCGTGCCTGACGGATATCTACGGGTTGTTCAGGCACGTACGGCATCTTCGCGACGTGGGAGCCTCCCCGACGCTGCCTGTCACCGTCGAGCCTGAACCGTTCCCGTCCTCAGGGCGTCCCTACGGGCACCCTGACACTGTGGAGCCGCCGCACCATGAGCACGTCTGAACCGCCGACCTGGCCGCACTGCGCACACGGTGCAGACCCTGCTGCTGACCTCGTTGGTTGCCGCGGCATCCACGTTCCCGGCCACACCGCGTGCCTCGCTCACCTGGCCGACGCCGACCGCGACGCCTACCTGGCTGGCCTGACTCCCGGCGCCAGCATCGACCACCGGGGCACCACCTTCCCCGAATCCCTCCTCAACGCCTTACTCAACGCCCTCCGTGACCCCGCAACCGGTAACGCCCGCTTCGGGGCCGCCAAGTTCGAGTTGGCGACCTTCGAGGGCAACGCCGGGTTCGGGTCGGCGACCTTTGGGGACAACGCCTGGTTCGGGTCGGCGATCTTCGAGGGTGGCGCCGTGTTCGGGTCGGCGATCTTCGAGGGTGGCGCCGTGTTCGGGTCGGCGATCTTCGAGGGCGGCGCCTGGTTCGGGTCGGCGATCTTCGAGGGCAACGCCTGGTTCGGGTCGGCGACCTTCGAGCGCAACGCCGGGTTCGGGTCGGCGACCTTCGAGCGCAACGCCTGGTTCGGGTCGGCGACCTTCAAAGGCGACGCCGTGTTCGAGTCGGCGACCTTCAAGGACACCGCCTGGTTCGAGTCGGCGACCTTCAAGAACGACGCCGGGTTCGGGTCGGCGATCTTCGAGGGCAAGGCCTGGTTCGGGTCGGCGACCTTCAAGGGCAAGGCCTGGTTCGGGTCGGCGACCTTCAAGGACTACGCCATGTTCAGGTCAGTGACCTTCGAAGGCGGCGCCTGGTTCGGGTCGGTGACCTTCGAGGGCGACGCCGTGTTCGGGTCGGCGACCTTCGAGGGCGACGCCGGGTTCGGGTCGGTGACCTTCGAGGGCGACGCCGGGTTCGGGTCGGTGACCTTCGAGGGCGACGCCGTGTTCGAGTCGGCGACCTTTGGGGGCAACGCCTGGTTCGGGTCGGCGACCTTCAAGGACTACGCTCTGTTCGGGTCGGTGACCTTCGAGGGCGACGCCCTGTTCGGGTCGGTGACCTTCGAGGGCGACGCCGTGTTCGGGTCGGCGACCTTCGTGGAGGCTGACCAGTTCGGGCCTTTGGTGTGTGCTGGGCGGATTGTGCTGTCCGGCGCTGTGTTCGGCGGCCCGGTGACCCTCTTGTTTGCTGCGCGCCGTCTGGAGTGCCGTCGCACTCGCTGGTCATCGACAGCGGAGATCCGCCTGCGCTATGCCACGGTGGACTTCGCTCAGGCGGTGTTCGAGTACCCCCTCACGATCGCCGCCGAGCCGGATCCGTTCGTGCTCACCGACGGCCGACAGCTCGCCGAAGATCCCTGCCCGAGCGCGCCCGACCCCGGGGTGCGGGTGGCGTCGCTGCGTGGGGTGGACGCGGCCCATCTGGTCCTCTCCGACCTGGATCTGTCGGGATGTTTGTTTGCTGGCACGGTCCACCTGGACCAACTCCGTCTGGAGGGGGCCTGCACGTTCGACACGGCTCCGCCCGCCGTGCACTGGCGGCGCTGGCCGCCCGTGCGGTTCACTGCGCGCCGCGTCCTGGCCGAGGAACACCACTGGCGCGCCAGCCAGCCGGGGGCAGTGCGGGGCTGGGCC
>NZ_POUC01000158.1 GCF_002891435.1 Streptomyces cahuitamycinicus
CTCCGTACCCGCCCCACGGAGGACGCGATGACCGCCCCCCACCACATGCCCGACCTCTTCGCCCTCTCGGAGATCAACGGCCCCGTCGTGCGCCCCGGCGAACGGGCCTACGCCGACGAAGTCACCGGCTTCAACCTGGCCGCCCTGCACACCCCGGACGTGGCCATCGGGGCGACCGGCCCCGACGACATCGTCACCGCCATGCGCTGGGCCGGCGCCACCCGCACCCCCGTCGCCGTCCAGGCCACCGGCCACGGCGCGAACTTCCCGATCGAGCACGGTCTGCTGATCAACACGTCCCGCATGACGGACGTGCACGTGGACCCCGCCGCCCGTACGGCCACCATCGCCGCTGGCGCGAAGTGGAGCCACGTCATGGCCGCGGCCGCCCCCCACGGCCTGGCAGGGCTCTGCGGAACCTCCACCGACGCGGGGGTCATCGGCTACGTCCTCGGCGGCGGGCTCCCGGTCCTCGGCCGGGCCTACGGCTACGCCGCCGACCTGGTCCGTTCCTTCCAGGTCGTCACCCCGGACGGGCACCTGCGCGAGTCGGACCCCCGGCACGAGCCGGAACTGTTCTGGGCCCTGCGCGGCGGCAAGGGCAACGTAGGCGTCGTCACCTCGCTCGTCACCGAACTGCTGCCCCTGCCCCGGCTCTACGGCGGCGGCATCCACTGCCCCGCCGACCACGCGGAGACCCTGCTGCGGACCTGGGCGGACTGGACCCGCACCGTCCCGGACGAGATGTGCAGCATGTTCTCGGTGCTGCGCCTGCCGCCCATCCCGCAGATCCCGGAACCCCTGCGCGGTGGCTTCTGGGCCCGGGTGGCGATCGCCTGGCCGGGCGAGGCGGCCGAGGGCGAAGCCCTGATCGCGCCGCTGCGCGCGTGCGTTCCCGTGGCCGTCGACACGGTCGAGGTGATGGACCACGCGGCCCTGGACCGCATCCACATGGAACCCCAGGACCCGCTCCCGGCACGGGAGTGCTGCATGCTCCTGCGCGACCTGCCCTCCGGCGCCATCGACGCGTTCCTGGAGCAGGTCGGCCCCGCAGCCGGCGCCGAGCACCCACTCCTCGTAGCCTCACTTCGGCACATGGGCGGCGCGCTGTCCCGCCCGTCCGCCGTCGAGGACGCCGTGTGCGCCCGCGACGCCCGCTACTTCATGGAGTCGGTCGGGATCATGCCCGCCCCGCCCGTGGCCGAGGCCGTCGAACAGGCCACGCGCCGCCTCTACGGCGCCATGACCCCGTACGGCACGGGCCGCACCATGGTCAACATCCACGGCACCCCGGGCGACGAACAGGACCGCGCCCGCGCCTGGACCCCGGAGGTCTACGAACGCCTGCGCCACGACAAGGCCGTCTACGACCCGGAGAACCTGCTGCGCTACGGCCACGCGGTGACTCCCGCGTAGCCGCAGCCAGCTTCAAGCAGCGCGATGCGCGTCGACCGCTGTGTGTGACCGCGATCCGGACCGGCAGTCCCGGCAGCGGGTCACGTACGTCCGGGCGCCGGTACGCGCGCAGCGGCGGCACGTCACCCACGCGTGCCGAGATCGGCTCCGCCCCCGCGATCACCCGTGCCCGCGGGGGCAGTACGAAAAGTGGCAGGCGCCGTGACGATGAGCCGAGCCCGACGTGGCCCGACAGCCGTTCACCCGATTCTCGGTCAGGGCCATCGACCGACGTCTTGAACAGCTCGCGCTGATGCACGCCTGACATGACGACCGCAGGATCCCGGGACACGTGATCGAGACGCCGGAAGCCGAACGAGGAGAGGCGCCCCCGAAAGGACACCCCGCCTCCACGTCAGGTCGTCGACCGCCTCCGCCGCGCCCCCGGCCGCCGCTCGCTCGGCCGCGTCACCGGATCGCCGGCCTCCACCGCCGCGACCCGGCGCTTCGCGCCGAAGTCGGCCAGGGCTTCCGCCAGCTTGTGCACGGACGGCTCCGGAGCCATGACGTCCACCCGGAGCCCGTGCTCCTCGGCGGTCTTCGCCGTGGCCGGGCCGATACAGGCGATCACCGTGACGTTGTGCGGCTTGCCGGCGATGCCGACCAGGTTCCGCACGGTCGAGGACGAGGTGAACAGAACGGCGTCGAAGCCACCGCCCTTGATCGCCTCACGGGTCTCCGCCGGCGGCGGCGACGCCCGCACGGTCCGGTAGGCCGTGACGTCGTCGACCTCCCAGCCGAGCTCGATCAGCCCGGCCACCAGCGTCTCCGTGGCGATGTCCGCACGCGGCAGGAACACTCTGTCGATCGGGTCGAAGACCGGGTCGTACGGCGGCCAGTCCTCCAGCAGACCCGCGGCCGACTGCTCACCGCTCGGCACCAGGTCCGGCTTCACACCGAACGCGATCAGCGCCTTCGCCGTCTGCTCGCCGACGGCCGCGACCTTGATGCCCGCGAAGGCCCGCGCGTCGAGCCCGTACTCCTCGAACTTCTCCCGCACGGCCTTGACCGCGTTCACCGAGGTGAAGGCGATCCACTCGTAGCGGCCCGTGACGAGCCCCTTGACCGCGCGCTCCATCTGCTGGGGCGTGCGCGGCGGCTCGACGGCGATCGTCGGCACCTCGTGCGGCACGGCCCCGTACGACCGCAGCTGGTCGGAGAGCGACGCCGCCTGCTCCTTCGTACGCGGCACGAGCACCTTCCAGCCGAACAGCGGCTTGGACTCGAACCACGCGAGCTGGTCGCGCTGGGCGGCGGCGGAGCGCTCACCGACCACGGCTATCACCGGCCGGCCGCCCTCGGGCGAGGGCAGTACCTTCAGCTGCTTCAGCGTCTGGGCGATCGTGCCGAGCGTGGCGGACCAGGTGCGCTGCCGGGTCGTCGTACCCGCCACGGTGACCGTCATCGGGGTGTCCGGCTTCCGTCCGGCGGAGACGAGCTCGCCGGCCGCCGCGGCGACGGAGTCCAGCGTCGTGGACACGACGACCGTGCCGTCCGACGCCCCGACCTCCGTCCAGCACCGGTCCGACGCCGTCCGCGCGTCCACGAACCGCACGTCCGCGCCCTGCGCGTCCCGCAGCGGCACACCGGCGTACGCGGGCACGCCGACGGCGCTCGCGATGCCGGGGACGACCTCGAAGGGCACCCCGGCGGCGGCGCACGCCAGCATCTCCTCGGCGGCGTACGTGTCGAGTCCGGGGTCCCCGGACACGGCACGCACGACCCGCCTGCCGCCCCGCGCGGCCTCCATGACAAGATGTGCGGCATCCCGCACCACGGGGACGGCCGCGGTGGTTGACGTGCCGTCAACTACCGTCAGCTGGGGCGCTCCTGTGCCCGGAGCAGGATCCTGGGAAGGATCCGTATCCGTGTGCACTTCGGTCACGCCCTGCCTGGCGTGCTGACGTACGACGTCGAGCACCTCGTGCTCGGCGACGAGGACGTCCGCGTGCGCCAGCGCCTCCACGGCGCGCAGAGTAAGTAGTCCCGGATCTCCGGGTCCGGCACCCAGGAAGGTGACGTGCCCGTGTTCAGGACCGGCGGAAAGGGCGGTGGGGCTCAATGTGCTCGCTCCCCCATCAGACCGGCCGCGCCCTGGGCGAGCATCTCGGCCGCGAGTTCGCGACCGAGCGCCATTGCCCCGTCGTGCGTCTCGGGCACGGGACCGGTGGTGGACAGCTGCACCATGCGCGTGCCGTCGGTGGTACCGACGACTCCGCGCAGGCGCATTTCCTTGACAATCTGCCCGTCGGCCTGGGGGTCCCCCCGCTCGAGCGGATCCGAGAGTGGGGGCAAGTCGGCCAGCGCGCCCACAGGGGCGCTGCAACCGGCTTCCAGGGCGGCGAGCAGTGATCGCTCGGCCGTTACGGCGAGCCGCGTGAACGGGTCGTCGAGCTCGGCGAGCGCGGCGATGAGGTCCGCGTTGACCGCGGCACACTCGATCGCCAGGGCCCCCTGGCCGGGGGCGGGCAAAACCGTTTCGACCGACAGGAAGTCGGTCACTTCGTCACCGCGGCCGATCCGGTTCAGTCCGGCGGCGGCCAGCACGACGGCGTCGAGCTCCCCGCTGCGCACGAAACCGATGCGGGTGTCGACGTTGCCGCGGATCGGGACCGTCGCTATGTCCAGACCGTGGCTGCGGGCGTACGCGTTGAGCTGCGCCATGCGGCGCGGCGAACCCGTACCGATGCGGGCCCCGGAGGGCAGGTCGGTGAACTTCAGCGCGTCCCGGGCGACGATCACGTCCCGCGGGTCCTCGCGCACCGGCACGGCGGCCACGACCAGCTCGTCGGGCTGCGTGGTCGGCAGGTCCTTCAGCGAGTGCACCGCGAAGTCGACCTCGCCCTTGAGGAGCGCGTCGCGCAGGGCGGTCACGAACACGCCGGTGCCGCCGATCTGGGCCAGCGCCTCGCGCGAGACATCGCCGTACGTGGTGATCTCGACGAGCTCGACGGGTCGCCCGGTCACCCGGCTCACGGCTTCCGCCACCTGCCCGGACTGGGCCATGGCGAGCCTGCTGCGCCGGGTGCCTAGCCTCAGCGTCTTGTCGGTCATGCCGGGCCTCGGTCTTTCTCTGTGCTGTCCTCGGCCCGGGAGACGGCGGCAACCGTCTCGGGGTCGAGGTCGAACAGGGTCCGCAGCGCGTCCGCGTACCCGGCGCCGCCGGGTTCGGCCGCGAGTTGCTTGACCCGCACGGTCGGCACGTGGAGCAGCTTGTCCACCACGCGCCGCACGGTCTGGGTGATCTCCGCTCGGTGTTTGTCGTCGAGGCCGGGCAGCCGTCCGTCCAGCCGGGCGATCTCGCCGGCCACGACATCAGCGGCCATGGTGCGCAGGGCGACCACGGTCGGGGTGATGTGCGCGGCCCGCAGTGCTGCGCCGAAGGCCGCGACCTCGTCGGAGACGATACGCCTGACCTGGTCCACATCGGCAGCCATCGGAGCGCCCGCGGGGGCCTCCGCCAGCGATTCGATGTCCACCAGCCGCACCCCGGTCAGCCGGTGCGCGGCCGCGTCGATGTCACGCGGCATCGCCAGGTCCAGCAGGAAGAGCACGGGCTCGGGCCGCTGCGGCTCCTCGACCGGCTCGGGCCTGCGGCGCTCGGGAATCCGGCCGAGGGTGGCGGCGGTCGCGGCGAGCGCCGCGATGGCGTCGGTGTCCGCGGCCGGGTCGAGCGTGCCGACCGCGCCCGGCCGGGCCGGACCGCCCGCCGCACGCAGGGCGCCGCCCGCCGTGCCGTTGTCCACCCACGCCGCGTGCTGCTCCAGGTCGGCGGCGGCCATCCCGGCCACGGCCGCCTCGCCCAGCACGGAGAATCCGGCGGTGCCCTGCACCGAGGACAGCTCCAGCGGGCAGCCGTCCTCGGCGCCGAGGCTGGTGCCCGACGCGCCGCCGCGCTGCGCACCCGGGCCGGCCGTGGGACCGGACGCGCCGCCCGGCGTGCCCGGACCGTCCTCGCCGGGCACGGCCGACGGCGCGGGTGTACGGCCCTCGATCGCCTCGGCGACCGACTGGGCCGTCAGGACCAGACCCGTCGCGCCGGTACAGGAGACGGTGACGTCGGCACGTGTCAGCTCGGCCGGCACCGACTCCATCGGTACCGCGCGGGCCAGCACGTCCGTGTCGTCGCCCTCGCTCAATATCCGGGCGAGCCGCTCGGCGCGGTCGAGGGTGCGGTTGGCGATGACGATCTCGGCGACCCCGGCCCGCGCGAGCGTGGCCGCGGCCAGGGAGGACATCGAACCGGCCCCGATGACCAGGGCCTTCTTGCCCCGGGCCCACTGCTGTACGTCGCCGCCCCGGGCCAGCTGCTCCAGGCCGAAGGTGACCAGGGACTGGCCGGCGCGGTCGATGCCGGTCTCGGAGTGGGCGCGCTTGCCGACCCTGAGGGCCTGCTGGAACAGGTCGTTCAGGAGGCGGCCGGCGGAGTGCAGGTCCTGGGCCCGGGCCAGGGAGTCCTTGATCTGGCCGAGGATCTGCCCCTCGCCGACGACCATGGAGTCCAGTCCGCAGGCCACCGAGAACAGGTGGTGGACGGCCCGGTCCTCGTAGTGCACGTAGAGATAGGGAGTGAGCTCCTCCAGGCCGACGCCGCTGTGCTGGGCGAGCAGCGTGGACAGCTCGGCGACACCGGCGTGGAACTTGTCCACGTCGGCGTAGAGCTCGATACGGTTGCAGGTGGCGAGCACCGCGGCCTCGGTGGCCGGTTCGGCGGCGACGGTGTCCTGCAACAGCTTGACCTGGGCGTCCGCGCTGAGCGAGGCCCGTTCCAGGACGCTGACCGGGGCGCTGCGGTGGCTGAGTCCGACGACGAGGAGGCTCATGCCGGCATCACGGCGGGCATGTCCCCGTCCGGCCCCTGGTCGGTGGAGTCGCTGCGGACGGCGGCGGCCGGGACGCCCCCGTCGGAGGCGGCGGCGGCCTCCTCCCCGGCCTTGCGCTGCTCGTGGAAGGCGAGGATCTGCAGCTCGATGGAGAGGTCGACCTTGCGCACGTCGACGCCTTCGGGGACGGACAGCACGGTCGGCGCGAAGTTCAGGATGGAGGTGACACCGGCGGCGACGAGCCGCTCGCAGACGGCCTGGGCGGCACCGGCGGGGGTGGCGATGACACCGATCGACACGCCGTTGTCCTGGATGATCTTCTCCAGGTCGTCGGAGTGCTGCACCGGGATCCCGGCGACGGGCTTGCCGGCCATGGCGGGGTCGGCGTCGATCAGCGCTGCGACCCGGAAACCGCGGGAGGCGAAACCGCCGTAGTTGGCGAGGGCGGCGCCGAGGTTGCCGATACCGACGATCACGACCGGCCAGTCCTGGGTGAGCCCCAGTTCGCGGGAGATCTGGTAGACGAGATACTCGACGTCGTAGCCGACACCCCTGGTCCCGTAGGAACCGAGGTAGGAGAAGTCCTTGCGCAGCTTCGCGGAGTTGACCCCCGCCGCGGCCGCGAGCTCCTCGGAGGAGACCGTGGGAACCGAGCGCTCCGACAACGCGGTCAGAGCGCGGAGGTACAGCGGAAGCCGGGCGACGGTGGCCTCGGGAATCCCTCGGCTGCGGGTCGCCGGTCGGTGAGTTCGGCCAGTTGCCACGGTGCTCCTGCGGGTAGAGCGGGGCTGTAGGCGGTCATACGTCCCTACATGACCGCCCCGTCGAAAGCAGGCTATGTCTTTGTGAACGCGTGCACAAAGATGGTGTCCGATTTGCCCGGCCAACGTGACCGGGGTCACGCGCCCCCGGCGCACGCGCCGGGAACCGGCACATACGCACCACCGGTCCCTGTCTTCTGGGGGCAAAACCGCACACTCTCCTCAGTGAATCCCGCCCCCGAGACCAAGTCACCATCGATCCTAAGCGACCCGGCGACCACTTTGGACTGATCGGTCAGTCGCCCGCCGGGCGGCATCAGCCGGTCAGCGCCTTGCGCAGGCGGTCCTCGCTCACGCGCCAGAACGTGTGCTGCATGCCGTCCACCAGCACGACCGGGATCTGCTCCCAGTACTGGTCGTGCAGTTCCCGATCCTCGGTGATGTCCTTCTGCTCCCAGGGGACTCCGAGATCACCGCACACCTTCTCCACAACGACCTGTGCGTCATCACACAGATGACAGCCGGGTTTGCGGATCAGCGTGACGAGCCGGTCCCGAGGGGGCGTGCGACGGAAGAGGGGACTCATGTCGGCCATTGTCGCGCGCCCGGCGCCAAGCGGTACCCCCGCGAAAGCGCCAGGGACACGCCGGGCGCGTCCGTCCCGCGCGGCGTCTTTGACGACACGCTCGCCGAGAGTTCACATGCTTCCAACCTTCTGACTCCGGAACCCCCGAACAAACTGGCTATGCTCACGCCATGGCCGCTCTCGGATGGCTCACTCCCCGTAGGCGCTCCGCCACGGCGCGGAGCGTTTTGGCAGGCGAGGCCTCGGCGGAGGCCGCCCGCAAATCCACACAGGAAGCCGCCGGCACGACCGAGGAACCGCAGTTCCCGGTGCACGGCGACGACCGGGCCGCCGCCTTCTTCGACCTGGACAACACCGTCATGCAGGGCGCCGCCCTCTTCCACTTCGGGCGTGGCCTGTACAAGCGGAAGTTCTTCGAGACGCGCGAGCTGGCGAAGTTCGCCTGGCAGCAGGCGTGGTTCCGCCTCGCCGGGGTCGAGGACCCCGAACACATGCAGGAGGCCCGCGACTCGGCCCTGTCGATCGTCCAGGGCCACCGCGTCGCCGAACTGCAGTCGATCGGCGAGGAGATCTACGACGAGTACATGGCCGAGCGCATCTGGCCCGGCACCCGCGCCCTCGCCCAGGCCCATCTGGACGCGGGCCAGAAGGTCTGGCTGGTGACGGCCGCCCCCGTCGAGATCGCCACCGTCATCGCCCGCCGCCTCGGCCTGACCGGCGCCCTCGGCACGGTCGCCGAGTCCGTCGACGGCGTCTACACCGGCAAGCTCGTCGGCGAACCGCTGCACGGCCCCGCGAAGGCCGAGGCGGTCCGCGCCCTGGCCGCCGCCGAGGGCCTGGACCTCGGCCGCTGCGCCGCCTACAGCGACTCGCACAACGACATCCCGATGCTCTCGCTGGTCGGCCACCCCTACGCCATCAACCCGGACAGCAAGCTGCGCAGGCACGCCCGCGAGCTGGACTGGCGCCTGCGTGACTACCGCACGGGCCGCAAGGCCGCCAAGGTCGGCATCCCCGCCGCGGCGGGCGTCGGCGCGGTCGCCGGCGGCACGGCGGCGGCCATCGCCCTGCACCGCCGCCGCCGCTGACCACCCGATCAAACCGGGACACGGATGTTTACGGCCTGACAATCGCCGTAAATCCAACTGGCGTACCCCCACAACCTCGTATCCAGTCCTCTTGGCTGCACACGGCCACAACACGCCCTGGACTCAGCTGCAATCCGAACCTTTTCGATCAACAACAGTTCAGGGTCCGGTACTTGATTCGGCGTCAATGGGTTACGGAAGCGACGTAACCGATGATTTGAGCAACTCGGTGTAGCAGCGCCTATACGAAGCGTTATTCTCCTCAGACGCAATCCGGTACCCCTCCGTCGCTACGACGGGTGAAAGGTCCCGTACTGCACGTGATGGAAGCTCTGCCTCTGGGAGTCCCGTGTACCCACACGTCGGGGTTGACGCCTCGGGCCTGGCTACGCTGCGCGCGACGGTCCAAGACCTGTTGCGCGGCTTCGTCCCCACCGCGTACGCCGTCCCCGCATTCGCCACCGCCGCGCCCGTCGGCCCGTGCTACGCACTGGCCGACGGCAGCGCTGCGGTCGGCAGACGAGGCCGCCCGTCCGGGGCGGCCACCGCGCGCCGGCCGGCCGCGGACAGCGACAGCGCCCGGATGATGGACCTCGTGGAGCGTGCGCAGGCCGGCGAGTCCGACGCCTTCGGCCGCCTCTACGACCAGTACAGCGACACCGTCTACCGGTACATCTACTACCGCGTCGGAGGAAAGGCCACAGCCGAGGACCTCACCAGCGAGACCTTTCTGCGTGCCCTGCGCCGCATCGGCACCTTCACCTGGCAGGGCCGCGACTTCGGCGCCTGGCTCGTCACCATCGCCCGCAACCTCGTCGCGGACCACTTCAAGTCCAGCCGCTTCCGCCTCGAGGTCACCACCGGCGAGATGCTCGACGCCAACGAGGTCGAGCGCTCCCCCGAGGACTCCGTCCTGGAGTCCCTCTCCAACGCCGCCCTGCTCGACGCCGTACGGCGGCTCAACCCCCAGCAGCAGGAGTGCGTGACACTCCGCTTCCTCCAGGGCCTCTCCGTCGCGGAGACCGCCCGTGTCATGGGCAAGAACGAGGGCGCCATCAAGACCCTCCAGTACCGGGCCGTCCGCACCCTCGCCCGGCTCCTGCCGGAAGACGCCCGCTGACCGCCCCGCACGCACGGCGACATCCAACTCACGGATTGTGAAAGTCCGTTGACTTCGCCATCCGATCATCCGGCGTCCGTAACCCAAGTGCCGCGCCACTCGTTGTGCGGGATGCAGGCTCCCTGTGGTCACCCCCTGGCCGACTCCGATCACTCGATCGTGTGGTCGTGATCAGGGTGTGCAACCCTCAGGACCCCCTGGGGAGTCGACCGTCATGACGAGAGGAGGTGCCGCCAGTGATCGCGAACGTATCGGCGCACCGGCGGGCGAACGCCTTCGCCCAGGCCCTGGAGGAGCAGTCCGAGCAGGGCACGGCGGCCGAGCAGCCCGAAGGATCGGCACCGGCCCCGGCAGTCGCGGAACCGAGTGAGCAGGCCCGCCGGCTGGCGCTCGCCTCGGGTCTCGGCGCGTTGCCCAAGCCGGAGCTCGACCCGGAGGTCAAGGTCGTTCAGCGGGCCCAGCTGGTGGCCGCGTTCGAGGCCATGCTCCAGGAGGGCACCGCGGGCGGCGGGGCGACGGACCGTGCGGTCCCCGAGCAGCGATCCCGGTCCCGGGGCGCGCACCGCGCGGGTTCGCTGAAGAAGTTCCGGCCGCGTTCCCGGCTCGCCAAGGGCCTCACCGCGGGCGGACTCAGTGTCGGGGTGGCCGCGAGCGCCTTCGGCGGAGTCTCCGCCGCCAGCTCGGAAGCCTTGCCCGGCGACTCGCTCTACGGCCTCAAGCGCGGCATCGAGGACGTCAAGCTCGGCCTCGCCGACGGGGCGGACGAACGCGGCCGGGTGTACCTCGACCACGCCTCCACCCGGCTCAGCGAAGCCCGTCGCCTGATGGAGCGCGGCCGCAGCGGCCCCCTGGACCACGAGTCCCTCGGCGAGATCCGCCGCGCCCTGTCGGGCATGCGGCACGACGCGTCCGAGGGCCACCGGTTGCTGAGCGAGGCGTACGAGCGCGACCCGGACTCCCTGGGCCCCATGCAGGCCCTGTCGGCGTTCTCCCACTCCCACCGCGAGGCCTGGGGCGAACTGCGCGAGCGACTGCCCGTCCAGCTGGGAGACGTCAGCGAGGAGGTCTCCTCGGTGTTCGACGCCATAGAGGAGGAC
This sequence comes from Streptomyces cahuitamycinicus, assembly GCF_002891435.1. Classification (GTDB taxonomy): domain Bacteria; phylum Actinomycetota; class Actinomycetes; order Streptomycetales; family Streptomycetaceae; genus Streptomyces; species Streptomyces cahuitamycinicus. The sequence goes on from NZ_POUC01000158.1 coordinate 10,931, forward strand.
GTCGCCCCGCTGCGGTCCCTGCTGCCCGAGCCCCCGGCCACCAGCGGCGGCGACGGCAAGCGGCAGGGCGCCGCCGAGTCGGCTCCCAGCGGCTCCTCCGGCACCGACCGCTCGACCCGCCCCAGCGACAGCAGGCACAGCGACGAGGGCAGCACCGGCAGTGGCAGCCCCAGCCGCTCGGCCGGCTCCGGCGGCGACAGCGACGGCCTGCTCGGCGGCAACACCGGCGGCCTGCTCGACCCACCGAAAGACAGCGAGGCGAGCACCTCCCCGTCGGCCGAGGGCAACACACCCGTCCCCGAGCCGGACGTGACGCTCCCGCCGCTCCTGCCCGGGCTACTGCCCGGCCTGGGCATCGACAGCGAGGACGCGGACTAGACGGTGACGGTGGGGGGCGCCCCTTCGGCAAGGGGTGCCCCCCACCGTCGTCCGCGGACGGCGCAGCGGACAGACGCACAGCGGGACAGGCTCAGAAGAACGCCGACCGCCGCTGCACCAGCAACTTGGCCCCTCCTGTCTGCTGCCCTCGCACTGCTTCGCAGGCTTCCGACAGCCGCGCCGGACTCCGTCCGACGACTCCGAGCGACCGGCGGGCCGTTACGAGCCCCGGCGTCAGAAGAACACCGACCGCCGCTGCACCAGCAACTTGTACAGCGTGTGCTGGATCTGCTCCCTGACCTGATCGGTCAGGTTGAACATCAGCATCGGGTCCTCGGCCGCCTCCGGCGGGTAGCCGTCCGTCGGGATCGGCTCACCGAACTGGATGGTCCACTTGGTCGGCAGCGGGATCGCCCCGAGCGGCCCGAGCCACGGGAACGTCGGCGTGATCGGGAAGTACGGGAAGCCGAGCAGCCGGGCGACCGTCTTGGCGTTGCCGATCATCGGGTAGATCTCCTCGGCCCCGACGATCGAGCAGGGGATGATCGGCGTCCCCGCGCGCAGAGCCGTCGAGACGAAACCGCCGCGGCCGAAGCGCTGCAGCTTGTAGCGGTCCGCGAAGGGCTTGCCGAGGCCCTTGAAGCCCTCCGGCATCACCCCGACCAGTTCGCCCTGCTGCAGCAGTCGGGAGGCGTCCTCGGCGCACGCCAGGGTGTGACCGAGCTTGCGGGCCAGCTCGTTGACCACCGGCAGCATGAACACCAGGTCAGCGGCGAGCAGGCGCAGATGCCGGCCCGCCGGATGGTTGTCGTGCACGGCGACCTGCATCATCAGGCCGTCCATCGGCAGCGTGCCGGAGTGGTTGGCGACGATCAGGGCCCCGCCCTCGGCCGGGATGTTCTCGACGCCCTTCACCTCGACCCGGAAGTACGTGTCGTACAGCGGGCGCAGCAGGGACATCAGGACCTGGTCGGTGAGCTCCTCGTCGTAGCCGAAGTCGTCGACCTCGTAGTCCCCGGTGAGGCGGCGGCGCAGGAAGGCCAGGCCGCTCGCGATCCGCCGTTCGAGACCGCCCTCGCCGTCCCCGGAAGGCTCCGGCGGCTGTTCCTCAGAAGTCACAGGAACATCATCCTGCGCAGCAGCCCTGGTGGGCAGGGGCTGCACCTCACGTACCGGCACGGACTCCGCGCCCGGCCGGCGGTTCCCGGCGCTCCGGCGCCGCTGCACGGCGCTCCCCCGGGACCGGTCGTCGTCGAACGGAATGACCTTGGCGTCCGCCATCGTTGATGCGCTCCTCAGTTGGCGCTCTGCGTCGGGAGGTGTCCGCCGCCCGCGAGGGGCAGGTCGGCGATCCGGTCGACGGCCCCCGCAAGGGCCTGTGGCGGAAGGAGTCCGGGACCCTGGCTGCGGGCGAAGTCCGCGAACGTCTCCGCGGTCGTGTACTTGGGCTGGAATCCCAGCGTCTCGCGCATCTGGCCCGTGGCCACCACCCGGCCGTGCGTGAGCAGCCGGATCTGCTCGGGCGAGAAGTCCGTCATCCCCAGGGTACGCACCAGCGAGCCCGCCCAGGTGACCGCCGGGAGCAGCAGGGGCACGGTGGGGCGCCCCAGGCGCCGGGAGCACTGGGAGAGCAGCAGGACGCCGTCGCCGGCGATGTTGAAGGTGCCGCTGTTGAGCGTGCCCCGCCGGGGTTCGTGCGAGCCGATCCGCAGCACCTCGATCACGTCGTCCTCGTGCACGAACTGCAACCGCGGGTCGTAGCCGAACACGGTCGGCAGGACCGGCAGCGCGAAGTACGAGGCGAGCGGGGTTTCCGCGGTCGGGCCCAGGATGTTGGCGAACCGCAGCACGCACACGGCCACGTCGGGCCGTCGGCGCGCGAAGCCGCGGACGTAGCCCTCGACCTCGACGGTGTCCTTGGCGAAGCCGCCGCTGGGCAGCGACTTGGGCGGGGTCGTCTCGGTGAACACGGCCGGGTCGCGCGGGGCGGAACCGTAGACGTTCGTACTGGACTTCACGACCAGCCGCTGCACGGACGGGGACTTCTGGCAGGCACCGAGCAGCTGCATGGTGCCGATGACGTTGGTCTCCTTCAGGGAGGTCCGGCTGCCGCTGCCCAGCGGCGTGCCCGTCACGTCCAGGTGGACGATCGTGTCGGCGCCCGTCTCGGCGAGCACCCGCGCGATGCCCGGCTGCCGGATGTCGGCCTGGATGAAGTCCGCACCGCCCAGATGATGCTCGGGAGGCACCGCGTCCACGGCGACGACCCGTTCCACCTCGGGCTCCCGCTGGATCCGCCTGACGAACCGGCCCCCCAGCTGGCGGGCCACTCCGGTCACGAGCACGACCTTGCCCAAGATCAGCGCCTTCCTTCCAGAACCTCTCGCCCCCGCCGCGTTCCCCCGTGGGGCCAACTTAGCGGGTTGCTGTTGCGCTGTGATGACCGCCCGATGCGTGAAGTGACCGGAACCGGCGGACGGCGGGCCGGATATGCGTGTGGCCCCCCACCGGTGGTGGGGGGCCACAGCAACGCTCTCGCGGCGTCCGCGTCGCGAACCTACTTCTTGTTACGACGCTGAACGCGCGTGCGCTTGAGCAGCTTGCGGTGCTTCTTCTTCGCCATCCGCTTGCGCCGCTTCTTGATAACAGAGCCCACGACTACCCTCGCTCACTTCTCATCACTCGGTGTTTGGGCGCCATGGGCCCATACGACCTACGAGGGGCCAGCCTACCCGTCCGAGCGCTGAGGTCGTAATCGAGGAGGCCGGGGAGGCCCGAAGTGCCCTGTGAGGACCGCCCCGACCCTGCCGTCAGGCGGTTTCCACCCCCACATAACTCTCGCGGAGGTACTCGTGAACCGCTTGCTCCGGGACGCGGAAGGACCGCCCCACACGGATCGCGGGCAGATGACCGCTGTGCACCAACCGGTACACGGTCATCTTCGACACTCGCATCACCGAGGCGACTTCCGCCACGGTAAGGAACTGAACCTCGTTCAGAGGCCTCTCGCCAGCTGCAGCCATGACACACCTGAACCTTCCGCACTCGACGGCCACCGGCTTCCCCTTCCGGTGACTCTTCGTCGCTGCGTGCTCACTCCCCAATGTAGGTGCCAGTGATGCGAGTGGGGAAGAGGTGCACCCATCGGCGGCCTACTGTGACAGACACGCCCGATTGAGTACGTAGCGGGTAAGCGGCAGGTAGTAATCGGACCGCACGCCGTCATCAAGTGGAACGACCACGGACACGGACCCCTCGGCCTCTCCCACGAACGGCGCCGGGTCGTCCGTATCGGCCGGCCCGATGGCCTCGAACCCCAGCTGACCTGCCCCGCAGACCCACCCGTGGTCCCCGATCACCAGCTCGGGAAGGGGCCCGCCGGCCTCCGCACAAGCGGCCAGTACGGTACGAACCGGGAGAGGTGAGTGCGTATGTGCGCCGGGCTCACAACCGGGGCGTTCGGCGCCGGGGGTCCGCACCAGCGCGACTCCTCGTACGTAGTCGAGGTTGTACGTACGTAGACCGAACCGGGTCGTTATGTCGATACGCCGACCCTGCGCGGGGGTGAGGACGGCACATCCCGCCGCCGACAGCGCGTCTGCCAGAGCGCCGTAGAAACCGAGCAGCCGGTGCGGGTGCCCGGTGCCGAGGAGCACGGGAGCACCCCGCCGGGCGGCCTCGGCGAGGCGTTCCGCGAAGGCGTCCAACGCCTCCAGGGTCCGCTCCGGATCGATCACGTCCTGGCCGGAAACCCGCCCGCAATCGGCCGAAACACCACACCGGTCCGCCATCAGCTCGATCAACTCCCGCTGCCCCCAGGCACCTTCGGGATCGATGCCGAGCAGCACCCGGGGGTCCCGGGCGGCGAAGAGCCGGTAACGACGCAGGCTCTCCTCCCGCGAGGTCGCCACGGTCCCGGCGAGCCGCGCGCCCACCAGGTGCGCACGCAGGGCTTCGGTGGTCAGCACACGAAGATCGTGCGTGACCGGAACTCCACCTGTCCCGAAAACCCGCGAACACCGCACGCTCGGCCTACGCCCGGCATCACTCCCTCACGCCGGCAGCCCGCAGCAGGAACACCGCCCTCACGCCAGCAGCCCCGCAGCAGGAACTCCCCCCTCACGCCAGCAGCCCCCGCAGCGGGAACACCGCCCGCCGGGCCGCCAGCACCGCCTGGTCCAGCCGGTCCGCCGGGTCGTACCCCGCCTCCCAGCCGGACCAGTCCACCGGCCAGCGCCCGTCCGTCATCCGCGCCGGGGCCAACTGCCGTGTCCGCGCGAACACTTCCTGCCGCCAGCCCTCGGGAATCACCGCCTCGGGTGCCACGGCCCGGCCCGCCGCGATCGCGACCAGATGCGTCCACGAGCGCGGCACCACGTCCACCACCGCGTAGCCGCCCCCACCCAGGGCCACCCACCGCCCGTCGGCGTACTCGTGCGCCAGGTCGTGACAGGCGACCTGCACGGCCCGCTGCGCGTCCAGCGACACCGCCAGATGCGCCAGCGGATCCTCGAAGTGCGTGTCGGCCCCGTGCTGCGTCACCAGCACCTGCGGCCGGAAGTCCGCGATCAGCTCCGGCACCACCGCGTGGAACGCCCGCAGCCACCCGGCGTCCCCCGTCCCGGCCGGCAGCGCCACGTTCACCGCCGAACCCTCCGCGGAGTCCGCCCCGGTCTCCTCCGGCCACCCGGTCTGCGGGAACAGCGTCCGGGGATGCTCGTGCAGCGAGATCGTCAGCACCCGCGGGTCCTCCCAGAACGCCGCCTGCACCCCGTCCCCGTGATGCACGTCGACGTCGACGTACGCCACCCGCTCCGCGCCGAGCTCCAGCAGCCGGGCGATCGCCAGCGAGGCGTCGTTGTAGATGCAGAACCCGGACGCACCACCCGGCATCGCGTGGTGCAGCCCGCCCGCGAAGTTCACCGCGTGCAGCGCCTCACCGCGCCACACGGCCTCCGCCGCCCCGACCGACTGACCGGCGATCAACGACGACACCTCATGCATCCCGGCGAACGCCGGATCGTCCATCGTCCCCAACCCGTACGACTGGTCCGCGGCCGCCGGGTCCGCCGACGCGGCCTTCACCGCCCCGATGTAGTCCTGACGGTGGACGAGCCGCAGCGTCGACTCCCCGGCCGCCTTCGCGGCGACGATCTCCACCTCACGGTCCAGCCCGAAGGCATCGACCAGTTTCCGGGTCAGGGCGAGCCGGACCGGGTCCATCGGATGCCCCGGACCGAAGTCATAGCCCGTTACTGCCTCGTCCCACATCAGCTGTGCGCGGCCGCTCATGCCCGCCACCGTATCGGTCCGGTTGAGGCGCGAACGACCGGGCGTACACCAGCGTCACCAGCACCAACACCATCGGCACCAGCATGGCCCCGCGATAGCTCCACAGATCCCCGAGCACCCCGACCAACGGCGAACCGATCAAGAACCCCAGATAGTTGAAGACATTCAGCCGCGCGACGGCCGCGTCCGAGGCCCCCGGGAACAGCCGGCCGGCCGCCGCGAACGTCTGCGGCACCAGCACGCACAGTCCCAGCCCCAGCAGCGTGAACCCCAGCATCCCGACCCACGCCCCAGGAGCGGTCGCCACCACGGCGAACCCGCCGGCCGCCACCAGCGCCCCGCCCCGAACCAC
>NZ_POUC01000159.1 GCF_002891435.1 Streptomyces cahuitamycinicus
GTCACGGACCGCGAGGGGGACGGGGAGGTGGACACCACGACCGACTGAGTGCCGGCGGTGGTGCCGTCCGAGCAGATGACGATCACCGTGTACGTGCCCGCGGTGACGCTGGACCAGGCGGCGGACTGGTTCGTGGACGTCCCGGACAGCGTCACCTGGCGGCCCTGGGCGAAGCTGCCCTGGCTGCTGGTCAGGAGCGAGGCGGTACCCCAGCTGCCGTTGATCTGCGTGCACGAGCTGGTCGTGACCGACACCGTGGACCCCGTGGTGCTCACGGAGATGCCCGGGCCCGCGACAGCGGCCGAGGCCAGGGCGAGGGGCAGTGCGGCAGCGACTGCCACGGTCAGGCCGGAGCGGAGAACTGGCGATGAGTTGCGCATGTGGACTGCCCTCCGGCGGCACGGTTGGCGGTACATCCCTTGCGCCGCCGAGGGTCGGGGAACGCCCGTGCTGCCTCGGGGTCAGCCAATGCGCCCCCGGCCTCCGCCGCACTCCGAGCGCCTCCGTGCAGGTGACGGGTCCCCGCTCCCGGCCGATGCCGAGGGTGGTCAGCGCCCCGCGCCCGTCGTCACCGCCCGCTCCGCCGAGAAGCCTCCCCAGGTGCCGTCCGGCAGCATCGCCCGGACGCGGACCCGGTGGGTGACACCGGCTTTCCGCCCCACGTAGAAGCTGTACACGGCCCGGTCGCGCGGCACGCTGCCGCCGTACACGAGGGACGTGGCGGGCCGGCCGTCGAGCTGGATCTGGTACTCGGCGATCTCACCGTCCACGCGGGGTGGTTCCCAGCTCAGGCCGACGTGATACGCCCCGTCCTCGCGGTGGCTCGTCGCCCGGAAGCCCGTGGGGGCCGTGGCGCGTCCGTCGTCCGTACCCGGGGTGGTGAGGCGGACGGTGGAGCTGGCGGGGGAGACGTTGCCCGCCGCGTCCCGGGCCCGGACGGTGAACGTGTAGTCCGCGCCGGGCCGCAGCCCCGTGAGCACGGTGGCCGTGTGGCCCCCGCCCATGCTGTGGATCTTCGTGGCTCCCTGGTGGATGTCGTACGAGACCACACCCCGGTCGTCCGTGGAGGCGGACCAGGACAGCCGGCCGGCCCGGCTTCCGGCCGCCCGGCCCTCGGGCGCCACCGGGCGGGTCGGCGCGGAGCGGTCGTCCGCGACGGCCGGGGGCGTCTTCGCGCGCACCGTGCGGCTCGGCGGCCCGAGTCGCCCGCCGGCGTCGCGCGCCCGGACGGAGAAGGCGTACCGCGTCGAGGGCCGCAGCCTGGTGACGTCCACCATGTGCTTCGAACCCGGCACCTCGGTGACCTTGGTGGTGCCGCGATACACCTCGTAGACCTCCGCCCTGCCGGTCGCGTTCCACATGACGTGCACACTCGTCGCGCTGCCCGCCGCGGCGGTGACACCCGTGGGCGCGCCGGGCACGGCACCGCCGTCCCCTTCCTCCGCTCCGGCCCAGCCGCAGGAGGCGACCAGCGTGAGAGCGCCGCAGAGCGCCAGGTGACGCAGGAGGGACGAGGGAGCGGCGGAACGGCTTCGCACGGCACTGCCTCCCAGGGGTGGCACACGTGAATGGTCCGGACCAATATGGCGCTGTTGGCGCGATCACATCAAGAGGGCGGGGTCCGTGGCGCGGAACCAGCTCCCGGAGAAGGCACGCACCACCGCCGGGCGCGACCACCCGGGACAGTTACGTATGCTGAAGGTCCTCACGGCCGAACTCCTCGCCGATGCCTGGGAGTTCGGTCTTGTCGCGCGGACAGCTGTCGTCGCAGATCCCGCGCCGGCGCAGGCGGCCGGGCGGCCGAAGCCTGACACGGACTCAGGCCCCCGGCCCCTGTCGGGGGTTGGGGACGTGCACCGTCCGGCCCCCCAAGGGTGGCCGGGTGATCGCCCCGGGCCCAGATTGGGCTGAGTGCCCGTCAGGTCCCCCACGAGAGGCTCCCGTATCGTGCGTGTCCAGTCGCTCACTCTGGCCGCGGCCAGCGCCGCCCTCCTCGCCCCGACGACACCGCCCGCCGCACAACCCCACCCAGCGGTATGGCGCGAGAGCACCGTCAGTGCCGCCGAACTGCTCGCCCGAGTGCGGGACTGCGCTCCCCTCTCGCGCGGCCGCTACCGCAGCGACAACGGCGCACCCGCGAACATCCCGGTCTGCGGCACCCGCGACGCCGTGTTCTGGAAGGCCGACATGGACATCGACTGCGACGGCCGCCCCGGCCCCCGCTGCAACCGCCGCACCGACCCGTACTTCGCCGCGAGTACGGCCTACGCGCAGTCCGACGGCCGCCCGCTGAGCGCCGAACGCCTGCCCTTCATCGTCGTACCCGCGCCGAGCGGTCTCTGGGACTACCGGGACCACGGCATCGGCGGCGGTTCGGTGGTGGCCGTCGTCCACCGCGACCGGGTGCACTACGCCGTCGTCGGCGACACCGGCCCGCAGGGCATCATCGGGGAGGCGTCCTACGCGACCGCCAAGGCCCTCGGCATCCGCGCCGATCCGCACGGCGGCGGCGTACCCTCCGGCGTCACCTACATCGTCTTCAAGAACACCAAGGTGTCGCCCATCGAGGACCACGCGGCGGCCGTGGCGGAGGGGGAGCGGGTGGCAAGGCGGTTCGCCGACGGGAGCCGGGCGGACGCGGACTGAGCGGCTCACGGCGTGTCACGGCCGTGGCCGCGGCCGGGTGTGCCCGGCCGCAGCCGTCGTTCACACCTTCCGGTAGGTGTACGCCTCCGTGGCGGCCGCCTCCACCGCCGCCAGGTCCGCCCCGGTGGACGCCGTGACGACCGCGGCCACGGCCCCTTCCACGAAGGGCGCGTCCACCAGGTGAGTCCCCTCCGGGAGTTCGTCGCCCTCCGCGAGCAGCGCCTTCACCGTGAGCACCGCGCTGCCCAGGTCGGTCAGGACGGCGACCCCGGCGCCACGGTCGACGGACGCGGCCGCCGCGGCGATCAGTTCGGAACTCGTCCCGAGCCCACCGCCCTCGGTGCCGCCCGCCGGAGCGACGGGCACCGCCGGGCCACCGCCGGCGAGCCCCTTCGCCAGCTCGGCGACCGACGCGGCCACCTCAGCGCTGTGCGACACCAGCACGATTCCCACCAGCTGCCCGTCACTCACCGGCGGCCTCCGCGAGTCCGGCGACCAGCAGCGCCGCCGATGTGGCCCCCGGGTCCTGGTGGCCGATGCTGCGCTCGCCCACATAGCTCGCCCGGCCCTTGCGTGCCTGCAGGGGCGTCGTCGCCACGGCGCCCTCCTCGGCGGCGGTCCGGGCCGCCGTGAACGAGTCGTCGAGCGCGTCCACCGCGGGCACCAGCGCGTCGATCATGGTCTTGTCGCCCGGGGCGGCACCGCCGAGCGTCATGACCGCGTCCACCCCCGCCCGGAAAGCCTCGGCCAGCTGCTCCGCGCTGACCTCGTCGGCATCGCCCAGGGCCTTGCCGGTACGGCGCAGCAGCGTCCCGTACAGCGGCCCCGAGGCACCGCCGACCGTCGAGATCAGCTGGCGTCCGGCCAAGGTCAGGACCCCGCCGGGCGTCTTTGGGGCCTCCTTCTCCAGAACGGCCACGACGGCCGTGAACCCGCGCTGGAGGTTGCTGCCGTGGTCGGCGTCCCCGATGGGGGAGTCGAGGGCGGTGAGCCGTTCCGCCTCACGGTCGACGGACGCGGCGGTGGCCGTCATCCAACGGCGGAAGAAATCGGCGTCGAGCACTGGATCTCCTTGCCTGGTAGGTACGTGGTGATCCTCTACCTCCTGTGTGTCACACACCCCAGCGCAGACCCGGGGTCTTCACCGGCGCGTCGTACAGCCGCAGCAGCTCCTCGTCGACCTGGCACAGGGTGAGCGACGCGCCCGCCATGTCCAGGGAGGTGACGTAGTTGCCCACGAGGACGCGGGCCACGGGGACGCCGCGCTGGGCGAGCACCCGGTGCACCTCGGCGTTGAAGCCGTACAGCTCCAGCAGGGGCGTCGCACCCATGCCATTGACCAGGACCAGCACCGGATTGCGCGGCTGCAGGTCCTCCACCACCGCCTCGACGGCCGCCTCGGCGATCTCTCCGGAGGTCATCATGGCGCGCCGTTCCCGGCCGGGCTCGCCGTGGATGCCGATGCCCAACTCCAGTTCGCCGGGCGGCAGATCGAAGGTCGGGCTGCCCTTGGCCGGGGTGCTGCACGCGCTCAGCGCGATCCCGAAACTGCGGGAGGCCTCGTTCACCTGCCGGGCGATGGCCTCGACCCGCTCCAGAGGCATGCCCTCGGCAGCGGCGGCGCCGGCGATCTTCTCCACGAACAGGGTCGCGCCCGTGCCGCGCCGCCCGGCCGTGTACAGGCTGTCGGTCACCGCCACGTCATCGTTGACCAGCACCTTCGCGACCTGGATGCCCTCGTCCTCGGCCATCTCGGCGGCCATGTCGAAGTTGAGCACGTCACCGGTGTAGTTCTTCACGATGAACAGCACGCCGGCCCCGCTGTCCACAGCGGCGGCGGCGCGCAGCATCTGGTCGGGCACGGGGGAGGTGAACACCTCGCCCGGACAGGCCGCGGACAGCATGCCGGGGCCCACGAAGCCACCGTGCAACGGCTCGTGCCCCGAGCCTCCGCCCGAGACCAGCCCCACCTGCCCGGCGACGGGAGCGTCCCGCCGCACGACCACCCGGTTCTCCACGTCCACGGCCAGCTCCGGGTGGGCAGCCGCCAGACCGCGCAGCGCGTCCGCGACCACGGTCTCCGGGACATTGATCAGCATCTTCACGGGAACCTCCTAGACAACCTAGTAGATGAGCCCTTGAACTCCAGCTTCGCAGGCCACATTACGTTTGACCAGTTGTCGATCTTGACTGTCCCCGACTCCGCTCACGAGCCGTCAAGTACGGGACGCCGGTGGCCGGGCAGCGCTTGCGCGCACCAGATCGTCTTGCCGTTGCCGGTGTGCCGGGTGCCCCACCCCTGCGTGAGCTGGGCAACGAGCAACAGACCCCGGCCGCCCTCGTCGAAGACGCGGGCCCGGCGCAGGTGCGGGGCGGTGTTGCTGGCGTCGGAGACCTCGCAGATCAGCGAGGTGTCGCGAATCAGCCGCAGTCTGATCGGCGGCTCGCCGTACCGGATGGCGTTGGTGACCAGCTCGCTGACGACCAGTTCGGTGACGAACGACGCGTCCTCCAAGCCCCAGGCGTCCACCCGGTCGACGGCGAACTTCCTGGCGTGCGGCACCTGCGCGGCGTCGGGCTCGACGTCCCAGTCGGCGACGTGGTGGGGATCCAGCGCGCGCGTGCGAGCGAGCAGCAGGGCGGCGTCGTCGGTCCGGCTCTCCAGGAGCATGCCGTCCATCACCGTGTCGCACAGCGCCTCCAGCGAGGTGGCCGAGTGGTTCAGGACCCGCCGCAGTTCGGTGACCCCGTCATCGACATCGCGCTCGTGGCTCCCCACCAGCCCGTCGGTGTAGAGCGCCAGCAGGCTCCCCTCGGGCAGTTCGAGCTCGGCGGCCTCGAACGGCAGACCACCGAGGCCGAGCGGCGGCCCCGGATGGGCGGGTACCGGGGTGCGGGTGCCGTCCGGGGAGATGATCAGCGGCAGCGGATGGCCGGCGCTGGCGAAGGTGAAGCGGCGGGAGACGGGGTCGTAGACGGTGTACAGGCAGGTGGCGCCGGACTCGCCGGTCGACTGGAAGTGGCCGTCGGGCTCATGGTCACTGGCGAGGTGCAGGACCAGGTCGTCCATGTGGGTCAGCAGCTCGTCGGGCGGCAGGTCGACGTCGGCGAGCGTGCGGACCGCCGTGCGCAGCCTGCCCATGCTGGCCGAGGCGTGCAGGCCGTGGCCGACGACGTCGCCGACGACCAGGGCGACCCGGGCGCCGGACAGCGGAATGACGTCGAACCAGTCACCGCCCACTTCCGTGCCGGTCCCGCCGGGCAGGTAGCGGGATGCCACCTCGACCGCCTCCTGGTTCGGCAGCCCCTGCGGCAGAAGGCTGCGTTGCAGGGTCAGCGCGGTGGCGCGCTCGCGCGAGTACCGGCGGGCGTTGTCGATGGCGACGGCCGCCTTGGCGGTCAGCTCCTCGGCGAGGATCAGGTCGTCGGCGGTGAAGGCCTCGGGCCGGTCGAGGCGGGAGAAGGAGACGACCCCGAGCAGCGCGCCGCGTGCCCGGAGGGGCACGGTGATCCGGCCGGTCATCCCCGCGGCGGCGATGGATCCGTCGATCACCGGGTTGCCCGGTGGCCAGTGGGCCGGGTCGGCGGCGAGTCCGGGACCGAAGGCCCATTCGCCGCCCTGGCCGGGCTCAGCGGCGAGCTCGACCGTGGACCTGCCGGTGGTCAGGCAGCGGGCGGCGACGGAACCGGCAGGGTGCGTGACCGGTGTCGTGGGCCCCGCGACCCGGCCGGCATCGTCCTTCGCGCTGTGCTGGGCGGCCCGGCCGAGCCTGATCGTCTCGCCGGACGTGAAGGCGGACACCGAGGGGGGTTCCTCCCCGCGCAGCACCTCGTCGAGGAGATCCACGCTGACGAGGTCGACGAACCCCGGCACCGGGGTCCTGGCCAGTTCCTGGGCGGTGCCGATCACGTCGAGCGTCCGGCCGATGCCGCCGCTGGCTTCGTTGAGGATGAGCAGGCGTTGCCGGGCCCAGTACTCGGCGCTCATGTCGAAGCCCCAGTTGGCGATCGCGCGGACCCGTCCCTGGGCATCCCGGACGGGCCAGATGCTGGTGGCCCAGGCATTGGCGTAGTCACTGCCGTGAGGGCGGAAGACGGTGATGAGACGCGCGGGCTCGCCCGTCCTCGCCACTTCGGAGAGCGTGTCGGTGTAGGGCTTGTCGTCCCTTTCGGGAAACAGTGTGCGGTCGAACTCGGGAAGCACCTCGCGGTACTTCCTGCCGAGCACTTGCTCCTCGGAGTGCGCTATCACCCGGCCCGAGGAGTCGTTGATCCACAGAAATCGCAGCTCAGGGTCGTAGACGCCGAGAGCGAAGGGACACTGCTCGAAGGCCCGGTCGGCGATCACCGGGCGGCGTCCCCAGCGCTGGACGGTCACCGCGTGCCCCATCGCCCGCCCGTCGGGGCCGAACAGGGGGTGGGCGGCCAGCACGGCGTCCACCGTGGAACCGTCCCGGTGCCGCAGTGCTGTGAACCCCGTGGAGCCGGGGCCGGCGCCATAACCCTCGGGGAAGCCGGGGGGCGGGGGATCGACCAGCAGATCGGTCACGGGGCGCCCCACGGTGTCCTCCGCGGTCCAGCCCAGCAGCAGCCGGCCCCCGTCGCTCCAGCCGCTCACCAGGCCGTCCGGATTCACCACGACAACGGCAGTGGGCGCGTCCTGCTTGCCGGCCATCTCCACGCGGCACGCCTCCGTCCGGACAGCGGTCCCCATCGGGGCTCGTTTCCAGCGGCCGCTTCCAGCCTAGGCCCGCCACAGCGCCACGGCTCCCCGGGAAGAGGGGACGCCGCGCAGCAGCAGACGCCGCACCGTACGACCTCGATACCTCGGAGGAATCAGGAAGCGACTGGCAGGAAGGGGATGTCGATGTCCGGCCCGCCGGTTCCACGTCGCGACACCGCCGCCGGCGGCCCATCGCCGGGTGGGCCGCAGGCGGCGGTTCGGCCGGGGGTTCGCGTGAGGGATCAGTAGCCGTAGATCATCTTGTAAGCGACCTCCGGGAGGAACTGCCCCGCCGAGGAGCCGCTTCCCACGCCGCAGTTGCCGTCGGACTCGCCCGGCACCTTGATCCACAACAGCATCTCGGCGCCTCCGCCCAGCCGGGTGGGAGTGCCGGTACGGCGGCCTGCGGGGTTGCACCACTGGCCGTTGGAGCCGTTGCCGTTGCGGCTGGTGTCCACGACGAACGGCTTGGTGTAGCCGTATCGGGCGGCGAGTTCCCTGTTGACGGCGTCGGCGTACGCGGTGTTCTCGGCCGTGGTCAGGTAGTTGGAGACGTTGAGCGAGAAGCCGTGGGCCTGCCGGACACCCGCTTCGTGAAGACGCCGGGCCATGGTCGCCGCGCCCGCCCAGGCGGGGTTGCCGGCGTCGAGGTAGACCCAGGTGTTGGGCGCCTGGCGGCTGAACTCGGCGAGCGCTCCGGTCAGCATGCTCTCGCGTTCGTCGATCTGGGCCTGGTTCATGCAGCCGTAGTCCCCGAGAGAGTCCGGTTCGAGGACGACGAGGGCCGGGCGGCCGGCGATCCCGCCCGCGAACTGGGCGATCCAGTTTCTGTAGGCGGACGGCGAGGAGGCTCCGCCCGCGGAGTGTCCGCCACAGTAGTCGCGGTTGTAGATGTTGTAGGCGACGAGGACGGGCAGTTTGTCCCGGGCGTCCGCGGCGCCCGCGTACGCGCCGGTGGCGGTTCCGATGGTGCCGCTCCAGGAGCCGAACCAGCGGGCCGTCGGGACATTCGCGATCGAGGCGTTGATCGCGGACGCCCGGCCGTCACCGGGGTTGGCGGCGACCCACCGCTTCGCGCTGGAATCAGCGTCCGCATAGAACCCGTTGGTCATGGTCGTCGGGTCCGCCGCGTGGGCGGTCGGGGCGGCGGCGAGCGCCAGCGGCAGTGCGGAGAGCGCTGCCACCAGGGCGAGGAGTCTGCGACGCATGACGGGTACCTCGGCTTTCTGTCGGGGGTGCGTCCGAAGATCGGCGGCGAGCCAAGGGGGGAGCGCTCCTACCGGAAGCGCTTCCCCACAGCAGGGTCGGTCAGCTCCGCGAGTCAGGGCGCGGCGACGGGACCGCGTCTGATGAGGCCATGACATATCCCTGTGTGGCGTTCTCTCCGCGTGGTTCGGCCGCTGCGTGGTGTGGCGTTACCGGAGGTGCCTTGCTGTGTGCGAGTGGAGTGCTGCATTCCGTTCGGAATGTCGAACGCGCAGTGACTCGTCGAGCACTCTGGATGATAGGAGGCCCGTGCGGCCCGTCAATCCTTGTCGCAGGATTCGATTCGCAAGGCGAAACATTCGACGTGGTATTGCCGAATCGTGGCAGGTCAGGAGCCTGTGCCAGGAGGGTGTCCATAGCGCTGGGATGTTCGAGCCTGCGTCTCGCATCCCTGGCCCTGCGAGTTTCCGAATGGCATGCGAAACTTCGAGCCCCGGTAGGCCGTGTTCCGGTTCGGCGACGGCAGCTGCGAAGCGCTACCCCTACGCGGTTGCGCGGCAGCGCGTCGGCCGCTGCCTGAACGGGGAACAGCGGCCCGTACCCCGAGACCGGCTGCTTCCAGTCGCCGTACGGTCATTGAGAACCGCCGGGAGCGCCTTTCGTGGGTGAGGCCGTGGCCGCCGGGGTACCCGCCGACGCATGATCAGGCGCGCACTGTGGCAAGGGCTGGTCGCCGGCACCGCCGGAGGTGTCGCGATGACGCTCGGCGAGAAGATCGAGCAGGTCGTCACCGGCCGCCCCGATTCCCATGTGCCCGCCCGGGTCCTCCAGCGTCTCACCGGCCTGCCCGAACATCCCGGCGCCCAGGCGCCGTCCGTCAACCGGGCCATGCACTTCGGCCAGGCCGCCCTGCTCGGTGTGCTGCGTTCGATCATGGCCCAGTCCGGGCTGCGCGGGCCCGTCGCGTCCGCCAAGTTCACAGTCGTCCGCCTCACGAACGACCAGATTCTGGAGAACGCCACCGGAGTCGGCGCCCCGCCCCCGACCTGGCCCCGTACGGAACTCGTCGTGGACGTCCTGCACAAGGCGGTCTACGGCTTCGTCACCGGTGCCGTGGCCGACGCCCTGGCGGCCCGGAACGGCCCCGGCCCGGGTGAACGCCACGCCGCCCGCCGCCCGGGCCGCCATGCCGACGTCGGGCCGCTTCCCCGGGAGAACGGCCACCGCCGCTGATCCGGACCGTCAGCGGACGAGCGCAGCGGCCACCGTGCCCACCCCGGCGGCGCAGGTCAGGACCGCGCAGGCGCCGGCCGCGTGTCGCCGCAGCAGGGCCCTTTTGAGCTCGGCGTAGCGGCTCTCGTACTCCTGCCGCAGCTCTGCGGCTCGTCGCACGGTGCCGAGCATCAGCTGCCGGGTGACATCGAGGCGTCGGCGGACGTACTGGGCGGTGAGTTCCTCGGCCTGGGCCGTGGTCAGCCACGGCATCCGCGCGCAGAGCTCCTCGGCCTCCTGCTGCGCCTGGTGGCGGTGGGCGTGGGCCAGAAGGTAACCCTCGGTCTCGTCGGCCAGAACGCTGCTCGGCTCACCGGCCGGTGTCACGCGCCTGCCGCGTCTCACCGCCGGTCGCCCTTGTGCCCCTCGGCGTCGAGCACATCCCGCCGCCCGGTGTTCTCCGCCTCGTCGAAACTCGCCAGGTCCGGGTGACGCAGGTCGAAGGCGGGGGACTCGGAGCGGATCTTGGGCAGCGTGAGGAAGTTGTGGCGGGGCGGCGGGCAGGACGTGGCCCACTCCAGGGAGCGGCCGTAGCCCCAGGGGTCGTCGACCTCGACCTTCTCGCCCTTCTGCGCGGTCCGCCACACGTTGTAGAGGAAGGGCAGGGTCGACAGACCGAGCAGGAACGCGCCGATCGAGGAGACGGTGTTGAGGGCGGTGAAACCGTCGGCGGCCAGATAGTCGGCGTAGCGGCGGGGCATGCCCTCGGCGCCGAGCCAGTGCTGCACCAGGAACGTGGTGTGGAAACCGACGAACAGCGTCCAGAAGTGGATCTTCTCCAGACGCTCGTCGAGCATCGTGCCGGTCATCTTCGGCCACCAGAAGCTGAATCCGCCGAACATCGCGAACACGATGGTGCCGAACAGCACGTAGTGGAAGTGGGCGATCACGAAATAGCTGTCGGTGACGTGCCAGTCGAGCGGCGGGGAGCCCAGGATGACACCGGTCAGGCCCCCGAAGAGGAAGGTGACCAGGAAGCCGAGCGCCCAGAGCATGGGTGGTTCGAACGACAGCGAGCCCCGCCACATGGTGCCGATCCAGTTGAAGAACTTCACACCCGTCGGCACGGCGATCAGATACGTCATGAAGGAGAAGAACGGCAGCAGTACCGCGCCGGTGGCGAACATGTGGTGAGCCCACACCGTCACCGACAGCCCGGCGATGGAGACGGTGGCGCCGACCAGACCGGTGTAACCGAAGATCGGCTTACGGGCGAACACGGGGATGATCTCGGTGATCACCCCGAAGAACGGCAGCGCCAGGATGTACACCTCGGGATGGCCGAAGAACCAGAACAGGTGCTGCCACAGGACCGCGCCCCCGTTCTCGGCGTTGAACACCTGGGCCCCGAAGCGCCGGTCCGCCTCCAGCACGAGCAGCGCGGCGGCCAGGACAGGGAAGGCCAGCAGCACCAGCACCGAGGTGAGCAGCACGTTCCAGGTGAAGATCGGCATCCGGAACATGGTCATGCCCGGGGCGCGCATGCAGATGATGGTGGTGATGAAGTTGACCGAGCCGAGAATGGTGCCGAAGCCGGACAGCGCCAGCCCCATGATCCACAGGTCGCCGCCGATGTGAGGGGTGCGCTCCCCGCCGCTGAGGGGGGTGTACGCGGTCCAGCCGAAGTCGGCGGCGCCCTGCGGAGTGAGGAAGCTGCCGAGCACGATCAGGCCGCCGAAGAGGAACAGCCAGTACGACAGCATGTTCAGCCGCGGGAAGGCCACGTCGGGCGAGCCGATCTGCAGCGGCATGACCGCGTTGGCGAAGCCCGCGAAGGTGGGCGTCGCGAACAGCAGCAGCATGATCGTGCCGTGCATGGTGAACGCCTGGTTGTACTGCTCGCTGGAGACGATCTGCAGTCCCGGACGGGCCAGTTCGGCCCGGATGAGCATCGCCAGCGCCCCGGCGACCAGGAAGAAACCGAACGACGTGATCAGATACAGGTGCCCGATCTTCTTGTGATCGGTGGTCGTCAGCCAGGAGACGACCACCTTCCCTCGGCCGCGGCGCTCCACCGCGGGTACGGGCGCAACCGGTTCAGTATGTGTCGCCATCAGTCCTCGATCGCCAGCAACGGTGCACGGGCGGTGATCCGCCCCGGAGGAACCTATTGCTTCCGGTTCGTCACCCTTGCCTGTCGTCGAGTGTCCTTCGGCCGAATGGCGGAGTGATCCATTCGACCGGGCGGTGGGGTCCGAGCGAGCGGTGGGTCAACGCCGTTTGCGCACGATCGCGGCGACCGCGGCGGAAACGAGGAGACCAGTGAGTCCGGTGAGAAGCCTCTTCATCACGGCCGAGGGGAGGACCGGCCCGAGCCCGTCGCGTATCCGGTCGTAGAGACTGAGCGGCACACCCAGCAGCGCGTTACCGGGTGGGCGCCGCGGGACGATCGGGTGGGGGTGCGTGGGCGCGGTTCTGCGTACCGACTCCCACGCGGTGCCGATCCGGCGCAACTGAGCGGCGTCCAGAGCCTCTTGCAGCCGGGGCAGGACCAAGTCCTCCTCGTCTCGGATGTCCTGGCGGATCAGGGCGAAGACGCGCTCCACCGTCTCCTCGCGCTCCGGGGCGCCGGGACTCAGGCGCTCGATGCCGGCGACGAGATCGTTGATCTGCTGATGCTCCTCCTCGACCCGCGAGGTCAGTTCCTCGCCGTGCGTCACCGAGCGCCGCACGGCCGGCCACAGGACGGTCTCCTCCGCGAAGGCGTGGCTGAAGACGAGCTGGACGACCTCCTTGAGGACCCGTTCGCGCTCCTCGCCCTCCGCAAGGGCCCGATACCTCTCCATCAGCCGGTCCATCTCCGCGTGATCACGCCGTTGCCGCGCGAGGACGCTGCTCGGACCGCCCAGTTGCTCCACCGTCTGCTCTTCGATCGTCCCGGGCATGGACCGCTCCCTTCCGTAAGCCGGCGTCGAGCTCCGGCACCGTGCCGGTAGCCGGTAGCCGGTAGCCGGTAGCCGGTAGCCGGTAGCCGGTAGCCGGTAGCCGACCGGCGGGCCACCGGTCGGTGCGCGAGTACCCGGCCCGGTCGGCGGACGGCACCCGAAGGGAGGCCTTTTTCGGTGTAAGCGTTTTCTGCATCTGTGTCACGTTTTGTTCCAGGCCAAGTGCGGCACTCGGTAGGCCACGGGCGGGTCCCCGGAAGGTGGTCGGCCGCGTGCGGTGCGCCTCCCGCGCGCCGGAATCCGGCCCGGCGCCGGGCGGAACAGAGGGTGTCGATGACGACGATCGGCGTGGAAGAGGAGTACCTGCTGCTCGACCCGGTCACGGGCCTGCCGGTACCCCAGGCGGACAAGGTGCGCGCCGCCGCGGGCGTGGGACATCTCGTGACCGACCAGGAGGTGCAGTACGAGCTGCTCCAGGCACAGGTCGAGGTCGCTACCCCGGTCTGCGACACCCTGGAGGAGGTCGGCGGCCACCTGCTGCGGCTGCGGCACGCCGTCGGTGTGGCCGCGGAGGAGCACGGCTGCCGGATCGGGGTCTGCGGCACACCGCCGCTGCGGCACGGCCGCCCCATCGCCGTCACCGACCAGGCCCGCTACCGGGCCATGGTCGCCCAGGCGCCGCAACTGGTGGCGGAACAACTGGTCAACGGCACGCACGTGCACGTCGCCGTCCCCGACCGGGAGGCGGGCGTGCAGGTCCTGAACCGGGTCCGCTTCCGGCTGCCGACGCTGACGGCCATGGCCGCGAACTCCCCGCTCTGGGACGGCCACGACACCGGCTTCGCGAGCTGGCGCACGGTGATCTTCAGCCGGTGGCCGGTCAGCGGCACGCCCCCGCACTTCCAGGACGCCGGCGACTACGACCGGCGCGTGGAACGGCTGCAGGAGTCCGGTCTGATCTCCGACACCGGTCAGCTCTACTGGCAGGCCCGGCTCTCGGCGACCTACCCCACCATCGAGGTGCGGTGCCTGGACGTCCAGCTGCGGGCGGACGAGGCGGTCATGCTCGCCGCGATCATCCGGGCTCTCGTGGAGACCTCACTGGCGGAAGCGGCCGCCGACATGCCCCTGCCCGACTGCGCGCCCGAACTGCTGCAGGCCGCCATGTGGCACGCCGCCCGCCATGGGCTCGGCGACACCCTGATCGCCCCGGACGGCACCCCGCAACGCGCCGGCGACGTGCTCTACGAGTTCCTGCGGCACGTCGCTCCCGCTCTCGAAGCGTCCGGTGACAGCCGTCAGGTCACCTCCCTGATCCACCGGCTGCTGCAGGACGGGACCGGCGCGGACCGGCAGCGCGCCGCCCTCGCGCACGGCGGTCTGCGCGCGGTCACCGAGCTGGTCAGCGCGCAGAGCACGATGCCGTGACGCAGCGGAACCGGTCTCAGGCCGCTGCCGCGAACGCCGCGGCGACGGCGGTGTCGGCGCGGGCGTGGACGACCAGTCGCGTGCCGGCGGTGTCGGCGTTCGCCTCGAGCGCCCGGCGGACGGGCGCGCTGTGCGTGGCCACCGACAGCAGTGTGCCCAGCCGGCTGCACAGGCGGTGGACGCGGAGGACCACGCTGACCACCGCGCCCCGGGCGGCCGGCTCGTCGAGGAGGACGACCACGGGCTCCGGCCGGTACGCCCGGACGAGGTCGCTGATCCTCATGAGGAGCGTGGCACGCCCGCCGATGCCGGGGTCCTGGTGGACCGTGATGACGAGGACTCCGTGATCGAGTGAATGGGACAGCAACACAGTTTGCATGCCTCCGTTTCCTCCGTCGGCGGGACGTTCGGCCATGGAACGTTCGGCCGTGGAAGTACCCGGCGATGGCTCTTCGAAGCCTCACGGAGTCGGGGCCCTGCTCACCGACGTCGTCGTGCCGGCAGACCCGCCCCGCGACCGTCCCCTCGACGTGCAGGTGTCGCCGCTGGACGGAACGGAGCGCATCGGGCTGCGGGTGAGTGAGCAGCGAAACACGACAACCGCTGCGCCAGCCCTCTCGCCTGCCCGTCGGCCCACCCGGAGGGCACCGGCCTCGGTCTGCGCGACATCGTGTGCGTGGCCTCCCACGACGCCGGTGGAGCGGAGGGGCCCTCTGGTCAGCACCCGCTTGGGGTGTGAACGGTGGCCGGAAACCGACCCGCCGGAAACAGTGGGGGAGACGAACGCGTTCGCGCCGGCCCGGGCGGGGCACTCCGTCGGCGCGCGACTTCCTTCACCCCAGGAGACCGTTCATGAGCTTCAACCCACTGGAACAGCGAGGTATCCCGCTCGACCGCCAGGTCCGCAACTGGCGCGAGCTGAACGTCGAGCCCATCGACCCCGACCGCTGCGACCCGTACACCCGCTGCCGCATCATCGCGATGAACGGCATCGAGGTCGAGGCGATCATGTTCAGCCACCAGCTGGCCCGCAACACCGTCGATCCCGAGGTGAAGCGGCAGCTGGCCCGGACGCGCTACGTCGAGGCCCAGCAGCAGAAGGCGGTGAACTGGCTGCTGCCCGGTGTGTCGTCGGTGCTGGAGACGACGATCGCCTACGAGCAGGTCGCGGTGGACCTGACGGCGTGGGTGGCGCGGATGGAGCCGGACCCGTACCTGAAGCAGGCCTACCAGTTCGGCGTGCTGGAGGACTTCGACCATCTGTACCGGTACGCCAACCTCTACGAGATGATCGAGCACCGCAAGGCGGACGCCATCGTCGAGGGCCTGACCGAGGTCATGCCCGGCCGCCCGACGAAGTACCACCACCGCGACCCGGTCGACAACGTCCGCGACCCCTACGCCAAGGACGAGACGAACCCGTTGTCCAAGCTGCACGCCCTGACGATCATGGCGGCGGAGCAGCAGACCATGAACTTCTACATGAACACCGGCCCCACTTACATGGAGCCGATCGCCCGGCAGCTCTACCAGGAGATCGGGCTGATCGAGGAGGAGCACGTCACCCACTACGAGTCGCTCGTCGACCCCGGGGAGACCTGGTGGGAGCAGCTCGTCAACCACGAGTACAACGAGTGCTACCTGTACTACTCCTTCATGCAGCAGGAGAGCGACCCGAAGGTCAAGGCCATCTGGGAGCTGCACCTGAACATGGAGCTGGAACACCTGCACACGGCCTGCGACCTGATGCGCCGCCACGACGGCCGGGAGCCGCAGGAGGTGCTCGCGCCGGAGCTGCCGAACGTGCTCACCTTCGAGCAGAACAAGCAGTACGTGCGTGAACTCCTGGACACCCAGATGGACCTGACCACCCTCGGCGCCGGATACGTGCGCGAGGCACACGAGCGGTTCGAGAAGATGCAGGAGCAGATCCACGGCGGTGAGGAGCCGCCGAGCGAGCGGGTCATGGTCCAGCACGACGAGATGTTCGGCCGCGAGTACCGCGTGCAGTCCGAGGGCGAGCACCCCGACCCCGCGATGCGCGAGAAGTGAGGCGACCGGCCATGCCCGAGAAGCACACTACCCAGGCCGGTGACGACCGGGCCCCGGACACCGACGTGGTCGCGCTGCTCATGCGCCAGCACGGCGACATCCGCAACCTCTTCGACGAGGTCGAGCAGAGCCGGGGTGAGGAACGCCGCGAGGCCTTCCGGCGCCTGGTGCGACTGCTGGCCGTGCACGAGACCGCGGAGGAGGAGGTCGTGCACCCCTTCGCCCGACGGGGCCTGCCCGGTGGCGAGCAGGTCGTGGAGGACCGGCTCGCCGAGGAACGGGCGGCCAAGGAGACCCTGGCCGCCCTGGACGAACTGGACACGGACGACCCGAAGTTCATGCCCCAGCTGATGAGGCTGCGCATGGACGTGCAGGAGCACGCCCGGGCGGAGGAGCGCTACGAGTTCACGCACATCCGCCGGAGCACCGACGCCGAGGGCCTGGCGTCCCTGGCCAAGGCCGTGAAGGCCGCCGAGGCCATGGCCCCCACC
>NZ_POUC01000015.1 GCF_002891435.1 Streptomyces cahuitamycinicus
GAAGGGAGGGGCGGCGTACGGGATGCCGCGGAAGACCGCGACACCGCGCTCGTACCGGCCCCGCAGGGCACCGAAGGGCGTCCTCACCACGGGGTCCGTCCGGTCAGCCGTCATACGTCCACCAGCCCCCTCACCGCGCTCGTGCACCGTGAAGATCAGAGCAACTCATTGTGGCCCGGTATTCCGGTGCACGAGCGGGTGGGAGGGCTGTTCGGGTTACTTCGCGTACATCAGCGTGCCGAATCCGAGCTGGTCGAAGCCGCCGCTGGTGGTGCCGTAGTCGCCTCCTCCTCCCTCGGCGTCGAGGGAGAAGCACATCTGGGAGATGTACTTGTCGTCGAGGAGCAGGCGCCGCCCGTAGTGGTAGTGGAGCATGGCCCACACCGGGCGGGGCTGGGCGCGGGAGATGGAGCTGATCGCGGTGTGTGACTGCTGGGAGCAGTTCTGGCCGCTGCCCCAGGTGTAGGTGGTGAAGGGCACGTTCATGTTCAGGTTGTACTTGGCGACGTACTGGGCGGCCTTCATGAAGCGGCGGCCGTCGTACGAGTAGAGGTCCTCTCCCTGGTTCCAGGCCATCTCGCAGATCGCGCCCATCTGGCCCATGCCCATCATGGTGTGGCCCTGGTCGCGGCCGGACTCCTGCCACTGGCCGAGGTCGTAGCCCTCGACGCCCGGGTACAGGAACGGCACCGCGCGCCGGATCTGGCCGTTGCCGCCGCCGTTCTTGAAGTAGTTCACGGCCTGGTCGTACTTGGCGCCGTCGTCGCACAGGATCCCGATGGCCATGATCGAGGCCATGTTGCACAGGTCCCAGTTCGCCCAGTAGTTGGTGATGCAGGCGTCGTTGTGGTTGATCAGGAAGCTGTTGTTCAGCGGGTAGAACACGTTCAGCATCATCTGCTTGAACTTGTTCAGGTCGAACCCGGCGTAGCCGCGCATGAGTTCGGCGGCGTTGGCGAGCTGCCAGCCGTAGATCCCCGCGGCCAGGTACCGGTCGGCGTTGCCCTGGACGGACGTGAGCGTGTTCGCCCAGGCGTTGAGGATGCGCACGGCGCAGTCGCCGTTCGCGGCGGTGCCGGCGATCTGCCAGCGCAGCGCGTTCTGGTAGGCGGCGGCGATGTCGTTGTAGAGGAGCGAGTAGTTCTCCGGAGTGCCCGATCCCCGGTAGACGATGGACTGCGGCCTGGCGGTCCAGGTGGACTGCGAGTGGGGGTTCTCCCTCAGCTTGGTCCAGCCCGACAGCCAGGGGTCGTCTCCCGCGGCGACCCTGACCTTGGCCCGGTTGATGTCGCCCCAGTTGTGCAGCATGCCGGGGTGGGTGAAGGTCGCCGGGGCCGCGGTCGCCGTGGTGGCGGTGGCGGTGGCGCCGAGGGCGAGGGCTGCGGTGAGGCCGCCGGCGGTCTTGAGCAGACCGCGGCGGCTCACTGCGCCGCTCTCGTGGTGCGTGTGGGGGGACGTGCGGCTCATGTGGGGTTCTCCGATCCGTGGAGTACTACATGGGGGTAATGCTCACCTCGTCGAACTCGGTGGTGCTGCGGGTCAGGGGGCTGCGGGAGCAGACCACGAGGCCCACGTAGTAGGGGGCGTCACCGAAGCCGGGGATGTCTCCCTCGGCGAGGGGGGTCCAGGTGGCGCCGTCGTCGGTCGATGCGGATGCGGTGAAGTGCGTCCCGGTGCGCTTCAGCCGCAGCAGGCAGGGGGCGGAGACCGCCGCGTTGCCCGTGAAGGTGGACCGGGCGGCAACGGTCGTGCGCAGCATCAGCTGGGCACTCGTGCCGCCGGTGACGATCGTCCCGGCCGCCTGGTCGAACGGCGACAGGGACTTGGCCATGAGCAGGCCGACCCGGTCACCGGTGGCTCCGGCGCGGGAGAGCAGGCGAGCGGTGACCTCGCAGTCGCCGGTGACGGGCCGTCGTACGAACTGGCCGGTCATGCCCTGGTTGTTGACGGTGAGGTCGGTCCCCGCGCCCCGCACCACGAAGGTCCCGTCGTGGTGGGCGGTGCTGCCGGGGGTCGGGACGGCGACCACGCCGAGGGTGCCGTAGGCGCACTCGTCGAGGATGACGTCGCCGAGGTCACCGTAGGTCCAGGGCGCGGGCGGCGGGGTGCCGACCGTGAGGGTGAGGGTGCCGGTGGCGTCCCCGGCGGCGTTGCCCGCGCTGGTGCTGACCTTGAACTCGCCCGTCTGCGTGGGTGTTCCGGAGATCAGGCCGGTGCGCTTGTCGACGCGCAGGCCGTCGGGCAGTCCGTCCGCGGTGAACCGGATCGGTTCGTGCGAGGCGCGCAGGAGGTGCCTGAAGGGCGCGCCCTTGTTGGCGAACGCCGTGGCGCCGGAGATGAGTTGCGGCTTGGCCGGGGTCGGCATCGCCGACGCGGCGGACTCCGACAGGGGACCGCGTCCGGCGCAGTTGGTCTTGGCGACGGCGTAGTGGTACGTCGTACCGGGGGTGCCGGTGGCGTCGGCGTACCGGACGCGGGTGCCGAAGCCGACCGCGCCGATGCCGGTGGCGATCGTCTCGAAGGGGCCGTCGGCCGCTGCGGCGCGCAGCACCTTGTAGCGGGCCGAGAGGTCCGGATCGGTCCAGGCCAGCTCGACCGCGTCGGCGCCCGCGACGGCCCGCAGGTCACCGGCGGCGGTGGCCGGGCGGGGCACGGACCAGACCTCCCCGGCGGTACGGGAGACGACGCTGACGTTGTCGAAGGCTCCGGAGCCGGTCTCGGCGTACTCCTCGTCGACGCCGAGGCAGGACGTGAGGGTGAGACCGACGTAGGCGGTGCGGCCCAACTTGACGTCACTGGAGCCGACTTCGGTCCAGCGGATGCCGTCCGGGGAGATGGCGCCGGTGCAGCGGTCGCCCCGGCGGGTCACGCGGACCCAGTACGGCATGCGCATCCGGTAGCCGTCGCCCGCGCCCTCGACGTACGGGGCCTCGATCGGGGTCGCCGACTCGGGCAGCGTGCCGAGGGAGGAGATCGGGAAGCCGGCGCTCGTGGTGATCGCCTCCTGCTGGGACGGCGGCACGGGTGTGCTGCCGGTGCCCTTGACCCCGGCACCCGCCTTGGCCCGTACGGACCACACGCCGCTCCAGGTGTGCAGCGGCAGGCCCTGGATCAGCATGGCGGCGTGGGCGGCGTCCGCGTCCAGGCCCGCCCGTACGGTGACACCGATCTTTGAGTACTGGGAGCTGAGCGGATACACGATCCGCGCGGTGATCGTGCCGTCGCCGCCCAGCGGCAGATACGCCAGGCGGTGGGTGTCGGCGGTGCCGGACGCCTCCAGCACGAACCGCTCACCGTCGAAGACGGCCGAGCCGGGGATCCTGACGCTCCCGATGTCCCGCGTCTTCCAGGGATCGGGCAGTTTGGCAACCGCCGCCGCCCAGGGGGACCTGGCGCTGGTGCCCCGGGAGTTGGTGGCTGTCACCGTGTAGTAGGAGGGCTTGCCCGGGTGGGCGTCCCGGTCGGTGTACGCCGGCTTGTCGAGACCGGTCGCGATCTTTTCGTACGGTCCGTCGGCGCTGGTCGCCCGCAGGACCGTGTACGACTCGGCCCACGCCGACGGCACCCAGGTCACGGTGACGGCCTTGTCGCCGCCCACCGCCGTGACACCCGCCGGAGCCGTGGGTTTGTCATGAGACGGGGCTTTCGTCCCCGCGAAGGTGAGGGTGCCCCAGCTCGGCAGGTCGTCGTTGCTGCCCTCGACGACCCGGGCACCGCCCGTGCCGCGGAAGACGGCCGCCTTGGTGTAGGGGGTGTCGAGGCCCCGGACTCCGGCGTAGTGCGCGTAGGCCATCTCGTAGATGGGGGGCAGGTTGCCGCGAACCTTGTCGGAGACGGTGGTCTTGACGTACTTGCCGGTGCGGTCCAGGTCGGGGACGAAGGGCACGTCGCCGCCGAGGTTGTAGCGGGCGGCGTACTCGGTGTTCCGCAGCAGCCGGTTGTCGTCGAAGGCGTACAGGTCGACGCCCTGGTTCCAGGCGACCTGCGCGGCGTCCGCTAGCAGGCCGACCGCGAGCTGCTCGTGGCCCTGGTCGCGGCCGGACTCCTGGCCCTGTCCCGCGTCGGTGACGATGCGGTGCGCGACACTGCCGTTGCCCGCGCCGGCGGCGGCGAAGCGCAGCGCGTCCTCGAAGAGGGTGGGCTCCTCGCAGAACACGCCGATGGCCAGGATCGACTGGACGGACGTCAGGTCCCAGTTGCCGTTGGCGTAGAGCATGTAGCCGGAGATCGCCGGATACCAGACGCGCAGGAAGGACTCCTCGCAGCGCGCGATGTCCTCCTTCGCCCAGCCGTCGTAGCCGCTGTGCCGGAGCAGCTCGGCGGCGTTGACGAACTTGAAGACCTGGAGCCCGGCGCCGAGCGGGCCGTCGGCGCCGGTGACGGCCGTCAGGGACGCCGACCAGGCGTTGAGGATGTCGCGGGACTTGTCGGCGTAGGCACGCTCGCCCGTGACGCACCACATCAGCGCGGTCTGGTAGGCGGCTGCCGAGTCGGCCACGGCCTGGTTCTGGAAGTTGGTGGGGCCGCGGCCCCAGGAGGTGATCTGGCCGGTGTTCTGGATGGTGTACGTGGCCTTCGAGCGCGCGTGGGCCGCGAGCGCCAGGTAGCCGTCGTGGATCGGGGATTCCTCGGCGGCGACGGCGGCCTTCATACGGGCCAGGTCGTCGGCGCTGTGCAGCAGCCCCGGGTGCGTGAAGGCGCGGAGCCCGGTGGTGCCGTCCTGGGCGGCGGCCCGGGCGGTGCCGGGCGCGAGCAGTCCGCTCGCGCCCGCCACCAGCAGCAGGGCCGCCGTGCCGCCGAGGAAGTTCCGGCGGCTCGGAGCAGAAGTGATCATGACGCGGCTGCCTCGGCCTCGGCGGTGGTGAGGAACTTCAGGTTCGTCACGTGCTCGTTGACGAACATGGGCACGCCGTCCGAGGCCAGGTACCACGCCGGCTTGCCCCCGCTGTCGGCGATCACCCTGCCGTTGACGCGGAGGTTCTCGAAGGTGACGTCCTTGATCGCGTGCTCCGCGTCGAGGCCGGCGATGATCGAGAGGTCGGCGTTCTTGCCGTTGTAGCTGAGATCCTTGATGTAGACGGACTCGATGGCGCGGCCGGCCGACGTGTTGTACTTCGGGTTGTACTCGACCCGCAGGTGGATGAGCTGGCCCCAGCGGAAGTCCTCCACGCGGATGTCGTCGAACCTGACGTCCCGGACGGTGTTGCTGTCACCGACCATGAAGGCGATGGCGCCCTGGTAGGTCACCTGCGGCTCGCGGTGGTCGAGGATGTCGATGTTCTCGTAGCGCAGGTTTTCCAGCACCTCGGGGTTCTCGGAATTGCCGTGCACGCCGATGTTGATCGGGTGGGCGACGTCGGCCCAGAGGGAGCAGTTCTTGACGGTGATGTTGCGGGTGTCGCCGTAGAAGTCCCAGCGGTGGGTGTAGAGGGCGACGCAGTCGTCGGAGGTGCGCAGGAAGCAGCCGTCGACCGTTATGTTCTCGGAGCAGTAGAGCTGGATGCCGTCGCCCCAGCCCTGGTGGCTGAAGGCGCGCAGGTTCTTGATGGTGATGTTCTGGGACTCGGCGACCCTGACGTTCTCGTACCGGGGGTTGAGGATCGTGATGCCGTCGATCGTGATGTTCTCGCACTTGCGGATGAACATCGCGCCGACGGGGGAGTCGTAGAGCACGCCGCGGCCGATCACCCGGGAGTTCTCCGCCCCCTCGATGTTCACGTGTGCGTTGAGGACCGCACCGGGGGCCAGGTAGACAGTGGTGTTGCTGGGCACCTTCAAAATCTTGTCGGTGGGAGTGTGGAAACCGGGCCCGAAGTACATGACCTTCTTGTCGCCCTCGGCGGGCACGTCCTTCTCGAGCGGGTTCGCGAACAGGTGCAGGCAGTCGAAGATCTTGTCGTCGACCTGGACGACGACGTTGCGGGGCCGGTCCAGGGTGAAGCGCGCGGTGCTGCCGAGTACCTCGGGCTTGATGCCGTACGAGTCCGGGCGGATGCGGACCTTCTCGCCGCCGCCCGGGTTGTACGTGACCTCGACCTCGACGGTGCCGGAGAAGTCGAAGGCGGCCCAGGAGGAGTTCTGGGGTCTGTTGCTGCCGGTGTTCGGGTCGATCTGTGCGAGCTTGGCGAGGTAGACGCCGAGCTTCTGCCAAGTGCCTCCGGCAGGCCGGACCTTGACGGTGAAGGAGTTGTTGACAGGCACCTTCGGAAGGGGCGGGTGGATGACCACGCTGTCGCCGGTGGTGCCGGCGTCATCCGCCGCGGCGGCCTGCGTGGTTCCCACGAGGCTGCCGGCCAAGCCGGCGGCAGCGATGACACCGGCGGCCTGGAGGGTGGTTCGGCGAGACAGGGGGCTGTTCATGCGCAACTCCTTGCGAAGAGGTTCGGTAAGAGGTGTTACTTCAGGCCGGTCGTCGACATCCCGGCGACGAAACCGCGTTGAGCGATCAGGAAGATCAGCAGGATCGGGACGACGTACATCACGGAGGCCGCGGCCTGGAGATTGGCGACGGGTGTTCCGGCCGACGTCACGTAGGTGCTCATGACGGCGACGGCCAGCGTCGACTTGTCGGTGGACAGCAGCAGTTGCGGAGCGATGTAGTCGCCCCAGGACCAGGTGAAGGCGATCACGAAGCTCGCGGACAGCACCGGCCAGGACTGCGGCAGGAAGATCCGCCAGAAGATCGTGCCGTAGCCGCAGCCGTCGACGATCGCGGCCTCCTCCAGCTCACGGGGCAGCCCGGCGAAGAACTGCCGGAAGAGGAAGACCAGATAGGGGGCGGCCGCCAGTCCCCAGAACACCCACGGCCAGTACGTGTCGACCATGCCGAGCTTGGCGAAGATCAGGTAGGTCGGCAGCAGTGTGATCATCTGCGGCAGCATCATCGAGCCGATGAGGATGCCGAACAGCGTCTTCTTGCCGGGGGCTTCCAGGCGGGCGAAGCCGAAACCGACCCAGGCCGAGCTGAGCGTGACGAGCACGGCGTAGATCAGGGCGATGATCAGGGAGTTGCGGGCGTAGCCGAGGAAGTCGATCAGGTTGAAGGCGTCGGCGAAGTTGTGCCACTGGAAGTCGGTGGGCAGCCAGTGCACGGGCGAGGCGGCCAGTTCGGCCGGGGTCTTCAGGCCGGAGAGGATCAGCCAGCCGAAGGGGCCGATGAACAGCCCGGTGAGGGCGACGAGGACCGTGTAGAGGACGAGGCGGTTGACGCGTACCCGCACCGGGGGCGCCGAGTTCGGGGGCAGGCTGGTGGCGGTCACTTCTTCGCCTCCGGGTCGACGTTGTAGAACACCACGCCGGACGTGAACTTGAAGATGAGTCCGGTCACGATCAGGATCAGGACGAAGAGCACCCACAGCAGTGCGGAGGCGTAGCCGTAGCGGCCGAGCGCGAAGTACTGCGAGAAGACGTGCATCATGTAGAGGTAGTTGGACTGCGGCAGGGCGGTGACGCCGGCCGTGGTGCCGTCCGGCGACAGCAGCAGCGGCATGATGGTCTGCACGGAGGCGATCACGCCGGTCACGGTCTGGAAGAGCAGCACCGGCGACAGCAGCGGCACGGTGATGCTGCGGAAGGTCCGCCAGGCACTCGCCCCGTCGATCCGGGCGGCCTCGTGGAGTTCCCGGGGTACGTCCTGGAGCCCCGCCAGCGAGATGATCATGACGTTTCCGGCCGCCCACAGCACGCTCATCAGCAGCACGTAGCGGGCGTAGGGGTCGGCGAGCCAGCCCAGCGCGTCGAGGCCGAACAGGGTGACGACGCCGTTGGCGGCACCTGAGTTCTGGTCGAAGAGCGCCTTGAAGGTGAGGCCGACACCGACCGGGGGCACCACGGCCGGCAGGTAGAGCAGGGTGCGGAACAGCCCGCGCGCCTTGATGGGCCGGTTGACCAGGACGGCCAGCCCGAGCCCCGCGATGATCGAAAGCGGTACCGACGTGAGCGCGAACAGGCCGGTGCGGCCCAGGGAGTTCCACGTCTGCGGATCGGAGAACAGCTCCGTGTAGTTGCCGAGTCCGACGTACCGCCAGTGCGGCGAGATGCCGTCGTACGTGGTGAAGCTCAGCCACAGCGCGTACGCCATCGGCACGATGGTCAGCAGCAGGAAACCGATGATCCAGGGCGCGGTGAACAGGTAGAAAGCGCGGTGCCTGCGGCCGGTCATGGAAATCTTGGGCCGCTCGGCCGGGGCCGGGCGGGCGGTGCTCGCCGCCGGGGGGCCGGACCTTCCGGTGACGGATATCTGCTCGACCGTCATCCCACCTGCTCCTTACCGCGCTTCAGCTGCTCGTTCATGACGGAGTTCAGGCGGCCCGCGAGGGCGTCGACGGACAGGTGACCCTTCATCGCGGCCGGCGCCTCCTGGTTGAAGAGGGCGTAGAGCGAGTCCACCGAGGCGTAGGGCGTGAAGGCGATCACCGAGAAGTGCTTCAGCTCGGCGTTCTGCACCTTCAGCACCCGCTTCTGGTAGTCCTCCTGGGCGGGCATCAGCGGGCGCAGGGACTTCAGCGTGGGGATGCCCCAGCCGCCGGAGGCGCGGGCCCGGGCCGGCCCCTCACCGAAGAACCACTCGAAGACCCGCCAGGCCGCGTCCTTGTTCTTCGCCTTCTTCGGCATCCACAGGCCGGTGCCCGCCTGGCAGGGGCTGACCCGCTGACCGCCCTCGAACACCGGGGCGGGGGCGAGGCGGGAGAGCGGTGCCAGCTTCTTGTCCGAGTTGATCAGGCCGCCGAGCCAGTAGCCGGAATTCGACATGGCCATGCGGTTCGCCTGGAAGGTGGGCCCGTCCCAGGTGTTGGGGTCCGGCTGGACGATGCTGGGGCCGACCTTGGCCCGGCCGTACTCGATGTACCAGTTCAGCGCCTTGCGGGCCTCGGGGGTCGTGAAGTCGACGCGGGAGAAGTCGTCGCTGAACAGGTTCCCGCCCGCCGCCGCCGTCAGGCTCGCGAGGAGGTTGGGTGTCAGCACGCCGTTGTAGCTGCCGCCGAAGACGATCGTCTGGCCGTTGCGGCGCCGGGTGAGCCGCTTGGCGTTCTCCAGCCACTCCTCGTAAGTGACCGGCTCGGTCTCCGGCGGGTGGCCGACGCCCGCCTTGTCGAAGAGGGCGGTGTTGTACCAGAACATGGAGTCCTGGGAGAAGTCCTTCGCCATGCCGTAGCGGGGGCCCCTGCCCTGGGTCCGGCCGTCGTAGCGCCACAGGTCGTTGACCGGGTCGAGGTCGCCGGACTTGAGGACTGTGCTCCGGGCGAAGTACGGGTCCAGGTCCTCCATCACGTCGCGGGCCGCGAAGTAGGGGGCGTCCGTGGCGCCGACGCCGCGCACCAGGTCGGGCGGCGCGCCGTTGGTCATCATGCCGATGAGCTTGGTGATGTCGTACCGCACCGTGACGATCTTGACCCCGATGTCCTTCCGGGCCTGCCGGATCAGCTCCGGGGAGATGTCGTCGGGCTTGGCCATCATCGTTACGGTCTCGCCGCCGCCGCCGACACCGCTGGAAACCTGCATCGCGCAGCCGCTCAGCGACGCCGTGCCGGTCGCGGCGCCGGCGGCCGAGAGGGCGAGGAATCGGCGGCGGCTCAGGGATGCACCGGCACGTGGGTGCATGAACGCACCACCTCCTGCTCTTGCTGTTCGTGATACCGGCCGGATGACGGAACACCGGCCGGAGAAGATTGCTGGGCAACTGCGTGGCAACTGCTCGGCAACCGGTTGTTGTGCGTGGGGCAGAGCTTCTTCCGGCCAGGAGGAGGCGTCAAGTGCCTGGGCCGATTTTCGAAAAGACTTTGGGGCAGGAATGGTCGGGAACCGGTTGCTACAGGCCACCTCAGCGCGGCATCACACCGAAGGCGGGCCTCCCGGGACTGACTGCTCGACACCGAAAACGCAGTAATCGATTTCCGGAAACTGTGACGGTGCAGGGTTTCGGCGCCGGGGTGGACCTGCATCGACTCCCCCAAAGTTCGCCTCAGCCGGGCGATTGACCATCGCTTCCCGACAGACCTACGGTAGAAGACGCTTTCTGAAACTGTTTCTATCCCCCTGCTCCAGGAGAGTCATGCCCAGCCCTCAGCTGCCGCGGGCCGTGTTCGCGATGGACCCGGTACACCTCCCGCTGCTCTTCCCTCCGCCGCTGATGGAGCGGCTGAGGCGCACGGCCGACATCGATCCCGGGTTGGTGGTGCGCGACTTCGCCGATCCGGCCGGTGCCGCCGCCCTGGCCTCCGCCGAGGTGCTGATCACCGGCTGGGGCTGCCCGCGTCTGGACGCCGAGGTCCTCACGGCGGCCCCGGAGCTCGGCGCCGTACTGCACGCGGCGGGCTCCGTCCGTTCCCTGGTCGGCGAGGCCCTGTGGGAGCGCGGGATCAAGGTGTCCAGCGCGGTGACGGGCAACGCCGTGCCGGTCGCGGAGTACACGCTCGCGATGATCCTGCTGCTGGGCAAGGACGCCTTCGACCACCGCGAGCGCTTCCGCCGGAACCATGCCTACCCGGGCCCCGCCGAGACCGCGGCGACCGGCAACCTCGGCCGTCGCGTCGGCGTCATCGGCGCCTCGCGCGTGGGCCGCCGCCTGCTGGAACTGCTGCGGCCCTTCGACCTCACCGTCCTGCTGCACGACCCGTACGTGAGCCCCGCCGAGGCCGCCGCCCTCGGTGCCGAGCCGCTGTCCCTGGAGGACCTGCTCCGGCACAGCGACATCGTGAGCCTGCACGCCCCCGACATCCCCGCGACCCATCACATGCTCGACCGCGACCGGCTCGCCCTGGTGCGGGACGGGGGCGTGCTCATCAACACGGCCCGCGGTGCGCTGGTCGACCACGAGGCGCTCACCGACGAGCTGGTCTCCGGCCGGCTGAACGCGGTGCTGGACGTCACCGACCCGGAGCCGCTGCCCGCGGGATCGCCGCTGTACCACCTGCCCAACGTGTTCCTCACCCCGCACATCGCCGGCTCCCTCGGCAACGAACTGGAGCGGCTCGGCCGCATCGTCGTCGAGGACCTGGAGCGCCTGGCGGCCGGCGTACCGCCGCTCCACGAGGTGCGGCACGCGGATCTGGCGCGGGTGGCGTGACTTCACCGCGGCGGGCCGTGACACCGGTTGTCCACAGCCCCTCCAGCCTGGGGTAACGATGGGATACGGTTTCCGCACCGGTGGCTTCGGCGGCCGGTGCGGTGGGGTCGATCGCTCGATTGGCTCGACCGGCTCGACTGACTCGATCGGCTCGATCGGCTCGATCGGCTCGACTGGCTCGATCAGTCCGACCGGCTCGGTGGGGCGACGGCTCGGTGAGGCGACAAGGCAACGCCTCGGAAGTCGATGGGGCGGCGCGGCGGGGCGGCGGAGCGGGAGTGTCCGGTCGGGCATGGGCGCGCACCGGCGCGTCATGTCCCGGCGTGCCGCATTCCCGGCCGGACCGAGGCACCACGGCCGCGCCGCCGCAGGGGTGGCCGGCGCACCACGGCCGGGCGCCCGGGGACCCGGGGCGCCTGCCCCGGCCACCGGCCACCGGCCACCGGCCACCGGCCACCGGCCACCGGCCACGAGAAGTCTGGCCGACCACAACCGGACCGCAACAACCGCACCGCACAACCGGACCGCAACGGACCGGGTCACTACCGCGAAGGAGCCGCAAGGGTGAGTCAGCGCAAGGCGACGACGAGTGACGCCGGCCGGGCGACCATCCGTGATGTCGCGGAGCGCGCGGGCGTCTCCGTGGCCAGCGTCTCCCGGGTGTTGTCCGGCAACTACCCGGTGTCGGAGGAGCTGCGCCGCCGGGTGATGAAGGTGGTCCGGGACCTGGACTACGTCACCAACGCCCACGCCCGCTCGCTGGCCGGCGGCGGCACACCGACGGTGGCGATCCTCATCAACAACATCACCGGTGCCGCGTTCGCCCACGTGGCGAAGGGCGTCGAGGGCGCCGCCACCCTGCGCGGCTGGCTCTCTCTCGTCGGCACGACCGGCGACGACCCGGAGCGGGAGCTCGCGCTGGTGAACCTCATGCGCCAGCAGGGCGTCGCCGCCGTGATCCTGCTCGGCGGTGCCTACGACTACGACGAGTACCAGCTGCGCATGGCCCGCTTCGCCCGCTCCCTGGACGCGGCAGGCTCGCATCTGGTCCTGGTGGGCCGGCCCCCGCTGGAGGGCGACGTTCCGGCGACGACCGTCGACTACGACAACGAGGGCGGCGCCTACGCGATGGCCAGCCACCTGCTCTCGGCCGGCCACCGCCGCGTCCTCGTCCTGCCCGGGCACGCCGAATTGACGACCGCCCAGGGCCGCTTGCGGGGCGCCCAGCGGGCCTTCGAGGCCTACGGGGTGCCGTTCGACCCGGGGCTGGTGCGGCACGGCCAATACGACTACGAGCACGGGTACGAGGCCGTCGAGACGGCGCTGCACGAGTCGCCGGACTTCACCGCGGTGCTGGCCGGGACGGACGTGGTCGCCGCGGGTGCCATGCAGGCGCTGCGCGCGGCGGGCCTGCGCGTCCCCGAGGACGTCTCGATCGTCGGCTACGACGACATCCCGCTGGCCTCGCAGCTCACGCCCCAACTGACCACTGTGCACGTGCCGTACGAGGAGATGGGCCGGGTCGCGCTGCGGGCGGTGGCCGACCGGCGCGAGGGCGGCGGAGGCCGCCGCAGGAGCGCCGAGGGCGACCATCTGGTGCTGGGCACCCATGTCGTGGTCCGCAACTCGGTCCAGCCGCCCGCCCCTCGCGGATAGCTCGCACTACGGGGGCAGTGGCCCCCAGCCCGAGGACGATCAACCAAGACGCTAGAGAACGTTACGTAACCGGTTTCCTGATCCGCCGCAGTGCGCTCCGAGGCGCGTCGCCACGTCCACCGAATCTGCGCGCGGCGCATCCGAAAACCCTCTGAACTGCCCTTATGCGCCGCAGGACGGAAGCCGCTCCGGCGTGCGCAGCGGCAACCCGCTCGACCATCCGCCGTAACAAATTTCCGCGCACCTCTTGCTATGCGCGGACACATCCGCCTACGGTCCCAGCAACCGCTTACTACAGCTTCCGCTTGGCCGAACCCCCCGCAACCGCGAGCCGACGTTTTCCGGCCGCCGTTCCTGGCCGGCACCCCGAGCCGCCGCCGTCCTCTCGTTCTGAGAACGCCCTATTCCGAAGGATCACGGTCAGATGAACTTCACCAGCCCCCGGAGAAGGTTCGCCTCCGCCGCTGTCGCGGGTATCGCGCTGACAGGCCTGCTCTCCGCCTGCGGCGGATCCGCCTCGGGCGACGACGCCGCATCGAAGTCCGGCCCGGTCACGCTCCCCTTCTGGGGCTGGGCCAACGGCCAGGAGGCGGTCGTCAAGGCCTTCAACGCCTCGCACAAGGACATCCAGCTGAAGTACACGAAGGTCACCGACCAGCTGACCATGCAGAAGCAGCTGACCAACGCGGTCAAGGCCGAGAACGCCCCCTGCCTGGTGCAGAACACCGCCGAGTACGTCACGAGCTGGGTGTCGCAGGGCGCACTCGCCGACATCACGCAGTACGTCGAGGGCGAGGAGGGCCGGTTCAACACAGGCGCCTGGGCGAGCGCACAGGTGCAGGGCAAGCTCTACGGCGTGCCCACCAGCTCGGCGCCCCAGTTCACGATCTACCGCACTGACATCTTCCAGAAGTACGGCCTGAAGCCCCCGGCGACCTGGGACGACTTCATCGCCGCGGGCAAGGTCCTGAAGAAGCACAACATCAAGATCACCAACTACGCCGGTGAGGACCCGAGCACCCTGGAGGTGCTCGCGATGCAGGCCGGGGCCCACTGGTACGCGGTTGACGGCAACGCCTGGAAGGTGAACTTCCAGGACGAGGGCACCCTGAAGGCCGCGAAGGTGATCCAGGAGATCATCGACAACGACCTGAACGCCAAGCTGTCCTTCGCCGACTACGCGGCCGTGCAGCGCAGCTACGACAGCGGTGCCACCGCGACCCGGCAGATCTCCACCTGGCAGATGGCCGGCATGGTGCAGAACTTCACCAAGTCCTTCGGCGACTGGGCGCTCGCGCCCTGGCCGGCATACGAGGGTGAGGCGGCGAAGACGCCGGCCGGTACGAACCTGACCGGCGGCGTGACGCTGGTGACGAAGCAGTGCGCGAACCAGAAGCAGGCCGCTCAGGCGGCCCTGTGGATGTCCACCAACCAGGACGCGGTCAAGACGATGGCGAGCCCGGAGACCGGCAACGGCGTGATGCCGGCGCTGAAGGACAGCGGTTCCTACGTCGGTGAGTCGATCTCGCAGAAGCTGCTCGGCAAGAACTACCAGCCGGCGCAGAAGGTCGTGACGGACAGCCTGGGCACGGTGACCACCGACTGGACCTTCGGACCGAACTGGACCGCGATGTTCACGGAGATGCAGGCGGGCTGGGCCAAGGTCGTCAACAAGCAGGAGAAGGTCACCGACCTGCTCGCGCACATGCAGGAGTGGACGGTCAAGGACCTGAAGTCCCGCGGTATCAGCGTCAAGGGCTGAGGCATTCGATGATTCGCTCCATGCGCTGGAAGGGTGCCGCGTTCACGGTGCCCTTCCAGCTCGGCTTCGTCTTTCTGTACCTGCTCCCGATCGGCTATGCCGTCTACGAGTCGCTGTTCACGGAGAAGCAGTCCGGGCTCGGTCTCGGCGGTGCGACGACGGAGTTCGTCGGGCTCGACAACTACACCCAGGGGCTGTCGGACCCGGCGTTCATGAACTCCATCCTGCGGGTGGTGCTCTTCGCCTGTGTCCAGATCCCGTTCATGCTGGTGATCAGCCTGCTGCTGGCGCTGTTCCTGGACGCGCTCACGTCCAGGGCGGCGAGCAGGTTCCGGATCGTGCTGCTGGTGCCGTACATGATTCCCGGCGTGGTCGCGGCGATCGTGTGGGTCAACCTCTACAGCCCGGACGTCGGCCCGCTCACCGCGATCGGCGCGTCACTCGGCCTCGACTGGAACTTCTTCGCGCCGTCGATGGTGTGGCCGGCCATAGGCAACCTGCTGACCTGGCACGGCATCGGCTACAACATGGTGATCATCTACTCGGCGCTGCAGGGCGTGCCCCGGGAGCTGTTCGAGGCGGCCCGGCTGGACGGCGCCTCGGAGCTGCGGATCGCGCGCAGCATCAAGATCCCGTTCGTGCGCGGGGCGCTGGTCCTGACGGGCCTGTTGTCGATCATCCAGATGCTGCAGATCTTCAACGAGCCGGCGCTGTTCCGGAACATCACCCCGCAGACGGTCAGCGACAGTTTCACCCCGATCATGATCATCTACAACCAGGCGTTCAACGCGGGCAACTACAACTACGCCGCCGCCCTGTCGGTGCTGCTCGCCCTGATCCTGGGCATCGCCTCCTTCCTCTTCTACCGGCTCACCTCGAAGGAGGCCGACTGATGACGCTGACCGAGCAGACGACCGAGCGGCCCGAAGTCCGCAGCGTCCGCAGGCTGACCCGGCCGGACCCGGCCTCCCGCGGGCGGGGTGGTCAGCGCTTCCTGCTCGTGGGGCTGGTGCTGGCCAGTGCCTACAGCCTGTTCCCGGTGTGGTGGCTGATCGTCGCCGCGACCAAGGACCGTACGGCCCTGTACCAGAGCAACGGCCTGTGGTTCTCGGGCTGGCACCTGTGGGACAACCTGCAACAGGTGTTCACGTACCAGGACGGGATCTTCCTGCGGTGGACGGCCAACTCGTTCCTGTACGCGGGCGTGGGTTCGCTCGGGGGCACGCTGATCGCGCTCGCAACCGGCTACGGACTGGCCCGCTTCGACTTCCCCGGGCGCAACGCGATCTTCGCGTGTGTCGTGGGCTCGTTCCTGATCCCGATCGCCC
Source organism: Streptomyces cahuitamycinicus (assembly GCF_002891435.1). GTDB lineage: Bacteria > Actinomycetota > Actinomycetes > Streptomycetales > Streptomycetaceae > Streptomyces > Streptomyces cahuitamycinicus. The sequence goes on from NZ_POUC01000015.1 coordinate 15,812, forward strand.
TGCTGACGCTGCCGCTGTATCTGCTGTTCTCCGCGATCGGCATGGTGGACACGCCCTGGGCGATGCTGATCCCCTGTCTGATCAACCCGTTCAGCGTGTACCTGGCCAAGGTGTACACCGAGGCGACGATCCCCTACGAGCTGCTGGAGGCCGCCCGGATCGACGGCGCCGGGGAGTTGCGGATCTTCTTCAGCATCGTGCTGCGGATGATGACGACGGGCGGTGCGACGGTGTTCCTGCTGGCCTTCGTGAACACCTGGAACGCCTTCTTCCTGCCGCTGACCGTGCTGCGCGGCAAGGAGAACTGGACGCTCAACCTCGGACTCTACAACTGGACCGGCACCCGGCTGGAGTCCGGCATCGACCTCACCGGACTGGTGCTGACCGGCGCGCTGCTGTCGATCGTCCCGATGGCGATCATGATGGTCGCGATGCGCCGCTACTGGCGCTCCGGCGTGACGCTCGGCGCCCTCAAGTGATGTTCCTTCCCCGTTTCCCCCGACTCCTGGGGGCCGCAGGTGATCCTGACTCCCTGCGGCCTCCAGGGTGACCGACGCTCCGGGAGCCCTCGCGTGACCGTCCTGCGCAACCCCGTCCTCCGCGGCTTCGCCCCCGACCCGTCACTGGTGCGGGTCGGTGACTGGTACTACGTGGCGACCAGTTCCTTCGAGTGGTTTCCGACCATCCCGATCCACCGCTCCCGGGACCTGGCCCACTGGGAGTACGCGGGACACGTCCAGGGAGCGGTCCCCGGGAACTCGCTGGCCGGTGTGCCCGACTCGGGCGGCGTCTGGGCACCGTCGCTGAGCTGGGACGGGGAACGGTTCTGGGTGACGTACACCGTCGTGCGCTCCGTCGGCACCCCGTACTTCGACCTCGACACGTACGTCTCGACGGCCACCCGCGTCGACGGCGGGTGGAGCGCTCCGCGCCGGGTCGCGAGCCACGGTTTCGACCCGGCCCTGTTCCACGAGGACGGCCGGCTGTGGCTGCTGAATCTGCAGAACGACCACCGGCCGGGGGGTGAGCGGTTCGCGGGGATCGTCGTGACGGAGCTGGACCGGGAGACGCTGGAGCCCGTCGGCGGGACGCGTCTGCTGCTCCGGCACGACCGGTTGATCGAGGGGCCGAAGCTGCTGCGGTGCGACGGCTGGTACTACCTGCTGCTGGCGGAGGGCGGCACGGGCTGGGAGCACGGGGTGCGGGTGGCCCGCGGCAAGGAGCTGACGGGTCCGTACGAACTCGACGCACGGCCGCTGCTGACGACCCGGGACGACCCGGAGGTGCCCTTGCAGAAGGCGGGGCACGGCGAGCTGGTCGAGACGCCGGAGGGGCAGTGGCTCCTGAGCCATCTGACGGCCCGTCCGCTGCACACCCCGCAGGGCCGCCGCTGCACGCTCGGCCGGGAGACCGCGGTCCAGGCGGTGACCTGGGACGCGGAGGGCTGGCCCCGGCTGCGGCAGGGCGGGTGGCACCCCGCGGTCGAGGTCGACGTACCGACGCGGCCGCACCCGCTGCCCCCGGCCGCACCGCCGCGGGATCTGTCCTGGCCGTGGAGCACCCTGCGCGAGCCGCCGGACCCGTCCTGGGCCGACACCACGACCCGGCCGGGCTGGATCCGGCTGCGCGGCCGGCACGGGCCGGAGTCCCGGTGGGCGGCCGGTCTGCTGGCCCAGCGCGTCACCGAGCACCGCGCGGAGGCCGAAGTGACCCTCGAGGCACGGCCGGTCACCTTCACGCAGGCGGCCGGGCTGGTGCTCTGGTACAACCCCGAGGCGTATTTCGCCCTGGACCTGACATGGGCGGAACCGGCGGGCGAGCCGCAGCGCGGCCAGCAGTGGGACGGGACCCCCGGCCGTACGGTACTCAGCCTCGTCGAGCGCGACGAGGACGGCATGCGGCAGGCCGCTGTCGTCGACGTGGCCGTGGACGGGCCGGTGACGCTGGGGGTGACGGTCGAGGGGGCCGACGCGCGCTTCTGGTACGTACGCGACGGGGAGCGCGCACAGGTCGGACCGGTGCTGGATTTCGGCCGGCTGTCCGACGACCACGGCTCCCGGCTGCGGTTCACGGGGGCGATGGCGGGGATCCACGCCCGGGACCTCGTGGACGCGGCGTTCACGGCGGACTTCACCGGGTTTCGGCTGACCTGCACACCCTGCTGAGCGAGGTGTTCGGGGTTTCGAAAGTTTTGACCGAAGCGAAGCGGTGAATTCACTTCTCTTCCACCCGTCCTGCGCCGCACCTACAGTAGGAAGCGCTTTCTGCCCGGCGGTCCGCCATGTCCGCCGTGCGCAGAGCTGGTCGAAACTTTCCACGGCCCTCGGGCGGGCCGGAGAGGTGGGTTCCCGATGGTCCGTACGGCGAGTGCGAGCGTGGCTGCCGGTCCGACACTGGCGGTCGTGGCGCGCGAGGCGGGGGTGTCGGTGCCGACCGCGTCGAAGGTGGTCAACGGCCGCGAGGACGTGGCACCCGAGACCCGCCGCCGCGTCACCGAGGCACTCGACCGGCTCGGGTACGTGCGCAGACCCCGCTTCGACGCGGCGAAGGCCCCCCGGCTGGTCGATCTGGTCGTGCACTCGCTGGAGAGCTCCTGGTCGGGCGCGGTGCTGCACGGGGTGGAGGACGCGGCGCACGACGCGGGCCTGGAGGTCGTGGTGTCGGCGGCCCTGATCCGCTCCCGGGTGGGCCGCCCGGAGCGCGGCTGGCTGGACAAGCTGGTCGCCCGCGGTTCCTCCGGGGTTCTCTTCAACCTGGCCGAGCTCAGCGACTCGCAGTACGCGTGGCTGGAGCAGCACCGCATACCGTTCGTGATGATCGACCCGGTGCAGGAACCGCCGGAGGGCGTGGTCTCGGTGGGTGCCGCGAACTGGCAGGGCGGTCTGACGGCCACGGAGCACCTGCTGTCCTTGGGCCACGAGAGGATCGCGGTCATCGCCGGTCCACGGCGCACGATGTGCAGCAGCGCGCGGGTCGCCGGGTACCGCTCGGCGCTCGCGTCGGCGGGGGTCCGGCACCGCGCCGAGTACGTCCGGCACGCCGGCTTCGACGAGAGCGTGGCCCACCGCCGCATGCTGGAACTCCTCGACCTGCCCGAGCCGCCGACCGCCGTCTTCGTCTGCTCGGACCGGATGGCACTGGGTGTCTACGAGGCCCTGTCCGAAAGGGGGTTGGGGGTCCCGGACGACATGAGTGTGGTCGGCTTCGACGACCTGCCCGAGGCCCGCTGGGCCTCCCCCGCCCTGACCACCGTCCGCCAGCCGCTGTCCGAGATGGCCGCGACGGCCCTGCGGTCGCTGCTGCGCATGATGGACGGGCATCGTCCCGAGAGCACGCGTACCGAGCTGTCGACGCGACTGGTGGAACGGGCGAGTACGGCCGGGCCGCGCGCGCAGGAGGTGCTCCCGGCCGCCCCCTGAGCGGCCGCCGCCGACCGGCGCACCGGGCCCGGCCCGTGGTGGTCCTCGACGACGGCCTTGCCAGGCTGGTGGAGCGGGTGCCGGGCGAACCGCGCGCCCAGCAGTTCGCCGTGTACGGCCGGTCGTACTCCGTGCGGGCCGCCGCGTGCACGCCCACGGAGCCGCCAAGCCGCTGGTGCGGGCGTGGACGAGCAGTCGTGGTGCCATGGCGTCCGAACCCAGGAGATCGGGAGCCGCCGGGGGCCTCGTGGCGACCGAAATTTTCGGGTTCGGCGCAGCGACCGGGGGGCACCACGGCCTCGCGCAGCGACCGGGGGGGCGTCACGGCCGTCCGGCGCGGGGTGTCCGATTCCTTCAAGACCGGGCGGTGCGGGCTGCCTACGGTGGCGACATGACTGCACGATTCGATGCCATCGGCCTGGTCGTCTCCGACATGGCCGCCTCCGTCGCGTTCTACCGCCGGATCGGGTTCGCCTTCCCGGACGGCGCCGAGAACCAGCCGCACGCCGAGGCCGGACTGCCCGGCGGGCTGCGGCTGATGCTCGACACCGAGGAGACGGTCCGCTCCTTCCTGCCCGGTTGGCAGCCGCCCGCCGGCGGCGGCCGGACCTCGCTGGCCCTGCGCTGCGACGGACCGGAGGAGGTGGACGCGCTGTACGACGAGCTGGTCGGCTCGGGGCATGAGGGCGAGCTCAAGCCGTGGGACGCCTTCTGGGGGCAGCGGTACGCCGTCGTGCTCGACCCGGACGGCAACGGGGTGGATCTGTACGCCCCACTAGCCGTCGCGGCCGAGTAGCTCCCCCAGCGGGAGCCCGGCCAACTCCCTTACGTCGCGGGCCAGATGGGCCTGGTCGGCGTAACCGGCCCGGGCGGCCGTCTGCGCGAAGGGCACACCGGCCCGGGCCAGCGCGAGGGCGCGGCGCAGCCGCAGGATGCGGGCCAGGGTCTTGGGGCCGTAGCCGAAGGCGGACAGTGAGCGGCGGTGCAACTGGCGTGCGCCGAGGCCGAGTTCATCGGCGGTAGCGGCGACGGGACGGCCCGCGTCCAGGGCGGTGACGACCTGCCGCAGCAGCGGGTCCGGGGGCTCGGCACCGGCCGCTTTCCGCAGCGCCAGCTCCTCCAGGCCGCTCGCCGGGTCGGGGGCCGCGTTCACCCGGTCGGCCAGGCGCCGCACCTGCGAGGCCGGCCACAGGTCCGCGAGCTCGACGCGCCGGTCGCGCAGCTCGTGCGCCGCCACGCCCAGGAGCGCCGGGGCCGTGCCCGGGTAGAAGCGGACCCCGGCCCAGGGGCCGGTCACACCGTCCGGGAGGTACGCGCGGGTGTCGGGCCCGGCGACCATCAGCCGCCCGTCGTGCCACAGCAGATCCATGCACCCGTCGGGCAGGACCCGCGCCACTCCGGGCCGCGTCGGGGTGTTGGTCCACACGACCGCTCCGGGCAGCCGCGACGCCCGCTCCACGTACACGAGGGCCAGGCTACGCCGGGCACGGCGGCAGGCGCGGGGGGCGGTACCGATTCCGGCGCCAGTTCTGGTGCCGGGTGCCGGTGCCGGTTCCGGTGCCGGATGCCGATGCCGGGTGCCGATGCCGGATGCCGATGCCGGGTACCGATGCCGGTGCCGGGTACCGGTGTGGGAACCCTTGCCGGTACGGGAACTCGTGCCGGCACCGGGTGCCGCGACCGATTCCCGAACCGCGACCGTTCCCGTGCCACGACGGGTTCCCGTGCCGCTACGCCACCCGCCCCCGGTACTCCACCGGGCTCACCCCGTACACCCGCTTGAACGCCGTCGACAGGGCGAAAGCGCTGCCGTAGCCCACCCTCCGGGCCACCGCGTCGAGGGTGTCGGCGGAGTCGCGCAGGCGGTCGGCGGCGAGGGCGAGGCGCCAGCCGGTCAGGTAGGTCATCGGGGGTTCGCCCACGAGGGCGGTGAAGCGGCGGGCCAGCGCCGCTCGGGACACCCCGGCCTTCGCGGCGAGCGCGGCGACGGTCCAGGGGTGGGCCGGGTCGTCCTGGAGCAGGCGCAGCACGCCACCGACGACCGGGTCGGCGAGGGCCCGGTACCAGGCCGGTGCCTCCGCCTCGGGGCGTGCGAACCAGGCCCGCAGCGCGGCGATGACCAGCAGGTCCAGCAGCCGGTCGAGGACGACCTCCTGCCCCGGCTCGTCCCGGACGACCTCCTCGGTGAGGTACGGCGTGAGCGGGCAGTCCCACACGTCGGACGGGAGGCTGAGCAGCGGCGGCAGGGCGTCCAGCAGCCGCCCGCCGACCTCGCCCCGCATCGGGTAGGTGCCTATCAGCATCACGGTGCTCCCGTCGAGCCGGTCGCCCCAGGTGCGCACGCCCAGGTCCATGGAGCCGTTGAGGGGCCGCCCGTCGGGGTAGCGGCACTCCTGGTTCGGCAGGATCACCGCCTGCGGTGCCGTGCCGGGGGCGTCGGCGCAGGTGTACGGGTCCGGGCCGCGGGCGATGGCGAGGTCCCCGGCCTTGAGCCGCGTCCGCTCGCCCCGGTCGGGCACGATCCAGGCCTCGCCGCGGACGACGAGCATCACGGTGAGTGGGGCCCGGTCCTCCACGCGCACCGCCCACGGCGGGTCGAAACAGGCCCTGATCATGAACGCGCCCCGCGCGCGGGGCCCCTCCAGCAGACCGGCGAGAGCGTCCATGCGGCCAGCGTAGACGCGGGCGTATGGGAATGAGCCGTTCAGCGATGGTTCCGTGCGGCGTACGGCAGTTGACTCGACGGCATGACGAACACGACGGAGAACACGGCGGAGAACACACAGCTCATGACGGTGGTGGTGACGGGCGCCACGGGGCGTACCGGGAGCCGGGTGGCGCGGGCCGCGGAGGCGGCCGGACTGACGGTCCGGGCGGCTTCGCGGGCGACGGGCTTCGACTGGTGGGACTCCTCGACGTGGGCGGACACCCTGCGCGGCGCCGACGCGGCCTACCTCGCCCACCCCTCGGACGTCGGCGCCCCGGGGGCAGCGGAGGTGGTCGGCGCGCTCGCGCGGGAGGCGGTCGGACTCGGCGTGCGACGGCTGGTGCTGCTGTCCGCGCGGGGCGAGGACCAGGCCCTCCCCACCGAGGAGGCACTGCGCGCTTCGGGGACGGACTGGACGGTCGTGCGGGCGGCGTGGTTCGCGCAGAACTTCAGCGAGGGGCCGCTGGTGGCGGAGCTGCGGGAGCGCGGCGAGCTGGTGTTCCCGGCCGACGAGGTGCGCGAGCCGTTCCTCGACGTGCGCGACATCGCGGACGTGGTGGTGAGCGTGCTGACCTCCGGCGACCGGTACGCGGGGCGGATCCTGAACCTCTCCGGGGGCCGGCTGCTGACCTTCGGGGAGGCGGTCGCGGAGATCGCCGGGGTGACGGGGCGCCCGCTGTCGTACCGGGCCGTCTCGACGCGGGACTACGGCGAGGCGCTGGCCGGGTTCGGTGTGCCGCCGGAGGAGGTGGCGGGGATGACGGAGATCTTCGGCACGCTCCTCGACGGCCGCAACGCACACCTCTCGGACGGCGTGCGGGAGGTCCTGGGCCGCGCGCCCCGGGACTTCGGCGACTTCGTGCGCGAGGAGGCCGCGGCCGGGACCTGGAAGGCCTGAGGGGTCCTTTCACCATGCCCGGAGCCGGCGCCCGTCACCGGTCCTCGGGCGGCGTCCCCTCACCGTTGACCTGGGTGCTCTTCACGTGGGTGTTCTTCACGTGGGTGTTCTTCACATGGGTGCGCAGGCGGGCCGACACGTCCTCCGGCGGCAGGAAGCGGGACCAGCGTTCGGGGAACTCGGAGGGCATGTCGGGGTCGGCCTCGCCCGCGGCGGTGGCGCGGGCGACGTACTCGGCGACCTGGGCCTGCCGCAGCCGCTCGTTCGCCTCGCGGGCGGCAGCCGTGGCGGCGGCCGGCCAGACCCGGTCGATGGCGGCGTTGACCGCGGCCCCGACCAGCACGGCGAACGCGGCCACACCGATCCACAGCAGCACGGCGACGGGCGCGGCGAGGGAGCCGTAGATCGTGGGTCCCTCCACCGTGCTGGTCAGGTAGATCCGCAGCAGGAAGCTGCCGAGCACCCACATGCCGAGGGCGACCAGCGCTCCGGGCACGTCCTCGATCCACGGGGACCGGACCGGGACCGACACGTGGTACAGCGTCGTCAGGAAGGCGATCGACAGCAGGATGACCGTGGGCCAGTAGAGGACCTGCACGACCGTCGTCGACCACGGCACGATCCGCACCACCGCGTCCGGCCCGGCCACCATCAGCGGCAGCGCGACGGAGCCGATCAGCAGGGCCACGATGAACAGCAGGAAGGCCATGAGGCGGGTCTTGACGATGCCCCGGACGCCGTCGAGGCCGTACATCACGGTGATGGTGTCGATGAAGACGTTCACCGCGCGGGAGCCGGACCACAGGGCGAACAGGAAGCCGATGGAGATGATGTCGGGCCGGCCGCCCTTCGTCACGTCGTGCAGGATCGGCTCCGCGATCTCCCGCACGCCACGGTCGGACAGCACCGTGCGGGCGGCCTCCAGGAGGTTGGTCTGCAGGCTCTGGATGGTGTCGGCGCCGGTCCAGGCGTCGACGTAGCCGAGCAGTCCGATCATGCTGAGCAGCAGGGGTGGCACCGACAGCAGGGTGAAGAACGCGGCCTCGGCCGCGAGGCCCAGGATGCGGTACTCGATGCAGGAGTTGACGGTGTCCTTGACCAGCAGCCAGGCGGTTTTGCGCTTGGAGACGTTCCGGTAGAGGGCTCGCGCCCGGTGGAGGCGCCCGGAGGGTGTGTCGGGGGTTTCGCTTGCTGGCTGCACCCCCTAACGGTATCCGCCGTGCCCGGCCCCACTCACCCACAGGCCGGGTCTTCGAGGACCGGGCCGGGTCCGCTGGTGACCGAGGTGCCGCCGCGGGGTACTTTCGCACCATGGCAGGCAGCACCCACACCGTGACGAACCAGGTCCCGCCGCTGGTCGGGTACGACGTCTTCTCCGCCGACCGGGCCCTGGCCGACGCGGTCGGCCGGCATCTCGATCCGGCCCTGCGCGAGGAGGTCCTCGGCGAGCTGACGGCGCTGGGCCGCACGTCCGGCTCGGCGCAGGTGCAGGACTGGGGCAGGCTGGCCAACGAGAACCCGCCGCGGCTTGTGACGCACGACCGGTACGGCAACCGCGCCGACGAGGTCGAGTTCCACCCTTCCTGGCACCGGCTGCTCGGCAAGGGCGTCTCGGCCGGCCTGACGGCGGCGTGGGGCCGGCCGGCCGGGCATCTGCGGCGGGCCGCCGCCTTCGTGGTGTGGACGCAGGTCGAGGCCGGCAACGGCTGCCCGCTGTCGATGACGCACGCCGCGGTGCCGGCCCTGCGCACCGACCCGGACCTGGCCGCCGAGTGGGAGCCGCGGCTGACGTCCATGGTCTACGACAGTGAGCTGCGGCCCGCGCACCTCAAGGCCGGGGCGCTGTTCGGCATGGGGATGACGGAGAAGCAGGGCGGCAGTGACGTCCGGGCCAACCGCACGTCGGCGCGGCCCCTCGCCGAGGACGGTACGTACGAGCTGACCGGCCACAAATGGTTCTGCTCGGCGCCGATGTCCGACGGATTCCTGGTGCTGGCGCAGGCTCCGGGCGGGCTGACCTGCTTCCTGGTGCCACGGGTGCTCGGGGACGGCACGCGCAACGTGTTCCGGATCCAGCGGCTCAAGGACAAGCTGGGCAACCGGTCGAACGCCTCCGCCGAGGTGGAGTTCGAGGGGACCTGGGCGCGCCGGGTCGGCGAGGAGGGGCGCGGGGTGCGCACCATCATCGAGATGGTCGCGGCGACCCGGCTCGACTGCGTGCTCGGCTCGGCCGGGCTGATGCGGCAGGCGGTGGCGCAGGCGGTGCATCACTGCACGTACCGCGAGGCGTTCGGCGGGAAGCTCGTCGACAAGCCGCTCATGCGCAACGTTCTCGCCGACCTGTCCCTGGAGTCGGAGGCGGCGACGGCCCTGGGGCTACGGCTCGCGGCGGCCTGCGACGACGGCGGTGAGCAGGAGCGGGCGCTGCTGCGGATCGCGTTGCCGGCCGCCAAGTACTGGGTGACGAAGCGGTGCCCGCCCCTCGCGGTGGAGGCGGCGGAGTGCCTGGGCGGCAACGGATACGTGGAGGAGTCCGCGATGCCGCGGCTGGTGCGCGAGTCGCCGCTCAACTCGATCTGGGAGGGCGCGGGCAACGTGCAGGCGCTCGACGTGCTGCGGGCGTTGCAGCGGGAGCCGGGCGCGCTGGACGCGTATCTGCGCGAGGTCGGGCAGGCGCGCGGCGCCGATCACCGTCTCGACGGGGCGATCAAGGATCTGCTGACCGAACTCGCCGATCTGGAGGGCGTGGAGGGGCGGGCGCGGCGGCTGGCGGAGCGGCTCGCGCTGGTGCTCCAGGGTTCGCTGCTGGTCCGTTTCGCGCCGCCGCAGGTGGCCGACGCGTTCTGCGCGGGGCGGCTGGGCGGCGACGGGGGCGCCGCCTTCGGGACGCTGCCGCACACGCTGGACCTGGCGTCGGTGGTGGAGCGGGCACGGCCGGTGTCCTGATCCGGCCGGCGTCGCACGCGTACGCGGAAGAGCGGGGGTGGTGCTGCGCCGACACGGCACCACCCCCGCCGCACTGGCCCCGTTCGAGCCGCTGAACCCCGCTCGGGACGGCGCCGCTCAAGTTTCGGACACGGCCGGGCTGTCCACCAGGGTTGCAGGGGGTTGCAACTTGCTGCCGGCAGTCCGCGGACTGGGCGCGCGCCGCTGGGGCAGACGGCACTATGAGACGGTCAGTCAAAAGCGACTCCGGGGGGCGCACGCGTATGGACGTCACGCACTTGGCCGCCGTCGACAGCACGCGCGCGGCCCGGGTTCTCCAGCAGGTCCGCTCGGCGCGGCTGGCCGGGCGGCCCGCTCCGGTGGCGCCGCGTCCGGTGATCGAGCGGTCCTGGGAGCGGATGATGCGCAGTGGTGTGGATCCTGAGCACGACGTCCGGGCGGACCCGCTGTCCCGCGAGGAGGTGCAGCGGCGGCGCGAGACATCGGTTTTGCGCCATGTGCTGCCGGTGCTCCGGGAGGGGCTGCTGGCGGCCGCCGACGTAGCCCACCACATCATGGTGGTGGCCGACGAGGACGGCCGGGTGCTGTGGCGCGAGGGCAGCCCACCGGTGCTGCGCAAGGCCGACGGGCTGGGGTTCGGACTCGGCGCGGACTGGCGTGAGGACGTCGTCGGCACGAACGGTCTGGGCACCCCGGCGGTGGTGCGCCGGCCCGTGCAGGTCTTCGCCTCCGAGCACTTCGTGCGCTCCCAGGCCGGCTGGACCTGCGCGGGCGCTCCTCTGACGGATCCGCGGGACGGCCGGCTGCTCGGCGTGGTGGACGTCAGCGGCCCGCTGGAGACGATGCATCCGGCCACGCTCGCCTGGGTCGGCTCGGTGGCCAGGCTCGCCGAGGCCCGGCTGCGGGAGATGCACACGGAGTCGCTGGAGCGGCTGCGCGCGGTGGCGGCGCCGGTGCTGGCCCGGATCGGCGGCCGTGCCCTGGTCGTCGATCCGGACGGCTGGACCGCCGCGGTCAGCGGGATGCCGTACGTGCGGCGGGTGGCCCTGCCGAAGTCCCTGTCGGCGGGCCCGAGATGGCTGCCGGCGCTCGGGCTGTGCTCGGTGGAGCCGCTGGCGGGGGGCTGGCTGGTGCGGGTGGTCGACGACGAGCCGGTGCCGCGCGGCCCGGCGAGGATCGTGCTGGACCTCAGGCAGGCGCGGCGCTGGTCGGTGGAGGTGCTCGGCGGGGCGGGCTCCTGGACCCGGGAACTGAGCCCGCGGCACGCGGAGTTGCTGTATCTGCTCGCCGTTCACCGCTCCGGCCGCAGCGCCTCGGGCCTGGCCGGGGACGTGTTCGGCGATCCGGCCCGCACGGTGACGGTGCGTGCCGAGATGTCGCGGGTGCGGAGGTATCTGGGGGCCTTGCTGGAGCACCGGCCGTACCGGTTCGCCGAGGACGCCGAGGTCGAGGTGCTGCTTCCGGAGGACCCGCGGGATCTGCTGCCGCACTCGGCCGCGCCGGCGGTGAGCGGGCGTCGCGGATCCACAGCGGCGCCCTGAGGTTCACCGCGAGTGCCGTACAAGCCGCCCCGAGGGGTGCATCTTTCGCATATTTGCAGGGTCTTCGTCCCGCGCGCCGCTCACCTGCCGTAGCATCCCTCTACGGGCCACCCCACCTGCTCCTCCGTCAACGTGCGGATCAACAGGCGCAGTTGGTCCGTCTCGGGAGGACGTTATGAAGCATCGCGGCAGACACCGGCGACGCAGGCGGGGCAGGGCGCTGCGCGCGACCCTGGCCGGGACGGCTCTGGCGCTCACCGCCGCCGCCACCCTGATCAGCGCCTCGCAGGCCACCGTCGCCGACGCCCCCGGGGCTCTCAAGCCGGTCTCCGCGACCGACGGGGCCGGGCGGTTGCCGCTGGCCGAGCACCGGGTGCCCGGGCGGTGGCTGGACCGGCTCGCGTCGGAGATGGGCCGGCCCGTCGGCGTCGGCACGGTACTGGAGAGCGCCGACGCCCCACTGCGGGAGGCGGCCGACTGCCCGGCCCCCGAGAAGGACAGTCTGCCGGTGGAGCCGTCGGCCACGCGCGCTTACTGCTTCGGCGACTCCGGCACCCGGGGCTGGCGGGCCGGCGCGGTCACGACCTCGGGCGACGCGGACGACGACGGCCGCTGGGGCGCGAACCGCGTGATCCTTTCCGGCTGGACCCGGGGCGCCGAGGGCGGCTCCCTGGACGGTCCGGCCCCCGGACAGGGCCTGGCAAAGGTCGCCTTCGTCGACGCGAACGATCCCGGCGCGCTGCGCTACACATGGGCCCTGCTGGCCGTCCCGGTGGACGGCGGGCGGGACTACCGGGGGCTGGTCTCCCCTGTCTCCGGCATGGTCTGGTACCAGGACAAGCTGCTGGTGACGACCCGCGAGGACGACCGGAACGCGCTGTACGTGTACGACATGGACCGTATCCAGCGCGCCACCGTCGAGTCCGACGCGGTCGGCCGGGTGCGGGGCGGCTGGGCCGCGCACGGCTCCCGGTTCGTGCTGCCGGCCGTCGGATCGTACACGCTGCCCGGTGGGGACGACGCGGCCCGACCGGCCACCGTCTCCCTGGACCGCAGCACCTCCCCCGACAGCCTGGTCGCCGGCGAGTGGGTGCCCGCGGACGGCGACCGGCGTTCCCGGCTGTGGCGCTACGCGCTGAGCCGTGACCCGGCACGCTCCGGGCTGCTCGCCACCGACTCCTCCGGGGACGCGGACCCGGTCGAGGCGTACGAGACGAAGACGGCGGACGTGCGGGGCGTGCTGGCGCACCGAACCGGCTGGTACCTGGACCGCGCGTCGGGCAGCCCGGGCGGGCACGGCACGCTGTGGCGCCAGGACACGGACGGTGCACGGGCGACGGAGTGCGGCACGGACGAGACGCGGCACTGCTGGAGCGGCCGGTCGGGTTCCCTTTCCTACTGGGAGGAGACCGGCGAGGTCTGGTCCCAGGCGGGGCGGATGCTGTTCGCGCTGCCGTTGGCGTCGATCGACCGGGCGCTGGGCTGACCGGAGCCGCCCGCGAGACACGGGGCCGATCGACAGACGAGTGGATCGGATGATTTTCTGGCCCGCATGACCACCATCGCCGTGACCACCTGGTCTCTGGAGCAGACCGCCCCGACCGACCTGCAGCCGGCCGTCGCGCCGGACGGGGACGTCCGGGTCGTCCGCTCCGAGGTACCCTCGCCCGAATTCAGCCGGTTCCTCTACACCTCGGTCGGCGGTGACATCCTCTGGACCGACCAGCTGAGCTGGTCGCACGCGCGGTGGCTGGAGCACCTGGAGCGGCCCGGCGTGGAGACGTGGGTGGCGTACGACCGGGGCACACCCGCGGGGTACGTGGAGCTGGAGGCCCAGGACGACGGGGTCGTGGAGATCTCCCACTTCGGCCTGCTCCCCGCCTTCCGCGGCCGGCGCATCGGCGGGCACCTGCTGTCGTACGGCACGGCCCGGGCCTGGGACCTCGCGGACCGCTGGGCGGGACTGGCGCCGACGAAGCGGGTCTGGCTGCACACCTGCAGCAAGGACGGCGAGCACGCGATGGACAACTACCGGCGGCGGGGCTTCAAGCTGTTCGACACCAAGGTCGAAGAGGAAGCGGAGGCTGCCACTCCGGGACCGTGGCCCGGGGCGTACCCCGCCTGACCTGGACGGACACTTCGAGAACGGCCAATGTGACCCATAACACCCTTGTCTTGCTGTGCGAGACAAGGGTGTCCGCATCTTGGACGAAGCTGGACTGTGTCCAGATCGCCGTGACACGCTTCCGTCATGTCTGGAACTGGGATCGCCTTGGTGAGTCGGCGGCACGTCGACCTCGGCCGCATGTCCAGCGCCATCTGTCCGGCGCACTGAGCGTACTCAGCCCGCGCCCGACATCCCCCCTGCCTTCTCCTTTCCCGCGCAATGACGCGCACGTATGCCCATGCGCGCACGCGCAGGTCAGAGCCGCATTCCCGCCTGTCCGAAGGACGTATCAACCATGGCCGCCTCCCCGCAGAAGCCTGCCGCCGCGACTCCCCGCCGCAAGGTGAGCCGTCACCGCGGTGAGGGCCAGTGGGCCGTGGGGCATCACACCCCGCTGAACGGCAACGAGCAGTTCAAGAAGGACGACGACGGTCTCAACGTGCGGACACGCATTGAGACGATCTACTCCAAGCGCGGCTTCCAGTCGATCGACCCCAACGACCTGCGCGGCCGTATGCGCTGGTGGGGGCTGTACACCCAGCGCAAGCCCGGCATCGACGGCGGCAAGACGGCGATCCTGGAGCCGGAGGAGCTGGACGACGAGTACTTCATGCTGCGCGTCCGGATCGACGGCGGAGCACTGACCACGCGGCAGCTGCGGGTCATCGGCGAGATCTCGCAGGAGTTCGCGCGCGGCACCGCCGACATCACGGACCGGCAGAACGTCCAGTACCACTGGATCCGCATCGAGGACGTTCCCGAGATCTGGAACCGGCTGGAGGGCGTGGGCCTGTCGACGGTCACCGCCTGCGGCGACACCCCGCGTGTGATGATCGGCTCGCCCGTGGCGGGCATCGCCGAGGACGAGATCATCGACGCCACCCCGGCCCTGGAGGAGATGAAGCGCCGCGTCCTGAACAACCCGGCGTACTCGAACCTCCCCCGCAAGTTCAAGACCGCGATCTCGGGCTCCCCGGTGCTGGACGTGGTGCACGAGATCAACGACGTCGCCTTCGTCGGCGTCCGGCACCCCGAGCACGGCCCGGGCTTCGACGTGTGGGTCGGCGGCGGCCTGTCCACCAACCCCAAGCTGGGCGTGCGGCTGGGCACCTGGGTGTCGATCGACGACGTGCCGGACGTCTACGAGGGCGTCATCTCGATCTTCCGTGACTACGGCTACCGCCGGCTGCGCACCCGCGCCCGCCTGAAGTTCCTCGTCGCGGACTGGGGCGCCGAGAAGTTCCGGCAGGTCCTGGAGGACGAGTACCTGAAGCGCAAGCTGGTGGACGGGCCCGCCCCGGAGCAGCCGTCCCAGCTGTGGCGCGACCACATCGGTGTGCACCGGCAGAACGACGGCCGGTTCTACGTCGGTTTCGCCCCGCGCGTGGGACGCGTCGACGGCGCGACGATCACGAAGATCGCCGACCTCGCCGAGGCCCACGGCTCGGGCCGGGTGCGCACCACCGTCGAGCAGAAGATGATCGTCCTCGACGTCGAGGAGAACCAGGTCGAGTCGCTCGTCGAGGCCCTGGAGGCGCTCGACCTCACCGCCCGGCCCTCCTCGTTCCGGCGCGGCACCATGGCCTGCACCGGCATCGAGTTCTGCAAGCTCGCCATCGTCGAGACCAAGCAGCGCGGCTCGCAGCTGATCGACGAACTGGAGCGCCGTCTGCCGGACTTCGACGAGCCGCTCACCATCAATCTCAACGGCTGCCCGAACGCCTGCGCCCGTATCCAGGTCGCGGACATCGGTCTCAAGGGCCAGCTCATGCTCAACGACCAGGGGGATCAGGTCGAGGGCTACCAGGTGCACCTGGGCGGCGCCCTGGGCCTGGAGGCCGGTTTCGGCCGCAAGGTCCGCGGTCTGAAGGTCACCTCCGAGGAACTGCCCGACTACATCGAGCGCGTCCTCAAGCGGTTCCAGGCCGAGCGCGAGGACGGCGAGCGGTTCGCCACGTGGGCCGCGCGGGCCGGCGAGGAGGCCCTGTCGTGAGCGAGCGGATGGCCCCGTTCTACTGCCCCTACTGCGGGGACGAGGACCTGCGTCCGAGCGAGGCCGCCGAGGGCAGGCACGGCGCGTGGGAATGCGCGGCGTGCAGCCGGGCCTTCTCGCTGAAGTTCCTGGGGCTGCTGGCCCAGGGAGTGAAGCGATCCGACTCCGGAGGGGCACAGATATGACGACCGCTCAGGAAGAGCGCACCACCGAGGACCTGAAGCAGCTCGCCGAGCAGGCGGGCCGCGATCTCGAGGACGCCTCCGCGCTGGAGATCCTCCAGTGGGCGGCCGAGACGTTCGGCAAGCGATTCTGCGTGACCTCCTCCATGGAGGACGCGGTGGTCGCCCATCTCGCCGCCCGCGCGATGCCCGGCGTCGACGTGGTCTTCCTCGACACGGGCTACCACTTCGAGGAGACCATCGGCACCCGCGACGCGGTCGAGGCCGTGATGGACGTCAACCTCATCACGCTCACCCCGGTCCAGACGGTCGCCGAGCAGGACGCGGAGTACGGCCCGAAGCTGCACGACCGCGACCCCGACCTGTGCTGCAAGTTGCGCAAGGTGCAGCCGCTGGAGCGGGGCCTGAAGGACTACCGGGCCTGGGCGACCGGTCTGCGCCGCGACGAGTCCCCGACCCGGGCGAACACCCCGGTGGTCGGCTGGGACGAGAAGCGGCGGAAGGTCAAGATCTCCCCGATCGCCCGCTGGACGCAGGACGACGTGGACGCCTACGTCACCGAACACGGTGTGCTGACGAACCCGCTGCTGATGGACGGCTACGCCTCCGTGGGCTGCGCGCCCTGCACCCGCCGGGTCCTGGAGGGCGAGGACGCGCGCGCCGGCCGCTGGGCGGGCCGTAGCAAGACCGAGTGCGGGCTGCACGGATGACGACGACGATTCAGGAGAGTGACGTGACGACCGGAGCCACCGTCTGGCTCACGGGTCTGCCGAGCGCCGGCAAGACCACGATCGCCCACGAGCTGGCCGGCCGGCTCCGCGAGGAGGGCCACCGGGTCGAGGTGCTCGACGGCGACGAGATCCGCGAGTTCCTCTCGGCGGGTCTCGGCTTCAGCCGCGAGGACCGGCACACCAACGTGCAGCGCATCGGCTTCGTCGCCGAACTGCTCGCCCGCAACGGCGTGCTGGCCCTCGTCCCGGTCATCGCGCCGTACCAGGACAGCCGGGAGGCGGTGCGCAAGCGGCACCAGGCGAACGGCACCGGCTATGTCGAGGTGCATGTCGCGACGCCCGTCGAGGTGTGCAGCGAGCGTGACGTGAAGGGCCTGTACGCCAAGCAGGCCGCGGGCGAGCTCACCGGGCTCACCGGGGTCGACGACCCGTACGAGGCGCCCGAGTCGCCCGACCTGCGCATCGAGTCGCAGAACCAGACCGTGCAGGAGTCCGCGGCCTCCGTGTTCGCCCTGCTGACCGAAAGGGGACTGGCATGACGACCGCCGCCACCGTTTCCGAGGAGACCGGCAGCCCCTACGCGCTGTCGCACCTCGACGCCCTCGAGTCCGAGGCGGTGCACATCTTCCGCGAGGTGGCGGGCGAGTTCGAGCGGCCGGTGATCCTCTTCTCCGGCGGCAAGGACTCCATCGTCATGCTGCACCTGGCGCTGAAGGCCTTCCGGCCGGCGTCGGTGCCGTTCTCGCTGCTGCACGTGGACACCGGGCACAACTTCCCCGAGGTCCTCGACTACCGCGACCGCACGGTCGACAGGCACGGGCTGCGGCTGCACGTCGCGTCCGTGCAGGACTACATCGACCGCGGTGTCCTCAAGGAACGCCCGGACGGCACCCGCAACCCGCTGCAGACGCTGCCGCTGACCGAGAAGATCCAGGCGGAGAAGTTCGACGCCGTCTTCGGCGGCGGGCGCCGCGACGAGGAGAAGGCCCGGGCCAAGGAGCGGGTGTTCTCCCTGCGCGACGAGTTCTCCCAGTGGGACCCGCGCCGTCAGCGCCCGGAGCTGTGGAACCTGTACAACGGCCGGCACGCGCCCGGTGAGCACGTGCGCGTGTTCCCGCTGTCCAACTGGACCGAGCTGGACGTGTGGCAGTACATCGCCCGCGAGGGCATCGAACTGCCGCAGATCTACTACGCCCACGAGCGCGAGGTGTTCTCCCGCAGCGGCATGTGGCTGACCGCCGGCGAGTGGGGCGGGCCGAAGGACGGCGAGAGCGTCGAGAAGCGGCTCGTGCGCTACCGGACCGTGGGTGACATGTCCTGCACCGGCGCGGTGGACTCCGACGCCGACACCATCGAGAAGGTGATCGTGGAGATCGCCGCCTCCCGGCTCACCGAGCGGGGCGCCACCCGCGCCGACGACAAGATGTCCGAGGCCGCGATGGAAGACCGCAAGCGCGAGGGGTACTTCTAGAGATGAGCACGATCACCACCGAGGAACTCGCGGAAACGACCCTTCTGCGGTTCGCCACCGCCGGCTCCGTCGACGACGGCAAGTCCACCCTCGTCGGGCGGCTGCTGCACGACTCCAAGTCGGTCCTGACCGACCAGCTGGAGGCCGTGGAACGCGTCTCCGCGAGCCGCGGCCAGGAGGCGCCGGACCTCGCGCTGCTGACGGACGGCCTGCGGGCCGAGCGGGAGCAGGGCATCACCATCGACGTGGCGTACCGCTACTTCGCCACCCCCCGGCGGCGGTTCATCCTCGCCGACACCCCGGGCCATGTGCAGTACACGCGCAACATGGTCACCGGCGCCTCCACCGCCGAGCTGACGGTGATCCTCGTCGACGCCCGTAACGGCGTCGTCGAGCAGACCCGCCGGCACGCGGCCATCGCCGCCCTGCTGCGCGTCCCGCACGCGGTCCTCGCCGTCAACAAGATGGACCTCGTCGGCTACGACGAGAAGGTGTTCGCGGCGATCGCCGAGGAGTTCACGGCGTACGCGACCGAACTCGGCGTCCCCGAGGTCACCGCCATCCCGATCTCGGCGCTCGTCGGCGACAACGTCGTGGAGCCTTCCGCGAACATGGACTGGTACGGCGGCCCGACCGTGCTGGAGCACCTGGAGACGGTCCCGGTCGCGCACGACCTGAGCCACTGCCACGCCCGGCTGCCCGTGCAGTATGTGATCCGGCCGCAGAGCCCGGACCACCCCGACTACCGGGGATACGCCGGTCAGATCGCGGCCGGTTCCTTCCACGTGGGTGAGTCCGTCACGGTGCTGCCGTCGGGCCGCGCCTCGAAGATCTCCGGTATCGACCTGCTGGGCGAGCCGGTGGACGTGGCCTGGACGACGCAGTCGGTGACCCTCCTGCTGGAGGACGACATCGACATCTCGCGCGGCGACCTGATCGTGCCGAGCAAGGACGCGCCCGCCACGACGCAGGACATCGAGGCGACCGTCTGCCATGTCGCCGACGCCCCGCTGACGGTCGGCCACCGGGTGCTGCTCAAGCACGGCACCCGCACGGTCAAGGCGATCGTCAAGGACATCCCGTCCCGCCTCACGCTCGACGACCTGTCCCTGCACCCGCACCCGGGACAGCTCATCGCCAACGACATCGGCCGGGTGAAGATCCGCACCGCCGAGCCGCTGCCGGTCGACTCCTACGCCGACTCGCGCCGCACCGGCTCCTTCATCCTGATCGACCCGAACGACGGCCAGACCCTCACCGCCGGGATGGTCGGCGAGTCCTTCGCGGCCCCGGAACCGGTCAAGGACGGCTCCGAGGACGACGGGTGGGACTTCTGACATGACCTCCCCCGACTTCTACTCGATGTTCGCCAAGGAGGGCGGCCGCGTCGGCAGCGGTGCCTTGGGCAGCGGGCAGGGCGGAGTGGCGCGATGTGTGCGCTGACGTACGCGCACTGCCCGCGCGCCCTCACCCCCCACCGCCGTAGACGAAAACCCGCCGACCTCCCGGCCACGACCTGATCGGAACGTGACCGCCGGGCCTCCGAGAGGACCACCTCCCGTGCCTGCTCCATCCGCTCTGCGCCGCGGCCTCGCGGTCATCGCCGCGCTCCCCCTGCTCACGCTGGCCGCCTGCGGCTACGGCTCCCAGGCCAAGGACGACGGCACCGCCGAGGTCGCGGCCGGGGCGAAGAAGATCGAGGGTCTCGACAGCGTCAGGATCGGCTACTTCGGCAACCTCACCCACGGCACCGCTCTGGTGGGTGTGCAGAAGGGCTTCTTCCAGAAGGCTCTCGGCGCCACGAAGGCCGAGCCGGCCGTCTTCAACGCCGGCCCCTCGGAGATCGAGGCGCTCAACTCCGGTTCCATCGACATCGGCTGGATCGGCCCCTCCCCCGCGATCAACGGCTACACCAAGTCGGCGGGCAAGAACCTGCGCATCATCGGCGGTTCGGCGTCCGGCGGGGTGAAGCTCGTGGTGAACCCGGACAAGATCAAGTCGCTGAAGGACGTCGAGGGCAAGCGGATCGCGACCCCACAGCTCGGCAACACGCAGGACGTGGCCTTCCTCAACTGGGCCGCGGAACAGGGCTGGAAGGTCGACCCGCAGAGCGGCAAGGGTGACGTCACGGTCGTCCGCAGCGACAACAAGGTCACCCCGGACGCCTTCAAGGCCGGGTCGGTCGACGGCGCCTGGGTGCCGGAGCCGACCGCGTCGAAGCTGGTCGCCGAGGGCGGCAAGGTGCTGCTCGACGAGTCGGCGCTGTGGCCGGACAAGAAGTTCGTGATCACGAACATCATCGTGCGGCAGGACTTCCTGAAGGAGCACCCGAAGGTCGTCGAGGCGGTGCTCAAGGGCTCGGTCGAGACCAACAAGTGGATCAACGCCAACCAGGACGCGGCGAAGGAAGCGGCGAACAAGCGGCTGGAGGAGGACTCCGGCAAGGCGCTGCCGGCCGATGTGCTCGACCCGGCGTGGAAGTCGATCCGGTTCACCGACGACCCGCTGGCCTCCACCCTCGGCACCGAGGCTGAGCACGCGGTGAAGGCAGGGCTGCTGGAGACCCCGGGCCTGAAGGGCATCTACGACCTCGCGCCGCTGAACAAGGTCCTGAAGGCCGAGGGCGAGCCCACGGTCGACGACGCCGGCCTCGGCGTGAAGTAAGCCCGCACCCCGAAGCCGCATTGTGAACAGTTCCCAGGAGGTGACGACCATGGCCACGACCCTCGCCAAGGCCGCCGACGGCACCGAGTCGGCCACGCACGCCGCCCGGATCGACCACGTGTCGAAGTCGTTCGCGGGCCCCGCCGGGCAGCAGCTCGTCCTGGACGACATCACCCTCGATGTCGCGCCCGGAGAGTTCGTCACCCTCCTGGGGGCCTCGGGCTGCGGCAAGTCCACGCTGCTCAACCTGGTGGCGGGCCTCGACCGCCCCAGCGCCGGCGAGATCGCCACGGACGGCCGTCCGGCGCTGATGTTCCAGGAGCACGCGCTGTTCCCGTGGCTGACCGCGGGCAAGAACATCGAACTCGCCCTGAAGCTGCGGGGCATGCCGAAGGCCGAGCGCCGGGAGCGGGCCGAGGAGCTGCTCGAGCTGGTGCGGCTGAAGGGCGCGTACGGCAAGCGGGTGCACGAGCTGTCGGGCGGTATGCGCCAGCGCGTCGCCCTGGCCCGCGCGCTCGCCCAGGAGAGCAACCTGCTGCTGATGGACGAGCCGTTCGCGGCGCTGGACGCCATCACACGGGACGTGCTGCACGACGAGCTGACCCGCATCTGGCGCGAGACGCAGGTGTCCGTCCTGTTCGTCACGCACAACGTGCGCGAGGCGGTCCGGCTCGCGCAGCGCGTGGTGCTGCTGTCCTCCCGCCCGGGGCGGATCGCGCGTGAGTGGACCGTGGGCATTCCGCATCCGCGCCGCATCGAGGACACCGCCGTGGCGGAGCTGTCCGTCGAGATCACCGAAGAACTGCGTGGGGAGATCCGCCGTCATGGCCAGCACTGATTCGACGACCGTCGCCAAGGACGGCAGCGATCTCGCCGGGCTGGAGGCGGGCCTCGACGCGCTGGAGACGCGGCAGACGCTCCGCACGCCGTTCCGGCAGACCTTCGTCCAGAAGATCCTGCCGCCCCTCCTCGCCGTCGCGCTGGTCCTGGCGGTCTGGCAGGCGCTCGTCTCCTTCAAGATCGTCGACGACCCGACCAAGCTGCCCGCGCCGTCCGCGGTGTGGGACGTGGTCGAGACGGCGTGGCTCCAGGGCGAGTTGCTCGGCTACATCTGGACCAGCGTCTCGCGCGGTCTGCTCGGCTTCTGCTTCGCCCTGCTGATCGGCACGCCGCTGGGCCTGATCGTGGCCCGCGTGAAGTTCATCCGCGCGGCGATCGGTCCGATCCTGTCGGGCCTGCAGTCCCTGCCGTCGGTCGCCTGGGTGCCGCCGGCGGTGATCTGGCTGGGTCTGAACAACTCGATGATGTACGCCGTGATCCTGCTCGGCGCGGTCCCGTCCATCGCCAACGGCCTGGTGTCCGGCGTCGACCAGGTGCCGCCGCTGTTCCTGCGCGCGGGGCGCACGCTCGGCGCCACGGGCCTGAAGGGCACCTGGCACATCGTCCTGCCCGCCGCCCTGCCCGGCTATGTGGCGGGCCTGAAGCAGGGCTGGGCCTTCTCCTGGCGCTCCCTGATGGCCGCGGAGATCATCGCGTCCTTCCCCGACCTCGGCGTCGGCCTCGGGCAGCTGCTGGAGAACGGCCGCAACGCCAGCGACATGGCGATGGTGTTCGAGGCGATCCTCCTGATCCTGATCGTCGGCATCGCCATCGACCTGCTGATCTTCAGCCCGCTGGAGCGGTGGGTGCTGCGCAGCCGCGGCCTGCTGGTGAAGAGCTGAGTCCCATGACGAACCAGCCCGTTCTCCTCGTCATCGCCCACGGCAGCCGCGACCCGCGCCATGCCGCGACGGTGCACGCCCTGGTGCGCCGGGTGCGGGCGACGCGCCCCGACGTACGGGTGGAGACGGGCTTCCTGGACTTCAACGTCCCCTCGGTGCAGGGGGTCCTGGAGTCCCTGGCGGTGCAGGGCGTGCGCGACGTCGTCGCCCTGCCCCTCCTGCTCACCCGGGCGTTCCACGCGAAGGCGGACATCCCCGCGGTCCTCGCGGACGCGCCGCCGCAGCTGCGCATCCACCAGGCGGACGTCCTGGGCCCCTCCCCCCTGCTCACGGCGGCCCTGGAGCGACGCCTCCACGAGGCGGGGCTGACCCCCGCCGACAAGTCCTCGACCGGGGTCGTCCTGGCCTCGGCGGGGTCCACCGACCCGGAGGCGATCGCAGTGATCGCAGAAATCGCGCGGGAGTGGCGGCACACCGGTTGGTGCGCCGTGCGGCCTGCGTTCGCCTCCGCTGGTTCTCCCGCGGGGTTCCCGCGCACCGAGGACGCGGTCCGCGAACTCAGGACTCTGGGCTGCTCCCGGGTCGCCGTCGCCCCGTACGTCCTGGCTCCCGGATTCCTCCCGGACCGCATCGCCCGGGGCGCCGCGCAGGCGGATGTCCTGGCGGACGTCCTGGGCCCGGCCCCCGAGGTGGCGCGGGTGGTGCTGGAACGGTACGAGGCGGCACGGATGCCGTTGCCTGCGGCCGTGAGCGCCTGACGACTTCCCCGGCCCGGCCCGCGAACTCGGCTCGTCGGCGCCGCCGTCCGGGGCGTCACGATCGGCCTTGTGCCCGGCGGTTGACCGGGTAGCGTCGGAGAGCGACGCTGCCCCCTCGTCCCGGCGCCGCTGAGCAGCAGGAAGTCGAGCGCGGTGGTATGCGGCACCGTGTCGTCTTCCTCGTGGACACCTGCTCGGCCGGCGTGGCGACAGGCAGGCAGCCGTTCACCGAGATCGACGCGGACCGGGGGGCCCTGGGCCCTGGGTGCCGCCGTCAGCAACCCTGGAGTCGAGGAACTGCCGGAGATCAGTATCGCGCCGGCCTGGCCGCACGGCGTGCGCGACTACCTGCGCCACCGCACGGTGTCCGAGGCCATCACGACAGGGATGCGGACGGGCTGACCGTCACGCCGCCGGTTCCTCGTGGGGTTCCGGCTGGAGGGCGAAGGAGTACGGGGCCCAGGGGCCGGTGATCTCCACACGGAGGCCGGGGACGCCCCGGGCTGCCGCGAGGATGCCCGCGCGGAAGGCGACGACGCGCTCGGCCGGGACGAGGTAGGCGTCGTTGGCGACGTTGGTGCCGGGGGCCGAGCCCGCCAGGCTGCCGCGTTCGGGGGTGTGGGCGACGCGGTCGACGGCGAGGGTTCCGGCCGTTTCGGCGAGGCGGCCCGCGGCCTGCGCGACCGTACGCCAGGCCTCCTCGTTCCTGCGCTGTCTGCGACGGCGGATCACCTGGTAGGCGCGGCCCACTCCGAGGCCGGTGACCGGCTCCTGCGCGGGCTCCGGGTCGGCCTCGGGCGGGGTGATGTCCGGGGCGGCGTAGATCTTGACGCCGAGTTCGACATGGCCCGTGAGGCGGTCGAGGAGGGAGAGGAAGTAGCCGCGGCGGGTGTCGAGGGCCTGGCGGGCGCGGTCCTCGTCGGGGAAGACGGTGGCCAGGCGCAGGGGCAGCACGGCGGCACCGGAGGCGACCAGGGCGGCCACCACGGCGTGGTGGGAGCGGACCGTGGACTCCAGCCAGTCCACGTCGGCGAGGTGGGCCTGCAGGGGAGCGTCGGCGTAGTCGGCCGGCGGGACGTGGCCGACGGCGAAGGCGAGCTGGGGGCCGCTGAAGGCCGGGGCGACCAGGTGGATCGGCTCTCCGGCGACACCGCGCAGGTGGGCCGTGGCCGCCGCGGCCTCGGGCGTGCGGCGCAGGACCGCGTAGGTGTAGACGAGGTTCGTGTCGCTCATGACTGCGGGCTCCTGTCGGTGGCCGTGCGATTCCTCTCGCGAGACTCCGTTCTCGTGCCGTCCGTCCCTAGGTACGCGGGGGACGGCACAGGCGTTCACGGGAACGGCCGGCGGGTTGGCCTTGCCCCAGGGGGGCAGGGCCGGGGGCCCGGAATGGGCGACGCCTTATTCCCGTGGCGGACGCCGTACGGCGATCCCGGGGACCTCGGCGGGGAAGGGGCTGCCCCGTGAGCCGCAGGCCGACCGCGACGGTCGGGGGCCTGGTCATCCACCGGGGCGAGGGCGGCCTCTTCGCTTCGGGGACCCGCGGCTGACCGTGCCGGCCGAGATCACATCGCACACGCCCCGCCTGGGGGGGCCGCCGTGTCACGTTGCCCGTGTGCTGAACGGGGTCGCCTGGTGGAAGTAGAGCAGCCAGCGGCCCTCGGTGCGCCGCCACAGTGAACTGCGGTGTGCGCGGCTGCCGTCGTACTCGGTGTCGTAGGTGAGGTGGACCAGGTCGGGGGCGAGCTGCACGCCTCTCAGGGCGGAGACGGCGACGGGCTCGGCGCCGGGCTCGGCGGTGGCGGCCAGGGAGGCGATGATGGCGGCCCGGCTCCAGTGCCGGCCGGAGGCTCCGAACTCGTGGAAGTCGGGGTGCAGCAGCGCCCCGACCCGCTCGGGTGACCGGCGGACCTTCGGGGTGAGCAGGGCGAGTTCGCCCTCCATCGCGGACTCGACGGCCGGGTTGCGCTCAGGCACCTGTCATCTCCACCAGTTTGACGACGGTGTTCCAGTTGCGGGTCGTGGCGATCACGCCTTTGCCGATGCGCGGTTTCGACAGGTGTTCGGCCAGTTTGGAGCGGCCCAGGCCGTTCGGGGCGTACAGGTACAGGGCCCGGTCGCCGAGGCGGAACTCCTCGGGGAGGTAGGCGTCCCGGTCGATCTCCGCGAAGCGGTCGGGGGTGACGGGCGCGGAGAAGTAGGTGACGTGGAGCTGTTTGGGTTCCAGGTCGGCGGCGGGGAACGGACAGGCGTCGGCGATCGCCCGCAGATACGCGTGGTCGCGCACGATCACGTCGACGCCGAAGCCGAAGCGCCGCTCGATGGCCTGCGCGATCTCGCGGGCCAGTGACTCCTCGCCGCGGTGGCCGGAGGAGAACACGGCCTGGCCGCTCTGCAGGTAGGTGCGGACGTCGCCGTGGCCGAGGTCCGCCAGGAGCGTGCGCAGGTCCGCCATGGGGACGTTCCTGCTGCCGCCCACGTTGATGCCGCGCAGCAGGGCCGCGTATGTCGTCGTCATCCACTCACGATAAAGCGGCCGTCGTGCCCCGTGGGGGTGGGCACGACGGCCGCCGCGGGCAGCTGCCCGGCCCCGTAAATTACTCACCGGTCTTCGCGTGGCACAACCGTCTGCCCAGGATCCACACACCCGAGGAGCCCGAAATGTCTGGCGATAGGTGTAAGGGACCACAGTGGGCGGGGGTCCTCCCCAGTGGGGAGAGGGCTCGCTCCATCGGGATGAGTGCGGGCCCCGCCAGTTCACCGGACAGCACGACGAGATGGCTTTATCCGACCCATACCTTCGAAGGGAGAGGGGCGGCAGGGGGCCGCCACCGCATCTCGAGGGGGCAAGCCCGTCATGGGGAACCGAGACAAACGGGCGCGGGGCCTCGCCGCCCGGGCCGGCGGCTGGAGCGCCCGGCACCGATGGGCTGCCGTCGGAATCTGGGTCCTGTTCGTCGTCCTGGCGATGGGGCTCGGTTCGGCAGCGGGCCGGGTCGACGTCAAGGACAGCGACCAGCTGAAGGGCGAGACGCACACCGCCGCGCGGATCATCGAGGACGCCGGGATCGACGAGCCGGCCAGTGAGAACGTTCTGATCCAGGCCAAGGGCGGTGACCTGAAGGCGACGGACGCCGAGTTCCGGGACGCCGTCGACGCCGTCGTGCGCGCGGTCGAGGGGACCGGCCGGGTCACCGAGGTCGCCTCGCCGTACGACACGAAGACGATCTCCAAGGACGGCCGCAGCGCGCTCGTGCAGTTCGACATGCGCGGCGAGCCGGACACCGCCGGCGAGCGGGTCGAGCCGGTGCTGAAGGCCGTCGAGGGGGTACAGCAGGACCACGAGGCGCTGCGGATCGAGGAGATCGGCGGCGCCAGCATGATGAAGACGTTCGACGACGCGTTCGGCGACGACTTCAAGAAGGCCGAGTACTCCGCGGTGCCGGTGGCCTTCGGCATCCTGCTCATCGCGTTCGGCGCGCTGGTCGCGGCGCTGCTGCCGGTGGTGCTGGCGATCACCGCGATCATGGCGACGATGGGGCTGATGGGCGTCGTCAGCCACGTCATGCCGATGAGCGACACCGCGAACTCCGTGATGCTGCTGGTCGGTCTGGCCGTCGGCGTCGACTACTGCCTGTTCTACCTGCGCCGCGAGCGCGAGGAGCGCGAGGCCGGCCGGGACGCGCAGACGGCCCTGAGGATCGCCGCCGCGACCAGCGGCCGGGCGATCGTCGTCTCGGGTGTCACGGTGTGCGTGGCGATGGCGGGCATGCTGTTCACCGGCCTCGCCGAGTTCGAGGCGATGGGCCTGGCCTCGCTGATGGTGGTGGCCGTGGCGATGGTGGGGTCCGTGACCGTGCTGCCCGCGCTGCTGTCGCTGCTCGGCGGGCGCGTCGAGAAGGGCCGCATACCGTTCCTGCGCAGGCGCAAGCGGAGCGGCGGCGGTCAGGACAGCCGGTTCTGGACGGCCGTGCTGCGGCGCGTCCTCGCCAGGCCGGTGATCGCGGTGGCGGTCGCGACCGGAGCGCTGCTGGCCATCGCGGCTCCCGCGCTCGGCATGAAGACGCAGCAGCTCACGCTGGACCAGGAGTTCGGCGACTCGCTGCCGATCGTCCAGACGTACAACCGGCTCAACGAGGCCTTCCCGGGCGGTTCCGAGCCGGCCGAGGTGGTCGTGAAGGCCGACGACATCAACGCGCCCGAGGTGAAGTCCGCGCTCGCCGACTTCCGTGACCGGGCGATCAGTTCGGGCGCCTCGCGCGGTCCGGTGGAGATCAAGCTGCACGACGCGCAGAACGTGGCGTTCGTCTACGTCCCGCTCGTCGGCGGTTCCGACCAGGACAAGGCGGGCGCGAGCCTGGACAAGCTGCGTGACGAGGTGCGTCCGGCCACGCTCGGCAGGGTCGACGGGGTCGAGGCGCCCGTCACCGGGCAGGTCGCGGGTTCCAAGGACTTCAACGACCAACTGGCGGGCGCTGTCGTCCCGGTGTTCGCGTTCGTCGTGGTCTTCGCCTTCGCGCTGATGCTGCTGTCGTTCCGCTCGCTGACCATCGCCATCACGTCGATCGTGCTGAACCTGCTGTCGGTGGGTGCCGCCTACGGCATCCTCGTCGCCGTTTTCCAGCACGGCTGGGGCGCATCCCTGGTGGGCGCGGAGGGCGTCGGCGCGATCATCACCTGGCTGCCGCTGTTCCTCTTCGTCATCCTGTTCGGCCTGTCGATGGACTACCACGTGTTCGTGGTCTCCCGGATCCGCGAGGCGCGGCTGCGGGGGCTGACGACGAAGGACGCGATCCGGCACGGCGTGGTCACCACGGCCGGGGTCGTCACCAGTGCCGCCGTCATCATGGTCGCCGTGTTCGCGATCTTCGGGACGCTGTCCATGCAGTCCATGAAGCAGATGGGTGTGGGCCTCGCGGCGGCGGTGCTCATCGACGCGACGATCATCCGGGGCGTGCTGCTGCCGGCCGTGATGGCGCTGCTCGGCGAGCGCAACTGGTACCTGCCGAAGTGGCTGCACCGGCTGCCGGACCTCACGCACGACGAGACGCCCCAGGCGGTCCCCGGACCGGCGGCGCGGGACGACGAGGGCGAGCCCCTCAAGGTCTGATCTCCGCGACGGAGACAAGGGCCCGTTGGTTGCCGGGGCAACCAACGGGCCCTTCGCTGCCCAGTGTCAGGTGCCCTGTGTCAGGTCCCGTGTCAGGTCCCGTGTCAGGTCCCGTGTCAGGTGCTCAGCGTCAGGTCAGGCGCCGCACCTGGAGGACCTCCGCGTCGCAGCGCACGATCTCCAGCTCCCGGTCCGGGCGGGCGCCCCCGAAGGTGAGCGCGATGCGGCGGCCCGGCACGAGCCGCCAGCGACCGGGCACGGCGCCGGGGGCGTCACCGCGTCCCAGCGGATGGTCGACGAAGGTGCCGTCGGGCGCGAACTCCATGCCGCGGCGCCCGCGCGCGGGCGGGAAGGGAAAGTCCTCGGGCCGGTAGACCCGCACGTCCTCGTGGTCCTCCTCGTAGGAGTGGAGCCACGGGCGGAACAGGCCCGACGGGGACTCTCGCATGCCCGGCCACCTCACTCGTCCAAAGCCGTCCACATTGCCGCTCTTGTACCGAAGTGACTAGAATTACCAGTGTATGGGTTCGGAGGGGACGGGCAACCGAACGCTCCGCCCGGCGTCGCCCGGCCCTCGCCGCGCGTGACAGACGCGCAGTTTCCGCAGCCGCGTGTGCGGCACACTCCCAGCTCCCCCGAGGGGCAAACCATGTCCGATGCGCAGGCGTTCCTTCGCGCCACCTCGCCCGACTACAGCCGCTGGTGCGGCGCCATGGAGGTGCACCGCAGACTCCTCACCCTGAACCCGGAGTACGCCGAGAACCGGGCCCTGATCGAGAACACCGCGTTCGCCTACGAGTCGATGGAGCAGGTCACCGCCCGTCAGGGCCTCATCGACATCCCCGTCGTCGTGCACGTCGTGCACAACACCCCCGAGCAGAACGTGAGCGACGCCCAGATCCACAGTCAGATCGACGTGCTCAACCAGGACTTCCGCGCGAGCAACCCGGACGTGAGCAAGGTACCGGCGGTCTGGCAGGACCTGGTGGCCGACGCCCGCCTGCAGTTCCACCTCGCCCGGACCGACCCGCTGGGCCGCCCCACGGACGGCATCACGCGGACTCAGACCACGAACCCGGGCTGGGACACCGACGACCTGGTCAAGTTCAGCCTCAGCGGCGGTCAGGACGCCTGGCCGGCGGACATCTACCTGAATCTCTGGGTCTGTCAGCTGCGCCGCGGGCTGCTGGGCTACGCCCAGTTCCCGGGGGGCGCCGCCTCCACGGACGGCGTGGTCGTCACGCACACCGCCCTCGGGACCACCGGCACCGCCACCGCGCCGTTCGACGGCGGCCGCACGGCTGTGCACGAGATCGGGCACTGGCTGAACCTGCGGCACATCTGGGGCGACGACGACGAGGGCTGCAACGGCAGCGACTTCGTGGCGGACACCCCCAACCAGGCCGGAGCGAACGCCGGTTCGCCCCGCTTCCCCCATGTGACGTGCGGCAACGCGCCCGACGGCGACATGTTCATGAACTACATGGACTACACCGACGACGCCGCGATGTTCATGTTCACCAAGGGCCAGTCGGCGCGCATGGACGCCACGCTCGACAACGCCCGCCTGACCCTCACCCGTCAGGCCGTCGCGGTGTGACGACGGCCTGACGCGGCAGGGCGGCTTCAGCCTCGCCGGGCGGGCAGTTCCGCCTCGATGAGGTCGGCGGCGCGCCCGGTGCCGCCCTCCTCGGCGGTTCGGGCCTGGAGTTCCTTCAGACGGCGGGCCACCTCCGGGTCGCCGGTCAGGGCGAGGGCCGCCGCGCGCAGGGTCTCGCCGGTCGCCTCCTCCGTGGGCAGGTACCGGGCCACACCAAGACCTTGGAGCATCTCCGCGTTGCCGAACTGGTCCACGGCCTGCGGTACGGCGATCATCGGAGTGGCGGTGGCGAGGCCCTCCTGGCTGCCACCCGCGCCCGCGTGCGTGACGAACAGGTCGGCCTGCTTCAGGATCGCCAACTGCGGTACCCAGGTACGCACCTCGACGTCGGCCGGGACGTCGGCGAATTCCGCCGGGTCGACGTGCTTGCCGACCGAGAGCACCAGGTGCCAGCCGGGCAGGTCGCCGAACGCCTCGACGCACGCCCGGTAGAAGCCGGGCTGCTTCGTGAAGGCCGACCCGAGGGACACGAGCACGACCTTCTCCGCGTCGGCCGGCCGCTGCCACTCCCCCTCGGCGGTGCGATCGCCCTGGCAGGTGCCGACGAACGAGTACACCCGCTCGTCGACACGGTCCGCGTTCGGCTGGAGCGCCTCGGGGAACAGGACGATCGAGCGGTCGGGCCGGCCCCCGAAGTCGTCGGGGTGCAGGGTGATCCCGTTCTCCTCCAGCCAGGCCTGGAAGCGGGCGTAGTAGGCCTGCCCCCGCTCGGTCTTCTTCGGCTCCTCCCACAGGGGCCGGGCGACCTCCTCCTCGTATCCCTCCCAGGCGACCATGGCCGGTGAGAGGGAGACCGCGGGGACGCCCCAGCGGTGGGCGAGGACCCGGCCCGGGTAGGAGGCGATGTCGTGCAGGACGAGGTCCGGCTCGTCACCCTCGTAGGCCTCGATCAGCTGCGGGAGGGCCTGGATCGCGTCGTCGAGGAACGGCTCCACGTTGTCCAGCAGCGTGCTCCCCCACGCCTCCGGGTCGTCGTCGGGCGAGGGCAGCGTCGACTTCCAGGGTTTCACCTCGGCACCGGTGCCCGCGACCTTGTCCGCGAAGACGGGCGGGATGGCGTAGGTCACCCGGTGGCCGCGCGCCACGAGCTCGCGGATCACCTCCAGACTCGGGTTCACGTGGCCGTGGGCGGCGATGGAGAACATGGCGATGTGCGCGCGACTGGTCATACGCCCGACCGTATGCGAGACGAGACGTCTCGTGCAACCTCTTAGATCGACGAGGTCAGCACCTCGTGCAGGCGCAGCCACCGCGCCGGGGCCACCTCGCCCACCAGCACGCCCCGGTCCAGCCGCGCCGCCCGGAACGCGGCGTCCACCCGCCGTCTCGGATGGGCCCCGCGCAGCGAGGCGTGCAGTGAGCCGCCCGCCCCGGAGAAGCCCAGCTCGACCAGGGACCGCCAGCTGCGCCAGGCGCCGTCGTCGAGCAGCGGGGTCTCACGCCGCTCCACGCGGAGCACGCCGGCGTCCACGCGCGGCACCGGCCGGAAGCTGCGCCGGCCGACCCGGCCGAGCAGCCGCCACTCGAAGCGGGGCCAGCTCCGGACCGTCAGCAGCGTCCAACTGCCGTAGTCCCCG
Organism: Streptomyces cahuitamycinicus; assembly: GCF_002891435.1. Lineage (GTDB taxonomy): Bacteria > Actinomycetota > Actinomycetes > Streptomycetales > Streptomycetaceae > Streptomyces > Streptomyces cahuitamycinicus. The sequence continues at coordinate 47,354 of NZ_POUC01000015.1, forward strand.
GTGCGTTTGCGGGCGTACTCGAGCTGGGTGAGCAGGGTGGCGTCGGTGAGGGCGGGGGCGCGCAGACACCAGTCGACGCCGTCCGCGGTCCGGGAGAACGGCACGTTCCCGGCGACCGAGAAGGCCGTACGGGGCGGACGCGCGGCCAGGAAATCACCTTCGACGACACACACCTGCGGGGTGCCGGAGAAACGGGCGCGCAGCACGGGCGCGAGCCGCGGGTCGATCTCGTACGCGCGCAGCTCCTGGCAGCGCGCGGCCAGTGGGGCGGTCAACGCACCTTTGCCGGCGCCGACTTCGAGCAGCAGCGAGACGGTGCCCGGCCGTGGGACGGCGAGCCGGGCGAAGCGTTCCGCGGCGGCACGGTCGGCGAGGAAGTTCTGCGAGAGGGCGCGGGAGAGCGCGGTGGGGCGGGCCATGGCCTGCGGGTCCTTGTCTTCCGGAAGGTGGAGAAGGGCAGACGAGGGCCCTGAC
>NZ_POUC01000160.1 GCF_002891435.1 Streptomyces cahuitamycinicus
GCCCCGCGATCCACCCCTGAACCCCCCGGATTCATCCGAGCAGTAGGTGAGGCCCTGGTCACAGCGTGGAGCGCAGCCACTGCTCCACACTCGCGATGTGGACGGTCGCCCACGAGCGTGCCGCCTCGGCGTCCCGGTCGCGCAGGGCGGCGAGGATCGCCCGGTGCTCGCGCAGGGTGCCGGCGACGGCGTCCTCCTGGGTGAGGCCCCGCCAGACGCGGGCCCGGGTGGTGGGGCCCGACAGACCATCGAGCAGCGAACACAGCACGGAGTTGCCGGAGCTGTGCACGATGCCCCGGTGGAACTCCAGGTCGCCGGCGACGAGATCCTCCACGGACGGGGACTCGCCGAGCTTGTCCAGCCGGGCCGTCAGCGCGTCCAGCTGCTGCTCGCTGATCCGCAGCGCCGCCATCGCTGTCGCGGCCGGCTCCAGGATGCGGCGCACGGCGAGGAACTCCAGGACCGTGTCGTCGCGGTGGAAGTCGACGACGAAGCTCAGTGCCTCGAGGAGGAGTTGCGGGTCGAGGCTGGTGACGTACGTGCCGTCGCCCTGCCGTACGTCCAGGATCCTGATCAGCGACAGGGCACGCACCGCCTCCCGCAGGGAGTTGCGCGACAGCCCGAGGTCGGCGGCCAGTTCACTCTCCTTCGGCAGCCGGTCGCCCGGGCGCAGCGCGCCGGAGACGATCATTCCCTTGATCTTCTCGATCGCCTCGTCGGTCACTGCCATGGCCGGCCTCCCAGTGCGCCTCAAAACCTCCGACGTATCAGGTCATTATGGGGGTGGGGGAACGCGGAAGAGGCGGCTCCGTCGGCGTGGAGCCGCCCCGTCCGGGATGGGGCCCCCGGTACCCGGGTCTACTTCTTGTCGAGCATGTCCTGCACCTTGGCGCGGACGTCGTCCGTGGCGAGGCCGCGGATCGTCAGCGTCGTACGCCGGCGCAGCACGTCGTCCTGCGTCTCGGCCCACTCGTGGTCCCGGGCCCAGACGACCTGCGCCCAGATCTCCGGGGCGTCGGGGTGGACGCGCTCGGCGAGCTCGGGGCTCTCGTTGGCCAGCCGGGCGATGTCGAAGGCCAGCGAGCCGTAGTGCGTCGCCAAGTGCCTGGCGGTGTCGGCCGCCATGCGCGGGCCGGGCGCCGGCCGGTCGGTGAGCAGCCGGTGGGCGACCGCCCGCGGGTTGGCGATGCCGGGCAGCGGCAGCCTCTTCGGCAGCGCGCTGATCGGCTCGAAGTCGTCGCCCAGCGGATGGCCCGGCAGCGCCTCCAGCTTCTTCATGATCGTCCGGCCGATGTGGCGGAAGGTCGTCCACTTGCCGCCCGCGACGGACAGCATGCCGCCCCGCCCCTCGGTCACCACCGTCTCGCGCTTGGCCTTGGACGTGTCGCCGGGGCCGCCCGGCAGCACCCGCAGGCCCGCGAAGGCGTAGGTGATGAGGTCGCGGTCCAGCTGCTGGTCGCGGACCGAGAAGGCGGCCTCGTCGAGGATCTGGGATATGTCCTGTTCGGTGACCGAGACGTCCGCCGGGTCGCCCTCGAACTCCTCGTCGGTGGTGCCGAGCAGCAGCATGTCCTCCCACGGGAGGGCGAAGGTGATGCGGTACTTGTCGATCGGGGTCGCGAGCGCCGCCTTCCAGGGGGAGGTGCGCTTGAGGACCAGGTGCGCGCCCTTGGACAGGCGGATGGAGGGCGCCGCGTTCGGGTTCTCCATCTTGCGCAGGTGGTCGACCCAGGGACCGGTCGCGTTCAGCACGAGCCGGGCGCTGACGCCGAACTCGTCGCCGGACAGTCGGTCCTTCAGCTCGGCGCCGGTGACACGGCCCTGGGTGAAGCGAAGGCCCGTCACCTCGGCGTGGTTGAGGACGACCGCGCCCGCCTCGACGGCCCCGCGGACCGTCATCAGCGCCATGCGGGCGTCGTTCATCTGGTCGTCGCCGTAGACGGCCACGGCCTTGAGGTTCTCGGTGCGCAGTTCGGGCACGTCCTGCGCGGCCTTGGCCGGCGACAGCAGATGTCCGACGCCGTCACCGAAGGCCGACAGCGCGGAGTAGGCGAAGACGCCCGCTCCCAGCTTCGCCGCGCCGTGCGGCCCGCCCTTGTACACGGGGAGGTAGAACGTGAGCGGGTTCGCCAGGTGGGGGGCCACCTGGCGGGAGACCGCACGGCGCTCGAAGTGGTTCTCCGCCACCAGCTTCACCGCGCCGGTCTGCAGGTAGCGCAGACCGCCGTGGAGCAGCTTGGAGGAGGCGGAGGACGTGGCGCCGGCGAAGTCGCCGGCGTCCACCAGGGCCACCCTGAGGCCGGACTGCGCGGCGTGCCAGGCGGTGGAGATGCCCAGGATGCCGCCGCCGATCACAAGAAGGTCGTACGACGCCTTGGAGAGCTGCTCCCTGGTCTCGGCTCGGCTCGGGTTCGAGCCGGAGGCCGGGTGCGTCCCCAGGGCAGGCACGGACTGCAGGGTGGACTTGGTGGTCATGCTGTTTCTTACTCCTCGTCCTCGAGCCAGCCCATGGTCCGCTCGACGGCCTTGAGCCAGCTCTTGTACTCACGGGCGCGGGTCTCCGCGTCCATGCGGGGGGTCCACTCGGCGGCCCGCCGCCAGTTGGCGCGCAGGTCGTCGGTGCTGTTCCAGAAGCCGACGGCGAGACCGGCGGCATAGGCGGCGCCGAGGCAGGTGGTCTCGGCGACCATCGGGCGCACCACGGGGGCGTCCACGAAGTCGGCGAGGGTCTGCATCAGCAGGTTGTTGGAGGTCATGCCGCCGTCGACCTTCAGGGCCGCCAGCTCCACGCCGGAGTCCTTGGTCATGGCGTCGGCGATCTCGCGCGTCTGCCAGGCGGTGGCCTCCAGGACGGCGCGAGCGAGGTGCGCCTTGGTGACGTACCGGGTGAGGCCGGCGATCACACCGCGGGCGTCGGAGCGCCAGTAGGGGGCGAACAGGCCGGAGAAGGCCGGCACGAAGTAGGCGCCGCCGTTGTCCTCGACCGACAGGGCGAGGGTCTCGATCTCGGCGGCCGTGGAGATCAGGCCCATCTGGTCGCGCATCCACTGCACCAGCGAACCGGTGACGGCGATCGAGCCCTCCAGGGCGTAGACCGTCTTCTGGTCGCCGATCTTGTAGCCGACGGTGGTCAGCAGGCCGCTGTAGGAGTTGATGATCTTGTCGCCGGTGTTCATCACCATGAAGGTGCCGGTGCCGTAGGTCGACTTGGTCTCGCCCTCGGCGAAACAGGTCTGGCCGAACAGGGCCGCCTGCTGGTCGCCGAGCGCGGAGGCGACCGGGATGCCGCCGAGCAGGTCGCCCAGCTTTCCGCCGGTGATCTCGCCGTAGACCTCGGCGGAGGAGCGGATCTCGGGGAGGATCTGCTTCGGGACGCCGATGGACTCGCAGATCTTGTCGTCCCACTGCATGGTGTGCAGGTTCATGAGCATGGTGCGCGAGGCGTTGGTGACGTCGGTGACGTGCTTGCCGCCGTCGGTACCACCGGTCAGGTTCCAGATGACCCAGCTGTCCATGGTGCCGAAGAGGATGTCGCCCGCCTCGGCGCGCTCCTTCAGGCCGTCGAGGTTGTCGAGCAGCCAGCGGGCCTTCGGGCCGGCGAAGTAGGAGGCCAGCGGCAGGCCGGTCTCGCGGCGGAAGCGGTCCTGGCCGACGTTGCGGCCGAGTTCGCGGCAGAGGGCGTCGGTGCGGGTGTCCTGCCAGACGATGGCGTTGTGGACGGGCTCGCCGGTGTTCTTGTCCCACAGCACGGTCGTCTCGCGCTGGTTGGTGATGCCGATGGCCTTGATGTCGTCACGGGTGATGCCGGCCTTGGCGATGGCTCCGGCGACGACCTCCTGGACGTTGGTCCAGATCTCGGTGGCGTTGTGCTCGACCCAGCCCGGCTTCGGGAAGATCTGCTCGTGCTCCTTCTGGTCGACGGAGACGATCCGGCCGTCCCGGTCGAACACGATGCAGCGGCTGGAGGTGGTGCCCTGGTCGATGGCGGCGATGAAGGGGCCGGCGGTGTGCGCGTCGGTCACTGTGTGCTCCTGATAATTCCGGGTTTATGGGGCTTTACGTACGGCGCGTGCTGGAAGTTTCCCGGCAGAGCGGGGAAAACGCTCCTAGGCGAATGCGACGTTGTATATGCCTGCCGCGATGGCGCCGCCGATCAGCGGACCCACCACGGGGACCCAGGCGTAACCCCAGTCGGAGCCGCCCTTGTTGGGCAGCGGCAGCAGGGCGTGCACGATCCGCGGTCCGAGGTCACGGGCCGGGTTGATCGCGTACCCCGTCGGGCCGCCGAGGGAGAGGCCGATGGAGACCACGACGAGCGCGGTGATCAGAGCGCCCAGGGTGCCCAGGCCGTTGCCCTTGTCGTTCAGGCCCTGGGTGAGCACGGCGAGCACCAGCACGACGGTGCCGATGATCTCCGTCGCGACGTTCTGCCAGGCGACCCGGACCTCGGGGCCGGTGGAGAAGACGCCCAGCACGGGGCCCGCGCCCTTCTCCCGGGCCTCGACGGCCTTGGCCGTGGTGTCCTGCGCACCCGGGCCGCCGACTATCTCGCGGTCGGTGAGGTGGGCGTGGAACTGGCCGTAGTAAGCGATCCAGACCAGGGCCGCGCCGATCATGGCGCCCAGGATCTGGCCGGCCCAGTAGACCGGGACGTTCTTCCAGTCGCCGTCCTTGATCGCGATGCCCACGGTCACGGCCGGGTTCAGATGGGCGCCGGACAGCGGCGCCGAGGTGTAGACGGCCGTGAGCACCGCGAAGCCCCACCCGAAGGTGATGGCGAGCCAGCCGGCGTTGCGGGCCTTGGAAGCCTTCAGCGTCACGGCGGCGCAAACGCCGCCGCCGAGCAGGATGAGTATGGCGGTACCGATGGTCTCGCCGATGAAGATGTCGGAGCTGGACACCCGCGACTCCTTTGTCCTTCGTCCAGGGGTGAAGTGCGATACCGGCCTGGCGTTGTCACACTCTAGCGCGTATTGCCGGTAGCTGTTCGACAATGTCGACCGATGGACGGGAGTCTTGCTTCGGCGTTACGAGCACGTCAAGGGCTGTGGACTCGAAAATCCGATCGTTACTGATCGCCGCCGTCCCAGTGATCTTCTCCGCAGGTGAGCGCGGACATGCCGAGAACCGGGCCGCCGTACCGCGACCCGGTCCTCGGCAGGTGCCGGCGTGGGCGTCAGAACCGCCCGGCGCCCAGATCCCGTGACACCGCGCGGGCACAGTCCCGCACCGCCGCGATCAGCTCAGGGCGCAGGGCTCCCTCGTCGTCGGACCGGCACAGCCGCTCCACGGCGCCGGTGATTCCGACCGCGCCGACCGGCATGCGCCGCCGGTCGTGGATGGGTGCGGCCAGGGAGGCGACGCCTTCCCAGGTCTCCTCCACGTCGGCCGCGTACCCGCGCGCGCGGGTCACGTCGAGGATGTGCTCGAAGTCCCCCGGCTCGCACACCGTCCGGTCGGTGAACGCCTTGCGGTCGGCCTCCAAGGCCTCGCTGTGCGCCACCGGGTCGTAGGCGGACAGCACCTTGCCCAGGGCCGTGGAGTGCAGCGGCTGCATGGCCCCGATCTCCAGGACCTGCCGGCTGTCGTCGGGCCGGAAGACGTGGTGCACGATCAGGACGCCCTGCTGGTGCAGGACGCCCAGATAGACGCTCTCACCACTGGAGCGGGCCAGGTCGTCGGCCCAGACCAGGGCGCGCGCCCGCAGCTCGTGCACGTCGAGGTAGGTGGTGCCCAGACGCAGTAGCTCGGCACCCAGCTGGTAGCGCCCGGAGGCGTCGTCCTGCTCCACGAAGCCCTCCTGCTGGAGGGTGCGCAGGATGCCGTGGGCGGTGCCCTTGGCCAGGCCCAGCGACGAGGCGATGTCCGACAGGCCGAGCCGACGCTCGCCGCCCGCGAGCAGCCGCAGCATCGCGGCCGCCCGTTCGAGCGACTGGATGTTCCGTGCCATCGCCGTACTGCCTCCGTCCCCTTCGACCGCCGACAAGCGGCACAACAGCCCTCGTTCGGCAATGTCGAACACTACCGGTCGATGCCGACCTCCCGCTAATGGCCGGGTGCCATTTGTTGCGCCGCCGGTGACGGAAGCGTCGCCCGGCGGCCGTCCCGGCGCGCCGTCGACGTCCGGCTCGTGGACGCGGTGCCCATACAAGCCCACTCCCGGTTACGCTGGCGCGGTGCGCCCCTTCCCGGATGCCTTCCGGCTGTCCGGGAAGCCGCAAAGCCGACAGCCGTCGCATCCGAGGGAGCCCTTTTCATGGCCTCGTTGCCGCCGACCCCTTCCGCAGACAGCCGGACCCGTGCGTCCGCGCTCCGAGAAGCCCTGGCCACCCGCGTGGTCGTAGCCGACGGAGCCATGGGCACCATGCTCCAGGCGCAGGACCCCACGCTCGACGACTTCGAGAATCTCGAGGGCTGCAACGAGATCCTCAACCTGACACGCCCGGACATCGTCCGTTCGGTCCACGCCGCCTACTTCGACGTCGGCGTGGACTGCGTGGAGACCAACACCTTCGGCGCCAACCTCACCGCCCTCGGCGAGTACGACATCCCCGAGCGCGTCACCGAACTGTCCGAGGCCGGCGCCCGGATCGCCCGCGAGGTGGCCGACGAGTTCACCCGCAGCACCGGGCAGCAGCGCTGGGTGCTCGGCTCCATGGGACCGGGCACCAAACTGCCCACCCTCGGCCACACCACCTTCGGCGCCATCCGGGACGCGTATCAGCAGAACGCCGAGGGTCTGCTCGCCGGCGGCGCCGACGCGCTGCTCGTGGAGACCACGCAGGACCTGCTCCAGACCAAGGCCTCCGTCATCGCCGCCCGCCGGGCCATGGAGGCCACCGGTCACTCCGTACCGCTGGTCGTCTCCGTGACCGTCGAGACGACCGGCACCATGCTGCTCGGCTCCGAGATCGGCGCGGCCCTGACCGCCCTGGAGCCCCTCGGCATCGACATGATCGGCCTGAACTGCGCCACGGGCCCGGCCGAGATGAGCGAGCACCTGCGCTTCCTGTCCCGGCACTCGCGCGTCCCGCTGTCCTGCATGCCCAACGCGGGCCTGCCGGTGCTGACCAAGGACGGCGCGCACTACCCGCTGACCGCGCCCGAGCTGGCCGAGGCGCAGGGCACCTTCGTCCGGGACTACGGCCTCTCCCTCGTCGGCGGCTGCTGCGGCACCACCCCCGAACACCTGCGGCAGCTGGTCGAGCGGGTGCGGGACGTGGCCCCGACCGAGCGCTCCCCGGAGCCCGAGCCCGGCGCGGCCTCCCTCTACCAGTCCGTGCCGTTCCGGCAGGACACCTCCTACCTGGCCATCGGCGAGCGCACCAACGCCAACGGCTCGAAGAAGTTCCGCGAGGCCATGCTGGAGGGCCGCTGGGACGACTGCGTGGAGATGGCCCGCGACCAGATCCGCGAGGGCGCGCACCTGCTCGACCTGTGCGTGGACTACGTCGGCCGTGACGGCGTCGCCGACATGGCGGAGCTGGCCGGCCGCTTCGCCACCGCCTCCACCCTGCCCATCGTGCTGGACTCCACCGAGGTCGACGTCCTGCGGGCCGGTCTGGAGAAGCTCGGCGGCCGCGCGGTGATCAACTCGGTCAACTACGAGGACGGCGACGGCCCCGAGTCCCGCTTCGCCAAGGTCACGGCACTCGCCCAGGAGCACGGCGCCGCCCTCATCGCGCTGACCATCGACGAGGAGGGCCAGGCCCGCACCGCCGAGAAGAAGGTCGAGATCGCCGAACGGCTCATCGACGACCTGACCGGCAACTGGGGCATCCACGAGGAGGACATCCTCGTCGACTGCCTGACCTTCACCATCTGCACCGGCCAGGAAGAGTCCCGCAAGGACGGCATCGCCACCATCGACGGCATCCGCGAGCTCAAGCGGCGCCACCCGAAGGTGCAGACCACCCTCGGCCTGTCCAACATCTCCTTCGGCCTCAACCCGGCCGCCCGCATCCTGCTCAACTCCGTCTTCCTCGACGAGTGCGTCAGGGCGGGCCTGGACTCGGCGATCGTGCACGCCTCGAAGATCCTGCCCATCGCCCGCTTCAGCGAGGAGGAGGTCCAGACCGCCCTGGACCTCATCCACGACCGCCGCGCGGAGGGCTACGACCCGCTGCAGAAGCTCATGCAGCTGTTCGAAGGCGCCACCGCCAAGTCCCTCAAGGCCGGCAAGGCCGAGGAACTGGCCGCCCTGCCGCTGGACGAGCGCCTCAAGCGGCGCATCATCGACGGTGAGAAGAACGGCCTCGAAGCGGACCTCGACGCGGCCCTCCAGGAGCGGCCCGCGCTGGACATCGTCAACGAGACCCTCCTGGACGGCATGAAGGTCGTCGGCGAGCTGTTCGGCTCCGGCCAGATGCAGCTGCCGTTCGTCCTGCAGTCCGCCGAGGTCATGAAGACGGCCGTCGCCCACCTCGAACCGCACATGGAGAAGGTCGAGGGCGACGAGGCCGGCAAGGGCACCATCGTGCTCGCCACCGTCCGCGGCGACGTGCACGACATCGGCAAGAACCTCGTCGACATCATCCTGTCCAACAACGGCTACAACGTCGTCAACCTCGGCATCAAGCAGCCGGTCTCCGCGATCCTGGAAGCCGCCGAGGAGCACAAGGCCGACGTCATCGGCATGTCCGGTCTCCTGGTGAAATCCACGGTGATCATGAAGGAGAACCTGGAGGAGCTGAACCAGCGCGGCCTGGCCTCCGGCTACCCGGTCATCCTCGGCGGCGCCGCCCTCACCCGGGCCTACGTCGAGCAGGACCTGCACGAGATCTACCAGGGCGAGGTCCGCTACGCCCGTGACGCCTTCGAGGGGCTGCGCCTGATGGACGCCCTCATCGGCGTCAAGCGGGGCGTGCCGGGCGCGAAGCTACCCGAGCTGAAGCAGCGCCGCGTCAGGGCGGTGGCCCCGGCCGACGTGGAGGAGCGCCCCGAGGAGGGGCACGTCCGCTCCGACGTCGCCACCGACAACCCCGTCCCCGAGCCGCCCTTCCGCGGCACCCGCGTGATCAAGGGCATCCAGCTCAAGGAGTACGCGAGCTGGCTCGACGAGGGCGCCCTGTTCAAGGGCCAGTGGGGCCTGAAGCAGGCACGCACCGGCGAGGGCCCGTCGTACGAGGAACTCGTCGAGAGCGAGGGCCGGCCTCGGCTGCGCGGACTGCTGGACCGGCTCCAGACGGAGAACCTCCTGGAGGCTGCCGTCGTCTACGGCTACTTCCCGTGCGTCTCCAAGGACGACGACCTGATCATCCTCGACGAGCAGGGCAACGAACGCACCCGCTTCACCTTCCCGCGCCAGCGCCGGGGCCGACGCCTGTGCCTGGCCGACTACTTCCGCCCGGAGGAGTCCGGCGAGAGGGACGTCGTCGGCCTCCAGGTCGTCACCGTCGGCTCGCGCATCGGCGAGGAGACCGCGCGGCTCTTCGAGGCCAACGCCTACCGCGACTACCTCGAACTGCACGGGCTGTCCGTGCAGCTGGCCGAGGCACTCGCCGAGTACTGGCACGCCCGCGTGCGCTCCGAACTCGGCTTCGCCGGCGAGGACCCGGGCGAGATGCAGGGCATGTTCGAGCTGAAGTACCGCGGCGCCCGCTTCTCCCTCGGTTACGGCGCCTGCCCCAACCTGGAGGACCGGGCGAAGATCGCCGACCTGCTCCAGCCGGAGCGCATCGGCGTCCAGCTGTCCGAGGAGTTCCAGCTGCACCCCGAGCAGTCCACGGACGCCATCGTGATCCACCACCCGGAGGCCAAGTACTTCAACGCCCGCTGAGCCCCCCACCCGGGCACCCGGGCCAAAAGAAGCGCTCCGTCCCCGCACGACGTAGACTGGTCGGTCCACCGCAGGCCGGTTCCCCCCGTGGGAACCGGCCTGATCGTCCCTCAAGGAGGTACGTGGATGACCAGTACGGTCCCCGCGCTCGGCACCCTCACGGCCGAAGGCTCAGCTCTGCAAGCCGTGCTGCTCGACATGGACGGCACCCTGGTGGACACGGAGGGCTTCTGGTGGGACGTCGAGGTCGAGGTCTTCGCCTCCCTCGGCCACGCGCTCGACGAGTCCTGGCGGCATGTCGTGGTCGGCGGCCCCATGACCCGCAGCGCGGGCTTCCTCATCGAGGCCACCGGCGCCGACGTCACCCTCGACGAACTCACCGTGCTCCTGAACGACGGCTTCGAGGAGCGCATCGGCCGCGCCCTGCCACTGATGCCGGGCGCCGGGCGGCTGCTCGCCGAGCTCTACGAGTACGAGATCCCCACGGCCCTGGTCTCCGCCTCGCACCGGCGCATCATCGACCGCGTCCTGACCTCGCTGGGCGCACACCACTTCAGCCTGACGGTGGCCGGTGACGAGGTGCCGCGCACCAAGCCCCACCCCGACCCGTACCTCGCGGCCGCCGCCGGACTCGGCGCCGACCCGGCCCGGTGCGCCGTCATCGAGGACACCGCGACCGGCGTCGCCGCCGCCGAGGCCGCGGGCTGCCAGGTCGTGGCGGTGCCCTCCGTGGCCCCCATCGCCCCGGCCCTGCGCCGCACGGTCGTCACCTCCCTCGAAGAGGTCGACCTGACATTTCTGCACGGGCTGATGACGGAAATGCGCTAGGCGTTCACCCAGCGTGCAGTGACGTTAGGACGGGAATTCCGCAGGCGAATTCGAATCCCTCCGGACGATCGAATTCCCGTGCCCCCGAACCTGTTTACGCGTGTGACGTTCCCCACGCGGCCCGGGGTCGACAGCCGATCCGGCATGTGCTGCGCACCCCCTCCGCAGGGCCGTCCACGTGCCCTTGTGTCCCGATTGATGGAACGCTGCACCAAAGCTTCCCCTGTCGGGTTTTCGGTCTGTCCACGCCCGGTTCCGCAGCGTGATGGGCGCTCAACTCCGGTGACTGCGAACCCTCCTGCCGGTCCGGACTAATCTCGATGCGAGAACATCGCCCCACCTCCGTGATCGGCTGCGCCACCCCTGCATGCCGGGTACACGGAGTCGACAGCTCTGGAGAAACTCGAGCATGAACCGCAAGACTTTGGTGCTGCCGGCCGTGATCGGCCTGCTCGCGCCGGTGCTCGCCGCCTGCGGCGGGTCCGACAGCGGGAGCGGCGACAGCGGCGCGATCGTCGTCGGCACCACGGACCGGTTCACCGCCTCGAAGGACGCCCCAGCGCCCCTCGACCCGGCATACGCCTACGACGTCGGCACCTGGAACATCCTGCGCCAGACCGTGCAGACCCTGATGATCCAGCCGCGCGGCGAGGGCGAGCCGGTCCCGGAGGCCGCCGAACGCTGCGGCTTCACCGACACCGGCAACGAGCGCTACGCCTGCACCCTGCGCGACGGCCTGACGTTCGCGGGCGGCAACGCTGTCAGGGCGGCCGACGTGAAGTACTCCATCGACCGCGCCCGCTCGCTCAAGGCCGACAGCGGCGTGTTCGCACTGCTGTCCACCATCGACACCGTCGAGACGCAGGGCGACCGCGAGGTCATCTTCCACCTCAAAACCGCCGACGCGACGTTCCCGTACAAGCTGTCGACCCCGGTCGCCGGCATCGTCGACCCCGACGACTACCCGAAGAACAAGCTGCGCGACGGCTTCGACCTGGAGGGCTCCGGCCCGTACACCCTCAAGGCCGACGTCGAGGACGGCGAGCTGGTCAAGGCCGAGTTCACCAGGAACCCCGACTACAAGGGGGCCCTCGAGGTGAACAACGACAAGGTCGACATGGTCTCCTACAAGGACGCCGACGCCATGGGCAAGGCCCTGGACGAGGGCGACATCGACCTGATGACCCGCACCATGTCACCCGATCAGATCCGCGAACTCTCCGCCGACTCGGACACCGACATCGACCTCGTCGAAATGCCCGGCCTGGAGATCCGCTACCTGGGCTTCAACACCGACGCCCCCACGGTGAAGTCCAAGGCCGTACGCCAGGCGATGGCGCAGGTCGTCAACCGCAGCGCGCTGGTCTCCAAGGTCTACGGCTCCCAGGCCGAGCCGCTGTACTCGCTGGTCCCGGCCAGCGTCACCGGCCACTCCAACTCGTTCTTCAACAAGTACGGCGAGCCCAACGTCACCAAGGCCCGCTCCCTGCTCAACCAGGCGAACATCACCACCCCGGTGAAACTCACGCTCCACTACACGACCGACCACTACGGCCCGGCCACCAAGAAGGAGTTCGAGGTCCTGCGCGACCAGCTGAACTCCAGCGGCCTGTTCGACGTCGGCATCAAGGGCACCCCGTGGGACACCTTCCGCCCGGCCGAGAAGAAGGGCGAGTACGACGTCTACGGCATGGGCTGGTTCCCGGACTTCCCGGACGCCGACAACTTCCTCGCGCCGTTCCTCGACGCCGACAACACGCTCGGCTCGCCGTACGACAACAGCCGGATCCGGGGCACCCTGATCCCGGAGTCCCGCCGTGAGGCGGACCGGCTGTCCGCCTCCTCCAGCCTGACGGACATTCAGGACATCGTCGCCGGTGACGTGCCGGTGCTGCCTCTGTGGCAGGGCAAGCAGTACGTCGCCGCGCGCGACGACATCACGGGTACCGCCTACGCGCTCAACTCCGCCTCGACTCTCCAGCTGTGGGAGCTCGGGCGGGGTGTGAGCGGCTGACGGACCCGCTGGATCCCCGGGGCCTGTGACCGCGGCCCCCGGGGAGCCGTGCCCCGGAGCCAGGGAGATGCTCCGGGAGTTCTCGAGAACCGACGACAAGGCACACACGTGAACATACGCAACCAGTGGCCGGTCCTGCCCATCGTGGCGGGCCTCGCCTCCGGACTGCTGACCGGCTGTGGCACGGAGAGCGGAGACTCCGCGGGGGACGGCTCCAACGTGGTGGTGGGGATGTCCGACGACGTCCTGGCCACCGACCCGGCCTCCGGCTACGACCCCGGCTCCTGGCTGTTGTTCAACAACGTCTTCCAGTCCCTGCTCAGCTTCCCCAAGGGCGCCACCGAACCACAGCCCGAGGCCGCCGAGAACTGCGCGTTCACCGACACGCAGACGACGGTCTACAAGTGCACGCTGAAGGACGGGCTCAAGTTCAGCAACGGTGACGAGCTCACCTCCGAGGACGTCAAGTTCTCCTTCGACCGCATGCTGAAGATCAACGACCCCGACGGGCCCGCGATCATGTTCCCCATGCTCGACAAGGTCGAGACGCCGGACGCCAAGACGGTCGTCTTCCGCCTCAACACGGCCGACGCCACCTTCCCGAGCAAGATCGCCTCAGGCGCCGGCTCCATCGTCGACCACAGCCAGTACGACGCCGACGGGCTCCGCAAGGACGGCAAGGCGGTCGGCTCCGGCCCCTACCAGCTCGACTCGTTCGACGACGGGCAGGCGGTCTTCTCCGTCAACGAGCACTACAAGGGCACCGCCAAGGTGAACAACACCGGCGTGACGCTCAAGTTCTTCGACGGCGACCAGACCGCCCTGAAGCAGGCCATCCAGAACGGGGACGTCGACATCGCCTACCGCGGTCTCACCGCGGGCGACATCGCGGACACGGAGAAGGCCGACGACGGCACCGGCGTCGAAGTCGTCGAGGGCAGCAGCGCCGAAGTCCAGCACCTGGTGTTCAACATGGACGACCCGGTCGCCGGAAAGCTCGGCGTCCGCAAGGCCATCGCCCACCTGCTCGACCGCGAAGCCCTCATCAAGGACGTCTACCAGGGCACCGCGACCCCGCTGTACTCGATCATCCCGGCCGGCATCGCGGGCCACAACACGGCCTTCTTCGACACCTACGGCGCCCGCCCCTCCAGGTCCAAGGCCCAGGCCGCGCTGCGCGAGGACGGCATCACCGGCAAGGTGAACCTGACCCTCTGGTCGACCCCCTCCCGCTACGGCCCCGCCACCGACCAGGAACTGAACGCCATCGCCGCCCAGCTCAACGCCAGCGGCCTGTTCGACGCGAACGTCAAGTCCGTCCCGTTCGGCCAGTACGAGAAGGACATCGCCGCCGGCAAGTACGGCGTGTACGTGAAGGGCTGGGTGCCGGACTACCCGGACGCCGACAACTTCACGGCCCCCTTCTTCGGCAAGGGCAACGTGCTGAGCAACAACTACGACAACGACACGATCACCGGCTCGCTCATCCCGCGCACCGCCGCCCTGACCGACCGGGCCGCCACCGACAAGGAGTACGGGGAGCTGCAGGACATCGTCGCCGACGAACTCCCCGTCCTGCCGGTCTGGCAGGCCAAGCAGTACGCCGTCGTCCGCGACGGCGTCTACGGCCTGGAGTACTGCCTCGACGCCTCGACGGTCTTCCGCTTCTGGGAGCTCAGCAAGGACGCCTGACACTCAGCAACGCAGAAGGGCGCCCCCCCGCTCGACGGGAGGCGCCCTTCTCGCATACCTGCTCCCGGACGCTACTGCGCGCCCGGGCGCACCAGCCCGCTCTCGTACGCGTACACCGCCGCCTGCACGCGGTCGCGCAGACCCAGCTTGGTCAGCACATGCCCGACATGCGTCTTGACCGTGGTCTCGCTGACGAAGAGGTCGGCGGCGATCTCCGCGTTGGACAGCCCACGCGCCACCAGCTTCAGCACCTCGACCTCCCGGTCGGTGAGCGTGTGCAGAACGTCCGGCACCGGCTCGTCCCCCGACGGCAGATGCGTCGCGTACTTGTCGAGCAGCCGGCGCGTGATGCTCGGCGCGAGCATCGCCTCACCCCCGGCCACGACCCGGATGGCCTGCACCAGCTCGTCGGCGGGCGCGTCCTTGAGGAGGAACCCACTGGCACCGGCGCGCAGCGCCTCCACCACGTACTCGTCGAGATCGAAGGTGGTCAGCACCAGCACCTTCGCCGGGCCGTCCCGCCCCGGGCCGGTGATCTGCCGGGTCGCCTCCACACCGTCCATCCGCGGCATGCGGATGTCCATCAGAACCACATCGGGCTGTAGCGCACGCACCTGGTCGAGTGCCTGCAGTCCGTCACCGGCCTCCCCGACGACCGCGATGTCCTGCTCCGCCTCCAGAATCATCCGGAAGCCGGTACGCAGCAGCGGCTGGTCGTCGACCAGTAGGACGCGGATGGCCACGTGAGTCTCCTTCGCTAGTCCGGCCCCATTCTGCCCTGCACCGGCCCGGCCGACTCAGCCGCCCTCACCGGCTGCGCCGACCCGTCCGCCGCGCGCACCGGCAGCGGGTACGGCGGGGGAGTGCCGCCGAACTCCGGGCAGTGGGCCTGGTGATCACACCAGCCGCACAGCTTCGTGGGACGCGGCCGCCAGTCGCCCGTCTCGGTCGCCAGCCGGATCGCCTCCCACAACGCCAGCAGCTTGCGCTCCACCCGCTCCAGATCGGCGAGCACCGGGTCGTACGTCAGCACCTGGCCACTGCCCAGATAGACCAACTGGAGCCGCCGGGGGACCACGTTCTTCAGCCGCCACACCACCAGGGCGTAGAACTTCATCTGGAACAGGGCACCCTCGGAGTACTCCGG
Organism: Streptomyces cahuitamycinicus; assembly: GCF_002891435.1. Taxonomy (GTDB): domain Bacteria; phylum Actinomycetota; class Actinomycetes; order Streptomycetales; family Streptomycetaceae; genus Streptomyces; species Streptomyces cahuitamycinicus. Next base: position 15,460 of record NZ_POUC01000160.1, read on the forward strand.
CCTGGGAGCCTTCCCCGTCTTGTAGTCGACGATCCGGACCTCGCCCGAGGGCGCCACGTCGACCCGGTCGATGATGCCGCGCAACCGCAGCCCCGACTCCAGCTCCGCCTCGACGAACAGCTCCCGCTCGGCCGGCTCCAGACGGCTGGGATCCTCCAGGGTGAACCAGCGCTCGACGAGCTGCTCCGCCTCACCCAGCCAGCGCGCCATCCGCTCGCCCTGCGGATCATCGGCGAACAGCTCCACGACCTCCGGCCGCGTCTCGCGCAGCCGGTCCCACTGCCCCGGGATCAGCGACTTGGCCCGCGGCGGCGTGCGCTCGGCGGCGGGGGCGTCGAAGAGCCGCTCCAGAACCGCGTGCACCAGCGTCCCCCTGGTCGCCGCCTCACTCGGCTTCTCCGGCAGCCGGTCGATGACCCGGAAACGGTAGAGCAGCGGGCACTGCATGAAGTCACTGGCACGCGAGGGGGACAACGAGGCGGGCGCTATGGCGGCGGAACCGGTCACGAGGTCGCTCACGGCGGCGGTCTCGGCCGCTGCCTCCGCCACCGTCCGCGCCTCCGCCGCCGTGTCCACTGCCGTCTCCACGGCCCCCGCCGGGACCCCCGGATCCGCCGCCGCGCCAGGACTGCTCCCGGACGCCGCCACGCCCTCGCTGCTCGTCTCCATGTCCCAGACCATACGGCCCGCCACTGACAGTGACCCAGCCGCGGACGTGGGGGAAGCCGGGTGGGGAGGTCGACGTACGGGAAACACAGGGGTGCCGGGGCGGAACGCACCTCGACGGCCGCATACCATCGACTCGAGACCCTCCCGTCCGGCAGGCGCGGGAGACGCATCGACGAGGGGACACCGGTGGACGAGAGCGGCGGGCGCGGGGAGCCGCGGTCCGGCAACGACGAGCCGGCCGAGCGCCACAAGGGGCTTCCGCCCCGGGCCACCGACCCGGCCCCCGCCGAGGAACAGCCCACGGACGAGCACGGTTCCGCTCCTGAGCAGCCCACCCCGGGACCAGAGCCGACCGGTTCCCCCACGTCCGCGGGCATCCCGGACGCCGGCACACCAGCACCCCCTCGGAACACCCCGGGGAACCACTCGACGCCGCCCCGGCCCTCCGCCGCCGGCGCTTCGCCGACCCCGCGGACTCCGGATGACGCCCCCGCCCGTGCAGAGGGCGAGAGCGACGGCCCGCCGGAAGCCGGCACGCACCCCGACCGCGCCTACGC
>NZ_POUC01000161.1 GCF_002891435.1 Streptomyces cahuitamycinicus
CAGGTACCGGGCGTTCTCCCGCGGCGCGGCACGCCCCGCGGGAGAACGCCCGGTACGACGGACCCGCTCGGCATCGAGTGGCTCGGCGAGCCAGTCAGCTGCTGGGTCGGGGGCTTCGGCTGTTGGTTCGGGGAGTTCGGCTGCCGGAGGGGAGGCTCCAGTCGCTGGTGCGGAGGCTCGGGCTGCGGCGCGCCGTTCGCGTTCGGCGGCGGAGGGTTCGGCGAGTCAGTCCGCGCCCGGCGAACCGACCGCTCCGGCCCCGACGGGACCGCGGCGCAACCGCTCGGTGTCGCAGGGTTCGGCAGCGCAGGACTCGGTGTCGCAGGATTCGGCAGCGCAGGGCTCGGCACCGCAGGGCTCGGCACCGCAGAGGCCGGCGAGTCAGCAGCGCAGCGACCAGGCGTCCCCGACGGCGGGCTCCGAGCCGGTGGCGGCCGGCTCCGAGTCCGAGGCGCCGGGCTCCGAGCCCCACACGCCCGGGGCACCGGCTGCGTCGGAGGGATCGCGCCGGGCGCGCAGCGCATCGGAGGGCAGCACGAGCCAGCGGGCCGGGTCCGACCGCGGCGACAGCCGGCCGGGCAGGGCTCCGACCACTCCCCGCAGCTCGGACGCCCCCTGGCACCACGCCCGTCCGGCCTTCGACGAGCCGGCTCCCCAACCGTCGCCGGAGGCAGCGCCGTTGCCGGATCCAGAACCGTCGAGCGGGTCACAGACCTCCGAGCCCGCGGACGACCCGGAGTCCTCTGACAACTCAAAGTCCTCGGACAATCCGGAGCCCTTGGACAGCCCGGAGACTGCCCCGGACGCTCCCGACAGCCGGGACACCTCCGACAGCCCGGACACCCCCGAGGACCCCGCAGGAGGCCCGCGGTGAACGACGTGCTCGACGTCGCTCTGCGACTCCTCATCGTCTTCGTCGTCTTCCTCACCTTCCCCCTGGTCATCGGCCAGACCGAGCACAAGGTGATGGCCCACATGCAGGGCCGCCTCGGCCCCATGTACGCGGGCGGCTTCCACGGCTGGGCCCAGCTGATCGCCGACGGTGTGAAGTTCGCGCAGAAGGAGGACGTCGTCCCCGCGGGCGCCGACCGCCGCATCTTCCAACTGGCACCGGCCGTCGCCCTCCTGCCCTACCTCCTCGTCCTGCTCGCCATCCCCATCGGCCCCGGCGAGGGCGCCGTCGGCCAGGTCATCGACGCGGGTGTCTTCTTCGTCCTGGCCGTCATGGGCGTCGGCGTCCTCGGCTCGCTCATGGCCGGGTGGGCGTCCGCGAACAAGTTCTCCCTGCTCGGAGGCCTGCGCACCGCCGCCCAGCTCCTCGCCTACGAACTCCCGATGCTGCTGACGGCGGCCTCCGTGGCGATGGCGGCCGGTACCGTCTCCCTCCCCGGCATCCTCGACGCCTTCGAGTGGTGGTGGCTGCCCTGGCAGATCGTCGGCGCGATCGTCTTCTTCGTGGCCGGCCTCGCCGAACTCCAGCGCCCGCCCTTCGACATGCCCGTCGCCGACTCGGAGATCATCTTCGGTGCCTACACCGAGTACACCGGCCTCCGTTTCGCTCTCTTCCTCCTCGCCGAGTACGCCGGAATCGTCGTCCTGTGCGGCCTGACCACCGTGCTCTTCCTGGGCGGCTGGCACGGCCCCTGGGGCGCCGACGGCCTCGGCTGGGTCTGGACCCTGCTGAAGACCGCCATCCTCGCCTTCGTCGTCATCTGGCTGCGCGTCACCTATCCCCGCCTGCGCGAGGACCAGCTCCAGAAGCTCTCCTGGACCCTCCTCGTCCCCCTCTCCCTCGCCCAGATCGCCCTCACCGGCGTCGTCAAGGTGGTGATCCGGTAACCATGGCCCCCATCCCCGGCTCTGGGCTCGCCAAAGGCCTGGCCGTCACCCTCCGCACGATGACGAAGAAGTCCGTCACCGCGCAGTACCCGGACGCCCAGCCCGACCTCCCGCCCCGCACCCGCGGTGTGATCGGCCTGTTCGAGGAGAACTGCACGGTCTGCATGCTGTGCGCCCGTGAGTGCCCGGACTGGTGCATCTACATCGACTCCCACAAGGAGACGGTCCCGCCGGCGGCCCCCGGCGGCCGCGAGCGCAGCCGCAACGTCCTCGACCGCTTCGCCATCGACTTCTCCCTGTGCATGTACTGCGGTATCTGCATCGAGGTCTGTCCCTTCGACGCGCTGTTCTGGTCACCCGAGTTCGAGTACGCCGAGACCGACATCCGCGAGCTCACCCATGAGCGCGACAAGCTCCGCGAATGGATGTGGACCGTCCCGGCCCCGCCTGCCCTCGACCCCGGCGCGGAGGAACCCAAGGAACTGGCCACCGCCCGCAAGACCGCCGACAAGCTGGCCGCCCAGCAGGCCCCGCCGGCCACCGAACCGCACGCCGACGAGCAGGCCCGCGCCGCCGAACAGCCCACCCGTCCCCAGGGCGACTCCAAGCAGCAGACCGACCAGCCGAAGCCGGCCGAGCCGAAGCCGAGGCTGGGCGAGTCGAGCCCGGACCAGTCGAGCCCGGACGAGCCGAGGCGGGGCGAGTCCAGCCCGGACGAGCCGAGCCCGGACCAGTCGAGGCGGGAACAGCCGAGCCCGGACGAGCCGAGCCAGGGCGAGTCCAGCCCGGACCAGTCGAGGCGGGGCCAGTCGAACCCGGACGAGCCCAGCCCGGGCCAGCCCAGCCCGCCGAGCCCCGACCAGCCGGCCCCGGGGCAGGAGGGACAGGGATGACCCTCGCCGCAACCGCCGCCCACCTCGCCACCGGCCCGGCCACCGGCGCCGCCGCCGGACCCCACGGCTTCCTCTCCCCGACCGGCGTCGAGATCGCCTTCCTCCTCGTCGGCCTGGTCACCTTCGGCGCCGCGCTGGTCACCGTCACCACCCGGCAACTGGTGCACGCCGCCCTGTGGCTGGTGGTCACCCTCGGCGGCCTCGCCGTCGAGTACCTCCTGCTCACCGCCGAGTTCATCGCCTGGGTGCAGGTCCTGATCTATGTCGGGTCCGTCGTCGTCCTCCTCCTGTTCGGACTGATGCTCACCAGAGCCCCCATCGGCCGCTCCCCGGACGCCGACTCGGGCAACCGCTGGGCCGCCCTCACTGTGGCCGTCGCCGCCGCGGCCGCCCTGGTCTGGGTCGTCGTGGACGCCTTCCGCACCACCTGGATCGACCTGGACGGCCCCGCCGCCGGCTCCACCGAGGCCACCGGCGCGAGCCTCTTCCAGAACTGGGTCCTCCCCTTCGAGGCCCTCTCCGTACTCCTCCTCGCCGCCCTGGTCGGCGCGATCGTCCTGTCCCGCAAGGCGAAGGCCGACACGGCCACCCCGGCCGGCCAGGACACCGGGCGCGACACGGAAGGGGCCCGCTGATGCACCTCGCCTATCCCGCCGTGCTCTCCGCCCTCCTCTTCTGCACGGGCCTGTACGGCGTCCTCGCCCGCCGCAACGCGATCCTGGTCCTGATGTCGGTCGAGCTGATGCTCAACGCCGTCAACCTCAACCTGGTCGCCTTCGACGTCTGGCTCAGCAGGACCGCCGAGGAGACCCTGCACTCCGGACAGGCCCTGACCCTGTTCACCATCGCCATCGCCGCCGCCGAGATCGGCATCGGCCTGGCGATCGTCCTCGCCGTCCACCGCAACCGCGGCACCGCGGACATCGACAAACTCCGCGACACCTCCGAACGGCACGACCCCGACGGCACCGACCACGACGCCCGCACGGCCGAGCAGTCCGACGAGGCCCAGAAGGCTGAGGCCACCGCGTGACCACGACCACCCTCGCCGTCCTCGTCCCCCTCCTTCCGTTCCTCGGCGCCGTCGCCGGGCTGCTCCTGGGCCGCACGGCACCCGGCTTCGTCCGCCCGCTCGCCGTCCTGCCGACACTCACCTCCCTCGTCATCGCCGCGCTCGTCGCCGTGCGTCAGAGCGGTGACGCGGCCGTCAACGCGGCCACGGAACTCACCCCCACCGGCTCGGTCCCGATCGAGCTCGCCCTGCACATCGACGGCTTCGCCGCCCTCGTCGCCATCCTCGTCGGCCTGGTCGCCTCCTGCGTGCAGATCTACTCGACGGGCTACCTGCGCGACGACCCGCGCTACCCGTCCTACGCCGCCCTGGTCTCCCTGTTCACCTCGGCGATGTTCCTGGTCGTCTACTCCGGCGACCTGATCGTCCTGCTGGTCGGCTGGGAAGTCATGGGCATCTGCTCCTACTTCCTCGTCGGCCACTACTGGGAGACCCCTCAGGCCCGCGCCGCCTCCCTCAAGGCCTTCCTGGTCACCAAGCTCGGCGACGTCCCCTTCCTCATCGGCCTGTTCGCCCTGGCCACCGACGCCGGCTCGTTCCGCATCACCCGGGTCCTGGGCGCCGTCGCGAGCGGGTCGCTCGACCACCCGACCCTGATCGCCCTGCTCCTCCTCGCGGGCGTGGCGGGCAAATCGGCGCAGTTCCCGTTGCACACGTGGCTCCCCGACGCGATGGCGGGCCCGACCCCCGTCTCAGCGCTGATCCACGCCGCGACGATGGTCGCCGCCGGTGTCTACTTCATCGCCCGTCTCCTCCCGGTCTTCGAGGCCTCCCAGGCCGCGATGGTCGTCCTCGCCGTCATGGCCGCCGTCACGATGGCCGGTTCGGCGCTCGCCGCGCTCGCCCAGGACGACATCAAGCGCGTCCTCGCCTACTCGACGATCGGCCAGCTCGGCTACATGACCGGCGCCCTCGCCGTCGGCGACCGCGGTGCCGCCGTGTTCCACCTCCTGTCCCACGGCGCCTTCAAGGCGCTGCTGTTCCTCGCCGCGGGCGTGATCATCCACGCCACGGGCACCAACTCGCTCGCCGCCATGTCCCGCATGCGGAACCTGCGCGACCGCGTCCCCGACGCCTACTGGACGATGACCGTGGCATTGCTCGCGCTCGCCGCGATCCCGCCGTTCAGCGGCTTCTTCTCCAAGGAGGCCGTCCTCGGCGTCGCCGAGCACGTCATCACCGGCCACACCGAGCACGCCCCCGCCGCGGCCGGCTGGATCGTCCTCATCGCCGGCCTGCTCACGGCCGTGCTCACCGCCGCCTACGCGACGCGCCTGTGGCTGCTGACCTTCCGGGGCCGGGGCACCGAAGCCCCCGACCACGGCAGGCAGCCGCTGACCATGACCGTCGTGCTGTGGGTGCTGGCCGTGCCGTCCCTGGCCTTCGGCGGGTTCGCGTTCCGCCTGCTGCCCGACTGGTTCGACGGCCGCGACCTCAGCCCCACCCTGACCACCTCCGTGCTCGGCACGGGCGTGGCCCTGGTCGGCGGCATCGTCACCTACGCCGCCTGGCGGCACACCACCGCGCTCACCGCCCGCGTCCCGCTCGGCGCTGTCTCGGCCCACCCCGAGGGCGACGCCGCTCAGGTCGAGGCCGAGGCCATCGCCAGCCACGAGCCCGCCTACGGCGACATCGCCCACGCGCCGGACCCCGCCGACCCCGGACGGCTGCTGCTCGGCCCCCTGCACCGGCACGCGGCCGCGGGCTTCCACCTGGACGCCGTGTACACGACCCTGTTCGTCCGCCCGGTACAGGCCGGAGCGAGCCTCGTCCGGTTCCTCGACCGGGAGGTCGTCGAGACCTACGTACGCGGTGCGGGTGCGCTGCCCCGCTGGCTGGGCGCCGCCGTACGGCGCGCACAGACCGGCAACGTCCAGACCTATGTGAGCGCGCTGCTCGCCGGCACCGTCGTCCTCGTGGTCGCCGTCGTCCTCGTCGCCACGGGAGCGTGAGCAGGCGTGATCGATATCAACGAGTCCGTGATGCAGTTCCTTCTGGCGTTCATCGTCGTCGGCCCGCTCCTCGGCGCCGCCGCGGCTCTCCTGCCCGCCCCGCTCGGGCTGAAGGGGAAGTCACCCGAGCAGGCCGTGCTGCGGCACGGTGTCACCGTGACCGGTGCGGTCCTCATCGCGGCGATCGTCCTCGCGCTCGGCTTCGACCACGACCAGCCGTCGAAAATGCAGGCCAGCACGGACATCAGCTGGATCCCCGCACTCGACGTACGCATCCACCTCGGCATCGACGGCATCTCCCTCCCCCTTCTGGTCCTGACCGCGCTGCTGACCTTCCTCTGCGCGCTCTACTCGTACTTCAAAATGCCCGCGGGGCCGACCCCGAAGGCCTTCGTCGCCCTGCTGTTCGTCCTCGAGTCCGGCACCCTCGCGACCTTCGCCGTCCTCGACCTGCTGCTGTTCTTCCTGGCCTTCGAGATGGTCCTCATCCCGATGTACTTCCTCATCGCCCGCTGGGGCGGCGAGGGCCGGAGCCAGGCAGCCTGGCGGTTCATCCTCTACACGCTGCTCGGCTCCGTCGTCATGCTGCTCGGCCTACTCCTGATCGGGATCAAGGCGGGCACGTTCGACATGATGGCACTCGCCACTGACAACGGCCGGTCGCTGACCGCATCCGTGCAGGTCATCGCCGTTCTGGCGATCGGGATCGGGCTCGCGGTGAAGACGCCGATGTGGCCGCTGCACAGCTGGCTGCCGGACGCCCACACCTCAGCGCCCACCGTCGGCTCGGTCCTCCTGGCCGGCGTCCTGCTGAAGATGGGTACGTACGGGTTCGTCCGGATCCTGCTGCCCATCGCGCCGGACGGGTTCCGCACCTTCGCGCCCTATCTCGCCGCCCTCGCCGTCGTGGGCATCATCTACGGATCCCTGGCCTGCCTGGCCCTCGCCAAACAGGGCGCGAAGGGCGACCTCAAGCGCCTCATCGCGTACTCCTCCGTCGGCCACATGGGCTTCGTGCTGCTCGGCATCTCGACGATGACCCCGACCGGCGTGAACGGCGCCCTCTTCGCCAACATCGCCCACGGCCTCATCACCGGCCTGCTGTTCTTCCTGGTCGGCGCGCTGAAGGACCGCACGGGCACCACCGATCTCGACACCCTTGCCGAGGAGACCGGGGCCGCCCTCTACGGCAAGGCCCCGCGCCTCGGCGGCCTGCTCGCCTTCGCCGCCGTCGCCTCGCTCGGCCTGCCGGGCCTGGCCGGATTCTGGGGCGAGATGCTGGCCCTGTTCGGCGCGTTCCGACCCGCCGAGGGCCTCAACCGCGCGGCCTTCCTCACCTTCATGGCGATCGGCGCGTTCGGCACGCTGCTGACGGCCGCGTACCTGCTGATCGTGGTCCGCCGCGTCTGCATGGGCGCCCTGCCCCACGACGCACCCAGGCTCACCGACGTCCGCAGTTACGAGTTCGCGGCGTGGACACCGCTAGTCGTCCTCACCGTCGTCGCGGGCCTGTGGCCCAAGGTGCTCCTCGGCCTGAGCGACCCGGCCGTCCAGCAGCTCCTCTCAGGAGGCACCCGATGAGCTCCCCGGCCCAGCCGCTGGCCGCCTCGCTGGTCCAGTCCGTCGACTGGCTCGCGATCGCGCCGCCCACCATCGTGGCGGTCGCCGCACTCGTCGTCCTGGTCGCCGACCTGTTCCTCGCCGAGCACCGCAAGGCCGTGCTCGGCTGGACATCGGTGGCAGGCCTGGCCGTCGCCACGGTGATGCTGCTGCCCCTGCTCGACGGCGACCGCAGCACCTTCTGCCTGACCGGCGACGCCGCCGTGTGCAGCTACACGGCCGACCGCTTCACCCTGGTCATCCAGTTCCTCGTCCTGGGCGGTGCCCTGCTCGCCGCCCTCCTGTCGGTCACCGCCCTGAAGGACGCCCGCAAGGAGCTGCCAGAAGGCGAATACTGGTTCCTGCTGCTGTCCTCCGCGGCCGGAGCCGCACTCCTTCCCGCCTCCCGCGACCTCGCGACCCTGATCGTCGCCCTGGAAGTCGCCTCTCTGCCCGCCTTCGCGCTGGTCGGCCTGCGGTACGGCGACCGGAAGTCGTCCGAGGCGGCCCTCAAGTTCTTCCTGTCCTCGGTCACGGCGACCGCGGTCAGCCTCATGGGCATCAGCTTCTTGTACGCCACCACGGGCACCCTCTACCTCACCCAGGTCGCCGACCGTATCCAGAACGTCGACGGGCAGTTCCACACCCTCGCCCAGACCGGCGTCGTCCTCACTCTCGTCGGCTTCGCCTTCAAGACGGCCGCCGTGCCCTTCCATTTCTGGGTGCCCGACACCTACGTGGGGGCGCCCCTGCCGATCGCGGCGTACCTGTCGGTCATCGGCAAGGCGGTCGGCTTCAGCGGCCTGATCCTGATCACGGTCGTGGCCCTCCCGTCCTACGCCGACGTCTGGGGCCCGGCCCTGGCAGCCCTGGCCGCACTGACCATGACCGTGGGCAACGTCGGAGCCCTGCGCCAGCAGGCCACGCGCGCGTACAGCGCCGTACGCCTGCTCGCCTGGTCCTCCGTCGGCCAGGCCGGCTACCTCCTGGTCCCGATCGCCGCCGCCGCGTACTCCGGGGACGCCGAGAAGTCGATCGGCTCCACCGTCGCCTACGCCCTGATGTACGGCGCCGTGAACCTCGGGGCCTTCGCCGTGGCCGCCCTCGTCGGCAGGACGAAGTCCCTCAACCGCGTCGACGACTACCGCGGCCTGTACGCCTCCAGCCCCCTGTCCGCGCTGCTCCTGGCGTTCTTCCTGCTCTGCCTCGCCGGGCTGCCGCCGGGCATCATCGGCCTCTTCGCCAAGGTCACCGTCTTCTCGGCGGCCGTCGACGCCGGCCTCGGCTGGCTGACCGTGGTCATGGCCGTCAACGTCGTCATCGCGCTGTTCTACTACCTCCAGTGGACGGCCCTGCTCTTCCGCGCCCCCGAGGGCGAGCCCGAGAAGCACCGCGTCCCCGGCCCGGTCACCGCCGCGATCGCCCTGACCGGCGTCCTCGGCATCGCCCTGTCCGGCGCACCCCAGCTCGTCCTGCGCTTCACCGACACCGGGCTCTTCTGAACCAACCCGGCTTCCCGGGAAACCGGCCGCTTACACCGCGCGCGCGTGGGGCACTCGCCCCCACGCGCGCGTGCCGCGTCCCGCTGCCGTCACCCACACGGTCCACACCCGCCGCCGCGCGCACCAGGGAACTTGAGCCTCCCGCCTGGCGTTGACCAGTACGGGAGGGTCCACTGGACGTGAGGACACGGCACCAGCGGCACCGCAGACACAGCAAGCAAGGGTCCCCCTGCCGCACCACTTGGAGGGCGCACCGTGCACCGCCGGCACAACGGGCTCAGGACAGCGATCCTCCTGGGAGGACTGTCCGCACTCATCATCGTCATCGGCAGCTTCTTCGGCCGCATGGGGCTCGTCATCGCCGTCGTGGTAGCGCTGGCCACCAACGCGTACGCGTACTGGAACAGCGACAAACTGGCACTGCGCGCGATGCGTGCCCGCCCGGTGAGCGAGTTCGAGGCGCCGGCGCTCTACCGCATGGTCCGCGACCTCTCCACCCAGGCCCGCCAGCCCATGCCGCGCCTGTACATCTCCCCGACGGAGGCACCCAACGCCTTCGCCACGGGGCGCAACCCACGCAACGCCGCCGTGTGCTGCACCGACGGCATCCTTCGCCTGCTGGACGAACGCGAGCTGCGCGGCGTCATCGGACACGAACTCAGCCACGTCTACAACCGCGACATCCTCATCTCGTCGGTCGCGGGAGCCCTCGCCTCCGTCATCATGTTCCTGGTCAACTTCGCCTGGCTGATCCCCATCGGGCGCTCGGACGACGATGACGGCCCCGGGCTGCTCGGCATGCTGCTGATCATGATCCTGGGCCCGCTCGCCGCCTCGCTCATCCAACTGGCCGTCAGCCGCTCCCGCGAGTACCAGGCGGACGCCTCCGGCGCTCAGCTCACCGGCGACCCGCTCGCCCTGGCCAGCGCCCTGCGCAAGCTCGAACTCGGCACGAAGCAACTCCCGCTGCCGCCCGAGCCGCGCATCGAGACGGCCAGTCACATGATGATCGCGAACCCGTTCCGGCCCGGCCAGGGCCTCTCGAAGATGTTCTCCACACACCCGCCGATGGCGGAACGCATCGCCCGGCTCGAGAAGATGGCAGGTGGGAATCAGTGAGGACCATACTCAACGTCATATGGCTCGTCCTGAGCGGCTTCTGGCTGTTCCTCGCCTATATGCTCGCGGGCCTGCTCCTCTGCATCACCGTCATCGGCATCCCGTTCGGCATCGCGGCCTTCCGCATCGGCGTCTACGCCCTGTGGCCCTTCGGGTACACGACGGTCGAGCGCCGTGACGCGGGCGCACCGTCCTGCGTGGGCAACGTGCTCTGGCTGGTCCTCGCGGGCTGGTGGCTCACCCTCGGCCACATCGCCACCGGCATCGCCCTGTGCGTGACGATCATCGGCATCCCGCTGGGCATCGCCAACTTCAAGCTCATCCCGGTCTCGTTGCTCCCGCTCGGCCGCGACATCGTGCGGACGGACGAGCCGTTCGCGGTGCGCTGACGCCGGGGAGCTTCCGACCTTCCCCTCGTTGTCCACAGGCCGTGGTTATCCACAGGTCCGCCCGGCTGTCGGCGGCGGCCTGCATGATGAACCCATGACCGCGTGCCGGTACGGGGATCCCGTTGCGTAGACGATGACCTCGTAGGCGCGCATGTAATCGGTGTATCCGTGGCGCACGACAGCGTGATCGAGGTTCATCCAGCAGCTGTTCAAGTACGGCAGCATCCATGCCGCCCTTCTACCGCACCCGGCGGACCGGCCCTACTTCCTGCCCGCCCTGGCCTTCACTCGCCACCGCACCGCGTACGCAACCGCCCCCACCACCAGCACCCCCGCGCCCACGACCACCGACACCCCGGGCAGCGAGAACGCCAGCACCACACACCCGACCAGCCCCACCACCGGCACCACCCGAGCCGCCGGCCTCGAAGACAGCGTCCACGCCGATGCGTTGGCCACGGCGTAGTACGCCAGCACACCGAAGGAGGAGAACCCGATCGCACCCCGCACATCCGCCGTGGCGGCCAGAACCGCGACCACAGCGCCCACTGCCAGCTCCGCCCGGTGCGGCACCTGGAACCGCGGATGCACGGCGGCCAGCACCCCCGGCAGGTGCCGGTCCCGGGCCATGGCCAGCGTCGTCCGTGACACACCCAGGATCAGCGCCAGCAGCGAGCCCATCGCGGCCACCGCCGCACCGATCCGCACCACCGGCACGAGCCAGGGCGTCCCGGCCGCCCGCACGGCGTCGGTCAGCGGAGCCGTCGCATCCCCGAGACCGCCCGACCCGAGTACCGACAGGACGGCCACCGCCACGCACACATACACCACCAGCGTGATGCCCAGCGCCAGCGGGATCGCGCGCGGAACGGTGCGCGCCGGATCCCGCACCTCCTCGCCGAGGGTGGCGATCCGGGCGTACCCGGCGAAGGCGAAGAACAGCAGACCGGCCGCCTGCAGCACGCCGTCCGCGCCACCCGAGGCCCCGATGTCCAGCCGCCCGGCATCGGCCTCACCGGAGACCAGACATACGACCACCACGGAAGCGAGGACAGCCAGGACGAGCGCCACGATCATCCGCGTCAGCCACGCGGACTTCTGGACACCGCCGTAGTTCACCGCGGTCAGCGCCACCACGGCCCCGACCGCCACCGCGTGGGCCTGCCCGGGCCAGACGTATGTGCCCACGGTGAGCGCCATCGCCGCACAGGAGGCCGTCTTCCCGACCACGAACGCCCAGCCCGCGAGATACCCCCAGAACTCTCCGAGCCGCTCCCGCCCGTACACATACGTGCCACCCGAGGCCGGATACAGGGCGGCGAGGCGAGCCGACGACATGGCGTTGCAGTACGCGACCACAGCGGCTACGGCGAGCCCGATGAGCAGCCCGGTTCCGGCCGCGTGCGCGGCCGGGGCGAGGGCGGCGAAGATCCCGGCCCCCACCATCGCGCCGAGTCCGATGACGACGGCGTCACCCACGCCGAGGGTGCGGCGCAGTCCGGGAACGGATGCGGTCATGCGTCGCACCCTACTGATCAGCGCAACCGGCGGGGGCGGCCCGGGCGTCCTCCCCACCAACACGGCGTGAACGTGCGTGACGAGGAGCCGCGCGCGGGGCGCCCGACGTACGGCGCACGGGTTCGGCCTGGCGGGAGCAAGATCACAAGGCCGGGGAAGTGCGGGCACAGCTTGAAAGGGCAGGTTCACGGCATGACGATCATCAGCTGGATCATCCTGGGACTGTTGGCCGGAGCCATCGCGAAGTTCCTGCTGCCGGGGCGTGACCCGGGCGGCCTCATCGGCACGACGCTGATCGGCGTCGCGGGCGCGTTCATCGGCGGCTGGATATCGGCCCGCTGGATGGACCACCCCATCACCAAGGACTTCTACGACGGTGCGACCTGGGCGGCGGCGATCGGCGGATCGCTCGTCCTGCTGATCGCCTACCGCCTGCTGTTCGGCAACTCGCGCAACTGACCGCCGCTCCCACCGATGGCAGTCGGCAGAGAAGACCCACGGCAGTCGCCAGAGCAGACCCAATGGCGGCCGGCGGAGAAGACCAATGCCGGCAGGCGGGCAAGACCGTTGGCGTTGGTCGGGCAAGACCGTTGGCGTTGGTCGGGCGGAACCGATGGCGTCAGGCGGGCGAGAAGGGTGGGCACCGGCGGTACCCGCCCCTCCTCGTATCCGTGAGGGCGGGAGCCCGGAGGACCGGACCTACCGGTAATTCACGAACTGGATCGCGAAGTCGAAGTCCTTGCCCTTCAGCAGGGTGATGACGGCCTGCAGATCGTCACGGCTCTTGGAACTGACCCGCAGCTCCTCGCCCTGCACCTGCGCCTTCACGCCCTTGGGGCCCTCGTCGCGGATGGTCTTCGCCACCTTCTTGGCGTTTTCCTGGGAGATCCCCTCCTTGATCGAAGAGAAGATCTTGTACTCCTTGCCGGAGAGCTGTGGCTCGCCCGCGTCCAGAGCCTTCAGCGAGATGCCCCGCTTGATCAACTTGGACTGGAAGACGTCTAGGATGGCCTTCACCCGGTCCTCGGAGTTCGCCTCCATGAGGATCTGCTCACCGGACCACGAGATCGAGGCACCCACGCCCTTGAAGTCGTAGCGCTGCGAGATCTCCTTGGCGGCCTGGTTAAGTGCGTTGTCGACCTCCTGCCGCTCGACCTTCGAGACGATGTCGAAACTGGAGTCGGCCATGTCCTGTGGCTCCTTGTATCGGGGTGCGTATCGTGCGTACCGGCGTATGCGGGCGGTCGCAGGGCCCGTTCAGGTCCCGGCCGCATCCGGACAAGCCTAGCCACCCCCGGCCCTCCGAGCGCCGATCAATCGGGTGGCGGAGCACCCCTCCACATCAGGTATTGTTTACGTCGTTGCCACGGAGCGCCGCGGAAGAGCGGCTCGCCAGGCAGCAACCCCGGCGGTGTGCCCGAGCGGCCAAAGGGAGCAGACTGTAAATCTGCCGGCTCAGCCTTCCCAGGTTCGAATCCTGGCGCCGCCACACTGGGGAAGACCCCCTCTGATCAGGTTTTTCGCCTGGCCGGAGGGGGTTTTCGTTGTCGTGTCCTCAAGGCGCCCCCAGAGGTGAGCATGATCACTCCGGCTCGCGCCCATGACGTGGTACGTACTGGCCTTCCACACGAGCCCACCTCCGCATGCACGCCAACGGCAGCTCGCCGACGGGTGGTTCCCGACGGGTGATTCCAACGTCTGCCGGAAGCCCGTCGGGGGCATGAACTCGTCAGATAGGCTGCCGCCTCTTGTAACGGCATGCTCTACGGCAACTTCACGACCGTCGTCGCCACCAGTGCGGCCGACTACGTCGACGTGCGCTGACGCCTATCTGCCGGCTCAGCTCTCGCAGGCCCCGAATTTGGCGTCCCCGCTGAGCTGCTGCGGCGGACGGCCACGTGGCCCGGGCCGCGACGAGACCCGCCAGGACTACTCAGCCCCGGTGTCCAGGTCTGAGAAGGCGTACGCCCCGTCGAGGCCGGTGCGCGTCGTGGCGACCACGTTGCCTGCCGTGTCTACCAGCGTCACCCGCGCGTCGCTCAGCGGTCACGCAGCCGAGCCCCGCGCCGTCGAGCCTCATACAGCCGAGCCTCGCGCAACCGAGGCCGTCGAAGATCGAGGGCGACAAACAGGTAGGGGCAGCACCCCGCAGGGGAGACGCTCGGCCGGTCCGCCCGCGCGGCACACTGGCCTCATGTCTTCCCGCCGCAGAGTCTGCCCCGAGTGCCGTCGCGAGATCGCCGTCGTCGCCGGGCGGTACGCGCGCCACGACCCTCCCGGCGCTCGCGAGCACGGTGAACTCACCTCATGTCCTGGCTCCCGCCGCCAGGCCCGCCCGGGCCTCGAGCAACCGTCCCTGGACGGCTACACGGTCCCGGACTTCCCCGGCCAACTGCCCCTGTTCTAGGAGGCGTCCGCGCGGTCGGCCGCGAACCTCAGTTTCCCGCCACCGACTTCACCGCCACCGAGACCGGCGCCGACCCGCTGATGAGCTCCAGAGTGAGCCCGGCCGTCGCGGAGGTGTCCACCAGCTCAGCCAGCACGGCGGCCACGTCGTCGCGCGGGACCGGGCCGCGGCCGGTGCGGGCCTCCAGGCGTACGAGGCCGGTACCCGCGTCGTCGGTAAGCTGGCCGGGGCGCAGGATCGTCCAGTCCAGGGCGTCCAGCCCGCGCACGTACGCGTCCGCCTCGCCCTTGGCGCGCAGGTAGACGTCGAAGATCTCGTCACCCTGGTGGCGCGGATCGGCGCCCATGGACGACACGACCACGAAGCGCCGTACTCCCGCCGCCACCGCCGCGTCCGCGAAGAGGACCGCCGCGGCCTTGTCCACCGTGTCCTTGCGGGTCGCCCCGCTGCCCGGGCCCGCGCCCGCCGCGAAGACCGCGGCGTCGGCGCCCCTGAGCCGCTCCGCGACCTCGTCCACAGAGGCCGACTCAAGGTCGAGCACGACCGGTTCGGCACCGGCCTGCCGCAGATCGTCCGCCTGCTCGGCCTTCCGGATGATTCCCGCCACCTCGTCTCCGCGCGCGGCGAGCAGCCGCTCCAGCCGCAACGCGATCTGACCATGACCACCAGCGATGACAATACGCATGTCTTCGACCGTACGCCTCGACAGCACCGTCCGCCGCAGCCCTCGGCACACACCGCCGCATGTTTCCGGCGCTCTACCTGACGGCTTCCGGCACCTCGCCCCAGGCCTTGCGGCGACCGGCCGGACGCCTTCCGGCACCCCGTCCCAGGCCTTCCGGCGCTCCACCGGACGCCTTCCGACACTCGCCCCAGGCCTTCCGGCGCTCCACCGGACGCCTTCCGACACCCCGCCGCATACCTCACGGCGCCTCTCCCCGCCCCTGCCGCGGCAGCCCCAGCTCCACCGAGGCCGTCGAACTGCAGTACTCCCGCACCGCGCTGGTCCGCGCCACCACACGCCCCTGGTGCACGACGATCCGGCTGTACGCCAAGGACAGCACCCCTGCGAGCCGGTCCCCGCGCACCGCGAGCAACTCGGCCGGGAAACCCGCCTCCACCCGCACCTCGGGCAGCCCCAGCACCGCCCGCGCCGACGAACTCACCGCGTCGTACGCCTCCTCGGGCGCCAGCCCGCAACGCGAGGCCAGCAGGAAGGCCGCCTCCAGCGGGTCGCCACGCCCCACCGGGTTGGACACGTCCCGCAGCGCCCCGCTGCCGGCGGCCACCCGCACTCCGGCCGCGCGCAGCAGCCGGACGGGGGCGGCCCCACGTCGGTCGACGCCGCCGCAGCCACCCTGGGGCAGGCACACCACCGCCACTCCGGCCGCCGCGAGTTGGTCGGCCGTCCGCGAGGCCACCTCTGAGGGCAGCCGGCCGAGATCGCCGCAGGGGCTGAGGGACACCCCGGGGCGCAGTCCGCCCGCCATGGCCGCGAGCCGGGCCAGCCGGGCCGGATCCCCGGCGTCCGTGTGCAGGTCGACGGGGCAGCCGTGCTCGGAGGCCATCTCCAGAACCGCCTCCACGTACCCCGCCGGGTCGGGGTCGAGGTCCGGCCGGCCACCCACCACCGAGGCGCCCATCTTCACCGCGTCCCGCAGCATGGCAAGCCCCTCCGCACCGGCCACCCCGGTCAGCACCCGGGGCATCGCCACCGTCGTCAGCTCCGCCAGCCCGCGCAGCGCGCGCCGTGCCTGCAGCACGGCCGCCAGCGCGCCCAGCCCCTGGACGTCCCCCACGCGCACGTGTGCCCGCAGCGCCGTCGCCCCGTGTCCGAGCTGGAGCAGTGCGGCCTCCGTGGCCCGGCGCTGCACGTCCTGCGGCTCGTACGAGACCGGCCCCTCGGTGTCGGCCGACAGGGCCGTGTCGGCGTGGGCGTGCGGCTCGGCGGGAGCCGGCAGCAGCAGATAGCCACTGAGGTCCACGCGTGATCCGCACGCGCGCGTGCCCCCCGCTCCCAGACTGCCGGCCGTGCCGACCGCCTCGATACGCCCGCGGCCCAGCCGTACGTCCACCCTCCGGCCGTCGGTGAGCCGCGCCCCGCACAGCAGCAGCGACGACGGATCGGCCGGACCCGGCGAGGACGACGGGGGCGGTGGTGGCTGCGGCCGGCTGTCGGGCATCGCACTCCAGGGGCTCGGGCTGGCACGGGAGGACGCATGATCACGCAGAGTGAGACGAGCCTAGGACGGCCCCCCGCCCGCGGCGGGGAGGAGCGCAATAGTCGTACCGGCGTGGTCCGCTCACGGAACGGGAGGGGGCCACGAGGCCGCCGGGAGGACGGTCGGGGCGCCCGGAGCGGGGG